>CAZVZW010000133.1:0-4246 GCA_964631365.1 uncultured Chloroflexota bacterium | reverse complement strand
CCCTGCGCGCCGGAACCGGCGAATTCAATCGGGTCGGCGAGCTCATCGCCCTGCAGGCGGGAATCGTGATCGTGGCGTTCGGACTGCGGGCGGGGCGTGGGGCCGTGAGTTCGATCCTGGGTGACCTGTTCACGAACCGCACCAACCTGATGATCCTCGAAAAGTCGGAGACGCTGGATATCTCCTACTTCGAGAACGCGGCGTTCTACGATCGGCTTGAAAACGCCCAGCGTGAGGCCCGCGAGGGGCCGATGCAGATCGTGACCGAGTCGTTCGCGGTGGTACAAAACGCGATCACCCTACTAACGCTGATCGCGGTGCTGTACACGATCGCCTGGTGGATCGTGCTGGTGGTGATCGTGACGACGCTGCCGGCGCTGCTGGTGGAGGTGAAGTTCAGCCGCGAGCGCTTTCGCCTGCAGACCTGGCGCTCGCCGGAGGTCCGACGGCTGGGCTATTTCCGCTGGCTCATCACCAACGATGACTACATCAAGGAACTGCGCATCTTCGACCTGGGGCGCCACCTGATCGATATCTACCGAACGACCTTTGACAAGTTCTTCGGCGAGAACCGCAGCCTGACGCTGCGCAGCGCCCGGGCGACGGCGGCGCTGCAATTTGTGGGGGCGGCGGCCAGCGGCGGAGTGTTTGCCTATGTGGCCTATCAGGTGGTGCTGGGGACCCTGCGGATCGGTGCGCTGGGCACGTACTACATCGCCTACCAGCAGACCGTGGAGGCAACCAACCAGCTATTGCAAGGAATCACGCGCATCTACGAGCGCGGGCTGTTTGTGAACAACTTTTTCGAGTTCCTGGAGTTCGAACCGCTGGTGGAGCCGGGGATCGAAGCCCAACGGCTGCCAAGGCCGATCGGCAAAGGGATCGAGTTCCGGGATGTTCACTTCACCTACCCGGGCACCGAAACGCCGGTGCTGGAGGGGGTGTCGTTCAAGATCGAGCCGGGACAGACGGTGGCGGTGGTGGGGGCCAACGGGGCGGGGAAAACGACCCTGGTAAAACTGATTTCGCGGTTCTACGAGCGCAACGCCGGCGAGATCCTGATCGACGGGGTGGATATTCGCGACTACGACGTGCATGACCTGCGGACCCAGATCGGGGTGATCTTCCAGGATTACGGGCGCTACCAGGAGACGGCGGCAACGAACGTGGGCTACGGATCGCTGCCGGATATGGCGGACCAGAAACGCATCGAGCGAGCAGCGGACCTGAGCGGCGCGCACGAGGTGATCGCCGACCTGCCGGACGGCTACGACACGCAGCTAGGACGGTGGTTCAGGGGTGGGGTGAACCTGTCGATCGGCCAGTGGCAGAAGATCGCGCTGGCGCGGGGTTTCATGCGCGACGCGCAATTGCTGATCCTGGACGAGCCGACATCATCGCTGGACGTGCAGAGCGAACACGAGGTGTTTGAGCGCTTTCGCGAACTGACCCGCGACAAGATGGCGATCCTGATTTCGCACCGCTTCACAACGGTGCGGATGGCGGACCGGATCCTGGTGATCGACGGCGGGCAGATCATCGAGAACGGCACCCACGAGGAACTGGTGCGGCTCGGGGGCACCTACGCCGGGCTGTTTGAGATGCAGGCGACGGCATACCGGTAGTACGGTTGGGTGGCAGGTGGCGATGGGGAAAGCGGAGTATCGGCGGTAGACACGCCAACAGGCGCCGTGGCGACCTCGAGAGGACTCGAACCTCCGGCCTTGTGGTCCGCAACCACACGCTCTATCCAGCTGAGCTACGAGGTCTTGCCGGGAGAATGCTAAGTAGCCATGTTGGTGCAGTCAAGCAGGTTCGGGGATGGCCCGGCGGGAACGCGCCGACCACCACGGTCCGAGAATGAAAATGCCGATGTCGGCGGCGATGTGCAGGGCGATGGCCGGAAGTACGGAGTCGTAGATAAGGAGCGTGGCTCCGAAGAGCAGTCCGCCGACGGTGGCGAGGATCAGGAAGGGGCGCTGGAAGCCGGCGAGGGCGTGATGGAATCCGAAGACGAAGGCCACGATCAGAAGCGCCGGGACGAAGCCGATGAGTTCGCTGAGGCGCCCCTGGGCGAAGCCGCGGAAGAAGAGTTCCTCGGCGATCGGATTGAGCGCCAGGAAGAAGGGCAGTTCGAGGGCCAGCGCGCCGGGGGTGGCGAGGCTTCCAGAGGCTCCCTGCCGGCGAATGAATTCGGCGCTGACCAGCGCAACGGCGATGGAGAGGGGCAGGAGTGGCAGCCAGGCCCATGGCGCAAACCCGGCGGACAGGCCGATGGAGTCAAGTCCGCCGCCCCAGATCAGCGCCCAGATCAACGGAATGGCGGTCAGCGGCAGGACCCGGGCCGGTACGTCGATGCGGAACCAGCGCCAGACGTGCTCGAAGGTACGGGTTCGGTCGGCGGATGGGCTCAGCGGCGGAGCCCTGGTTTCACCGGGCGGATTCTTCATCGGGCAGAGCCGTCACGGGTAGGAGGAGAGTGGCCACCAATCCTAAGGCAAGGAATCCCGCCGTGAGGATAAACGCCGCCAGCACCGAAACCGTGGCTAGGATACCGGCGATCGGGGCGCCGATGACCATCCCGAGGGAGAAGGCGCTGGTTTGCAGTGCCATTACTCTTCCGGTCTCGCCCGGCGGAGAGATGTCGCCGAAAAGGGCTACCAGGAGCGTCTGGAAGGCGCTCTGGGTGAACCAGTGCAGGCTGGAGGCGATCAGCAGCAGTGGAATCGACTCGGCGAAACCGAACAGAAACGCCGACCCGATGGCCACCAGGGTCGAGAAGACCAGCAACTGCCGGCGGCCGAGCCGGTCGGAGAGGCCGCCGACAAGCAATTGGGCCAGGCCACCGGCCACCGCGCCACCAAACACAAACAGCCCGACCGACTCCAGCCCACCCCCGGCATCGATCAACTTGGGACCGGCCAGCAGGTTAAAAACGGCGAACGAGAGCGACGAAGTGAGCCGGACGATCATCGAGAGCAGAATCACCCGGTCGCGCAGCAGGACCCCAAAGGCGCCCAGCGTGGAACGACGGATCGGCTCCACCACCCGCACGACCCGGCGTACCGGCCAGCCGAGCCGGTGCTCCCGCGGACAGCCGATCGGCACCAGGTCCGGCGCTCGCAGTCGCGGAAGCGCGAACAACGACACCAGGGTGGCGAGAGTCAGCAGAATTGACGCCGAGATCGCGAAGAGGATGAACCCGCGCTCGGCCGCCAGGTAGCCCAGTATCAGCCCGGAGATTCCGGGGCTGAGGACGACAACCAGGCTGGCGATACCACTGGCCATGCCGCGCCGCTGCCGGGGAGCCACTTCGATGAGGTAGGCCGATAGCCCGGTCCAGTGATAGGCGAGGAACACGCCGGCCAACGGGCCCAGCGGAATCGCCCAGCGCACGTCGGGCAGGGTGGTCAGGGCGATCAAGAACCCGCCCTGCCCGGCGAGTCCCACGGTGAAGGTGGCCTTGCTGCCGAACCGGCGAATGAAGCTCGCCGCGGTCAGGCCCAGGGTCGCACCGCCGGTGTGCATGCCGATCACCAGGTAGGCCGCCCACATGACGCTGCCGCCCAGTTCGTCGCGCATAAAGACCGACAGGAAACTGTTGGTCGGCATCCAGCCGGCGACGCCGAGTCCCAGGGCAATCATCAGCATGACGAAGCCGCGTGTCATCACCGGTGATGCCCTGGTTACGGCCGGACTCGTCGAGGACGCGGTCAAGGCGTTGTCTTCCGCTGGGGGTCGTGGGCAGACGACCATTAGACACGCAAAGCACCGGTCAGAGCAATGATGGGCCGGGTCTGCTAAAACAGGTGCGCCAGATTACGCAACGGGAGACGAGCCGCTTGG
Organism: uncultured Chloroflexota bacterium; assembly: GCA_964631365.1. GTDB lineage: Bacteria > Chloroflexota > UBA11872 > UBA11872 > VXNJ01 > JASLPR01. The sequence continues at coordinate 400 of CAZVZW010000133.1, read as the reverse complement.
ACTTAACGCCGGAAGAGGAAGCGATGCTGGAAGGCCGGGAGGGCGAGGCGACGCAGGCGGCGCTGGAGTTCCAGGTGGAGGTGGGCGATTTCTTCGTGGCGAAGGACTTTGTGCCGGTGCGCACGGCCCACCTGGCGTCGGATCCGGAGTCATTGCGCGAGGCCGGGGCGGAGTTCCTGGAGGAGATGGTCGGCCGGGGCGCGCGGTTCTCGATACCGACCACGACCAACGCCGGGACGGTGGACTTTGCGAAGGCGAAGTTGATCGGACAGCGCGACATCTGGCCAAAGCGGGCGAGCCGCATCCTGGATTCCCTGGAAGCAATGGGCGCGCACCTGTGCAACACCTGCGTGAACTACCAGACGATCGATCAGCCGCTGTTTGGCGAACATCTGGCCTG
>CAZVZW010000132.1:0-4334 GCA_964631365.1 uncultured Chloroflexota bacterium | reverse complement strand
TTCCTGGCTGAAGACCATGAAAAGAACCGCCAGCACGGCCACCACGACCACCCCGTACACGAATCCGTTGCGCATGAAGCGGTTATTCACCGACGTTGGTCCCTTCCGAGCAGCCCAGGTTGCTGGCGATTTGATGAGGTGATGCACGTCATTTTGGGAGTTCGGACAGCGCCGTCCACATCACCCAAATTTTCAACGGTGGTCGCGTCGACGCTGTTACCCGCATGACGTATTTGGAAAGATACGCACCCGCTACGGACCCCTGGTGATTGGCGAATCCTGAACCCGAACGGCTGTCGACCGCCCACCGGGACGCTCTCTTTCGTGACGGCAATGATATCACCGTAACGGGGATATTCTGTGTAATTTTCGGATCGCCGGGGGCTCGCCGCCGGGGCCGCCGACGGGAGCGGTTCAGGGTTGCCGGGGCCGCTGATCACGGTATTCGAGGCGCAGTTCCAGGATCCGGTGGCTCCCGGGGCGCACGCGGCAAAAGTCACCGATCTCAACGCCGGCAACCCAGGCGATCTTCGTTCCGGCGACCAGCAACGGCGTCAACGGCCGTCGCCAGGTCGGGACCCGCTTGCCAGCCAGGTAGTCGCCGAGCGCCACCGGGTCCTCCCGACCGAAGGCCTGGAAGACATCGGCGGGAAGACTTCCGCGGGCCAACAGCGGCCCGGCGATTTGGTCGCGATCGATGGCGGCGACCAGCGGATCACGATCCTGTCCGGCCTGGTCGATGGTCGCAGCCAGATGTGCCGCCGCGTCCCCTTCGATCGCCCGGGCAGTCAGGGTGGCGCCGAGGGCCGGTAGCTCGATCTGCCCGGGAACATCGAACGGGATCTCCGCGTCGGGTTCGGCGTTCCAGTCGCCCGCCGGGGCAAACAGCAGCCGTCCGGCGCTACGCCGGACCTGCAGCGAGCGACCCAGACGGATCGAACCGCCAGACTTCGTCTCCAGGCAGAACGCGGCGGCAGCATCGACATCGGCGCGTGGAAGAAATTCGCCGGATCGCTGTTCGGCGATGTGGCGCAGAACGGCCCTGACTACCCCTGGTGGAAGCCCGGCGAGTGGATTACGGCAGATCTCGAGGGCGCCCTGCACATCCCGGGAATCGCAGCGTTCCAGGGCCTCGGCGGCGGCCCAGCGCAGGACCTCCACCTCGCCGTCGAAGGTGTCGGCCGTGCGCGCCAGCACCGCATCGACGCCGGGGCGGATGTCGCGCAGCGCCGGCAGCACGCCGAGGCGAATGCGGTTGCGATCGGCCGCCGGCAGGGCGTTGGTGGGGTCTTCGCGGTACTCGAACCCGGCGGCCGCGTGGTAACGGACGATGTCTTCGCGGCCAACCCTCAGCAGCGGTCGGATGATGTGCCCGGCAACCGGCCGCATGGCCCGCAGGCCGCGCAGGCCGCTGCCGCGAATCAGTCGCAGGAGCACGGTTTCGGCCTGGTCGTCACGGTGGTGGGCGACGGCCACGCAGCGGGCGCCGGTCTCGCGCCGAACGGCGTCGAGGTGCCGGTAACGAAGCAGTCGGGCAGCCTCCTCGATGCTCAGGCCGTCTTCACGGGCAAAACCGGCGACGTCGGCCGCCACGGAATGGAAGGCGACGCCGGCCCTGGAAGCGAATTCGCGGACAAGGTCGCGGTCGGCGCGGCTGTCGGGTCGCAGCTGGTGATCGAAGTGGGCAATCTGGAATCGTGACCCGGCGGCAATTTGCAGCGAGGCGTGCGCCAGGGCCATGGAGTCGATCCCGCCAGAAACGGCCAGCACGACGACGTCGCCCTCGCTGAGTCCGGCCTCGTGGCGGTAAAAGCGGTCTACCAACTCCACCAGCGCCGATGGTTCCAACGGACGCCCTCCTGTGGCCTCCAGAGCTAGCCGGTGCTGCCGAAGCCGCCGCGGCTGCGGAGGCCAACGTCGTCGACCTCTTCCCACTCGGCGCGCTCGGTCCTGACGATGATGCCCTGAGCGATGCGATCCCCGCGTTCGACCGTGATGGCGGCGTCGGTCGCGTTCCAGACCTGGACCTTGATCTCGTCTTCGGGGCCGCGATAGTCGGAGTCGACCACCCCGATCCCGTGCGGGACGACCAGGCCGGTGCGGCGGGGGGTGCTGCTGCGCGAAGACACCAACAGCATGTGGTGACGGGGAAGTTGCACGACGACGTTGCCGGGCACGAGTGCGAACGATCTTGGCGGCACAGCGGTCGTTTCGCGGGTGATCAGGTCGAATCCGACCGAGCCGTCGGTCTCATAGCGCGGCAGTGGCAGGGAGGGGTCGATCCGCTTGATGTTGATCCTCACCAGGAGAAAACCTGTCGGGGGTTATTCGGACCCCGCCAGCTGCGCGATCCACTCCCTAATGTAACCGAAATCCAACAGGCCCGGCGCCTCCTCGACGGTGACCGCGGGGGCAGCGACCGCCCGGGCGGCGACGGGGCGGCGCTCCAGTTGCCCGCGCAGCTCGAGGGCCATGTCGTCGGCTTCAACCAGGCCGAGTTCGCGTTTCGCGGTGGAGATCACGAAGTTGTCGGACTCGCGAAACTTGACCAGCTCTTCTAGTACCAGGTTCTCTCGCCGGACCGCCTCGATCTGGAGCGCAAGCTGGGTCGAGCGGGCGTCGGCGCGCGCCTGGGCCGGCGATGCCCCGGACTGGGTGAAGACCAGAATCATCATCGCCAGGAAGACGATCACGGCCATGAGGCGGCCGCCGGATCGAACAAGAAATCGCATAGACCGAGTATCTGTCCCCAGGAGACTGACGACATCGACGCGGTTTGGATTCTAAGCCGGGTGCCAACTTTATGTCTAGCTACATCGGCCGCCGACGCCTGCCAGGTGGCCTCCCACACGGACCGAAATATCTCGACGGGACTAGCTTCGCGGATGACCCGAACCGGGGCGGCCGCGGCGCTGAACGAAGGAGCTGGATGATTGGCGCCGCCCCGGGATCGAGCGCGAGGCGGATCGCTTCGCCACCGATTTCCTGCTGCCCGAACGGCTGCTCGAGGCCTGGTGCCAGCAGTTTGAGGTCCGTGCGCCGGGCCGGTTGGCGCAGCGGATCGGGCTCTCGCGCGCCATGGTCGAGCGGCGTTTCGTGGAGATGGGATTGGCCCGGTCGGACTCCGGCCCCTAGTCGGCGAGGACGAACTCCACCAGTTCCCAGTCCCCGAGGCGGGGGACGATCGCCCAGGCGCAACCGTCGGCGATCTCCAGTTCCGCGGCCTCCCCGGCCGCGACCAGATTGGCCTGGACCGGCGGCCGCCCGGCCGCAAACGTCAGGCCGACCGCCACATCGGCCGCATCACCGGGAGAGCCGGCGGTCCGGCGCAGATGGGCGAATACCCGCGACTCGCCGCCCAGGACGTGCAGTTCGACATCCGGAGTGGGACGAAGTTCGACGGCAAAGCCATCGGCGGCCCGTCGAATCGCGTTGGCCAGCAGGCGGCCAATCCCGGGGATGTCGCCCGCTAGGGCGGTCCGGCCGATCTCACCGGCGCAATAGATGACCCGAAGGTCATCTGAACCGAGCAGATAGGGGATGTCGGTCGCGAGCCGCTGGGCGCGGCCGCGATACTCGAGACTCATCAGAACGCTACGGTCTTCGGCCGGCCGCAGGATCGTCTGACGCCCGGCGGCGGGAATCGCGAAGCCGGCCGGCAGCCCGGCGTTCAGCCAGTCGTCGGATCGCGTGATCGCTACGTGGTCCGGCCCCGGGGCGAGGATATGGCCGCCAAACTCGGCGTTGACCAGGCCGGCCAAATCCCAGTTGCGGCGCGGATTCCCGCCGGCGTCGTTGAGGCCACTCGTGTAGCTAGCCAACAGGCCGCCGCCGCCGGCGACAAACCGCCGCAAGGCGCGGGACTGACGATCGCCGAGATCACGGGCGGCCGGCAGCGCAATCGCCGCGAAGCCCACGAGGCGATCGATCTCCAACAGCGGCGCGGGCAGCACGGTGAAGGCGATGCCGTGGGCGACGAACGCCGCCGCGAATCCGAAGAACTCCTCGCGGGCCGCGGCGGCTTCGTCCCGGTCGGCGGCGACGTCCGGCCACACCAGCGCGACCGGGGAGCGAGGGGCCGCGCCGGTCAGTCGCTGATTCACCGTGGCGCGCTGTTCGACCAGCCGGACCTGCGCCACAAGGTTCGGGTCGCCCGACTCCGGCAGCTCCGGAAAGCGATGCCAGACGGCGCCGCCAGCAGCGAGGACACCGCCTGCCTCGGCCGGATCCGTCCCGGACGCTTCCCCTGATTCAGATCGAGGCATCTCGACCCAGACGGCGCCGTCGGGGTTGAGTTCGCGGCAATGGCGGGTGCGTACGCCGGCCGCCGAGAC
>CAZVZW010000131.1:0-4434 GCA_964631365.1 uncultured Chloroflexota bacterium | reverse complement strand
GAAGCACTTCCCCGCCAGCATAGCCCCGCGGCTCGATCGCGTGCTTGGTTCGCGAAGGCCCATTCGGGCGCCCTTCTCCATCACGGGTTAGCGATCATCGCTGCCTCGCCAACCCAAAGGCCAGACGGCGAGCACGGAGGACGGCGATTCGATAAGCTCGGCTCTACCGTCAGGCCACAAGCCACCGGAAAGAGCGGGGAAGATCAATGGAGATTCGGCGGGTACTGGTGCGTGACGTACACGACGTCGCGCTTGAGACGACCGATATCGCGGATGCGCCGGGGCCGGGCGAAATCCTCATTGAGACCGAAAAGAGTTTCATCAGCGCCGGCACCGAGTTGGCCAATTTCACCGCGCTCGATCCGACCACCCGGCTTCCCGGCAGCTGGAATGCTTTCCCCTGGGCTTCCGGCTACGCCAACGCCGGCAGGGTCCTTGCCACCGGCAACTCCATTTCGGGCCTCAATCCCGGAGACCGCGTCTTCACCTTCGGCAAGCATGCCTCCCACCACTACGCTAACCTTCTGGATCCCTCCGCAATCGCGGTGCAGGGCGAAGGCAATGAGCGAGGCGCGACCAGCGACATGGTCGTGAAGATCCCGGATGGCGTGAGTTCCGAGGACGCGGCCGCCGCCCGAATGGCCGGGGTGGCGATCACCTCGTTGCGGATCAGCACCGCCCAGGCCGGCGACTGGGTCGTCGTATTCGGTCTGGGGATGGTCGGTAATCTTGCTGCGCAATACTTCACCATCCAGGGCTGCAACGTGATCGGCGTAGACCCGATGGCGGCCCGGCGCGAGCTTGCCCGGCGGGTTGGTATCGAGCACGTGGTCGGCAGCGGCGGCGAAGAAGCACGCGCCGAGATTCTTGAGATCAGTGGCGGGCACGGCGCCGATGTCGCCATTGATGCCGTAGGCGATTCGCTGGTCGTCGACCAAGCCAGCCAGGTGGCAGCCCACGCCGGGGAAGTAATCATTCTCGGGTCCCCACGCGCGCCACACGAGGGCAATCTGACATCAATGATCCGGCCGGTCCATTGGGATTTCGTTCAGTTCAAGGGCGCGCTCGAATGGCAGTTTCCGCGGTACCCGATTCGCGGCCATCGTCGCTCGACCTACGGCAACATCAAGACCTACCTGGACCTGATCCGACGCGGCAGGCTGAAGATCAATGAACTGATCTCCCACCGGATGCGCCCGGAAGACATCGCCACCGCGTACGAGAAGCTGCTAGACGACAAGGAGCACTACTGGGGCGTGATTCTCGACTGGACCTAACGGCCCCGGCGGCCACCACAATTCGACCGGCGAAACCCTCAGAGGAGGCAGAGATGGAAGTACAGCGGGTACTGGTACCGACAAAGAACGAGGTGCTCCTGGAGACTATCGAGGTCCCGGACAAACCAGCGCCCGGCGAGGTGCTCATCAAGACCGTCGCAACCTTCATCAGCGCCGGCACCGAACTCGCCAACTACACGGCGCTCAGTTCGAGCGTCTGGGAGCCCGGCAACTGGAACTCCTACCCCTGGGACTCCGGCTACTCGAACGTCGGCCACATTGAGGCAGTCGGGGATGGAATCGAAGACTTTGCAGTCGGCGACCACGTGTTCTGCTACGGCCGGCACGCCTCCCACCTGCATGTACGGCCCTTCGCTCCCGGGGCCGGCGAAAACGATGTGGGTCACCTGTTGGTAAAGGTCCCGGAAGGCATCGATTCACAGACCGCCGCCGCGGCTCGCATGGCGGTGGTAGCGATGAACGGACTGGTGCAAAGTTCGCTCCGGCTCAACGACTGGGTGGCGGTCTTCGGCCTGGGCAGCGTCGGCAACTTCTGCTCCCAGTTCTTCCAGCTTGCGGGAGCCCGGGTGATCGCCGTGGACCCGGTTGCCTCGCGGCGCGATCTGGCGCGTCAAGTGGGAATCAAACACGTTCTGGGCGACGAGCCACCGGAACGAGTATCTGAGCAAATCATGGAAATGACCGGGGCCGATCCGCAGATAGATGTCGACTCAGTGGGAATGAACAGGGTCGTCCGCATGATCACCCGCAGCCCGGGCGCTCGCATCACGGTGGATGCGGTCGGACACTCCGGCGTCATCAACCAGGCCGCGCAGGTCACCGCTCCCTGGGGCCAGTTGGTGATTCTGGGCAGTCCGCGCGCGCCCTACGAAGCCAATTTCACCCCGATGACCGAACGAATCCACGCCATGCACATCGAGCTCTGCGGGGCGCTGGAGTGGCTGACACCGACGCTGCCGGTGCCGGGTGCAAGATATTCAATAGTCGAGAACATCCACACGATCCACGACCTCATCAAGCGCGATCTACTGGATGTAAACGCGATGATCTCGCACCGCCTGAAGCCGACCGACATCAAGCAGGCTTACGAAGGTCTCCTGAACGACAAGGAGACCTATCACGGGGTTCTGCTGGATTGGACGTAGTCGCTGGCGTCACTGATCGACAGAGGTTCGAATGAACGCAGAGCAGGTCTTCATCCATGGTGTCGGCGACACCCGCCTCGAAGCGGTGACGGTACCCGACGAGCCCGGCGCCGGCGAGGTGCTAATCGAAACCGAGTGCAGCTTCATCAGCGCTGGCACCGAGCTTTCGGCGTACATCGGCACGCGGCCGGCAGCCAGCTGGGACGGCGCCGTGGCCAAGTACCCCTCGGCCCCGGGTTACGCCAACGCCGGCCGCGTGATCGCCGCCGGGTCCGCAGTGGAAGGCATCATCCCGGGCGACCGGGTCTTCAGTTTCGGTCGCCACACGTCGCACCACCTTCAGGCACAGGACGGCGGCAACCATACAATGCTGCTGGCCGTCCCCAAAGGCATCCCGGCCGAGGAAGCAGCTCTTTGCCGGATGGCCTGCGTGGCGTTCACCGCCCTGCAGACCAGCGATGTGCAGCTCAATGACTGGGTCGCCATATTCGGGCTGGGAGTCGTAGGGAACATCGCGGCTCAGCTATTCCAGCTTGCCGGCGCCCGGGTGATCGGAATCGATCCGGTCGCCGGACGCCGGAAGGCCGCGCGAGCGGCCGGGATCGAGCATGTGCTTGGCGAGACCGGAGATGCGCTGGCTGACGCCATCACCGCCGTCGCCGGCGATCCGCGCGTGGAGATCACGGTCGACGCGGTCGGCAGCCCACAGGTGGTGGAAACCGCCGCCCGCCACACCGCCACGTTCGGGCAGGTGGTGCTCCTGGGCAACCCGCGCGGCTCCTACGAGACAGACATCGGGCCGCAGATGCTGGACCTGCAGTTCCGCTGGCTGAACTACCGCAGCGCCCTCGAGTGGCTCATCCCGACGCGACCGATACGGGGCACCCGAAATTCGCTCCAGGGAAACCTCGAAACGACCTTCGACCTGATTCTCGCCGGCAAGCTCAACCTGCAACCATTGATCTCCCACCGGCTGTCGCCCGACGACATCGACAGCGCCTACGATGGGCTTGCCAACGACAAAGAGCACTATTTCGGAGTCATCCTCGACTGGTGCCGCCCGGGAAATTGACTGACAGATCGGATGACAACCGCAGGAACCCGACGCCACCTCGCCGGACACTGAATTGAGGTATTTCGCGTGAGCGTATTTGAGAAATCAACCCTGATCGGTCTCGGCCTGGTCGGCCCGCAGGTCGGCGTGGTCATGGCCCAGGGAAGCGAGCAGGTTCGGATCTTCGATCGAGACCCCGAGGCGATGAAACGCGCCGTCACGGATATGCGCGACTACGTAGTTGAGATTGCGCGGCATGATTTGCTGATCGGAGAGGAGGACGAAGTCGTCAGCCGTATCGTAGAGGCAGCATCGCTGGAGGACGCGGTCTCCGGGAGCAATTTTGTCGTCGAGGCAATCTTCGAAAACATGGACGCCAAGCAGGAGCTGTACCACGAGCTCGATGCCCTGGTTCCCCCGGAGATCACGATTGCCAGCAACACCTCGACGATCCCGATTCGGCACATGGCCGAGGTCTGCCAGCACCCCGAACGGGTCATCGGCAGTCACTTCTATCTGCCGGCCCACATCCTCCCATTGGTCGAGGTGATCAAGCATCCGAAGGTCGACGAGGTGCATATCGAGCGGGCACTGGCCGCCTGGGCGGAAATGGGAAAGGTGCCCATCCTCGTCAACACCGACATCGTCGGCTTTGTAGCCAACCGGCTGCAGCATTCGCTGACGCGCCAGGCGATCGAATTGGCGGTCGAAGGTGTCGCCAGCGTTGAGGACATCGACAACGCAGTTCGTTTCGGGTTCGGCGCCCGGTTCCTCTCGCTGGGCCCACTGGCCAGCCGCGACATGGGCGGCATTACCAACCACGCCAAGGTTGCCTCATATCTTTACCACGAGCTTGACGGGCACAGCGACCTGGCCGCCGAAACCTTGCAGGAGATGGCCGATGCCAGGATGATTAACAATGAAACGGTAAGGTTCT
>CAZVZW010000130.1:0-4509 GCA_964631365.1 uncultured Chloroflexota bacterium | reverse complement strand
TTAACGGTGACGTCGTTGAGGACGATCAGGGCGTTGAAGTCGACTTCGTATTCCTGCAGTAACTTCAGGCCGCGGACGACGTTCTCGTGCGATCCTTTGCCGCCCTTGTTGATCCGGTAATGGTCGTGCAGGAGCGCCGGGCCGTCGATGCTGAGCCCGACCAGGAAGCCGTTTTCCTTGAGGTACCTTGCCCAGTCTTCGTCGATCAGGGTGCCGTTGGTCTGGAGGGCGTTGCCGACGCACTGGCCCGGCCCAACGAACTTGGCCTGGTATTCGATGGCCTGCTTGAAGAAGTCGAGTCCCATCAGAGTGGGCTCGCCACCCTGCCAGGCAATGCTGGGATCGCGACCGGACATTTCCAGGTATTGCTTCGTAAAGGTGGCCAGCACGCGCTTCGACATCATCAAGCCGGCGTCGCCGCTGAGGACGCCGTCGTCTTCGAGCTTGCCAACGTAGAAGCAGTAGTCGCAAGCGAGATTGCAGTGCGCGGATGCTGGCTTGACGAGCAGCGCCAGGGATTCGGTGGTAACGGTGTTCAAAGGGACCCTCCGGTCGTAAGGCGTAGCATCTTATCAGCGCGGCCGCAGCCGCCGGTGCGCTAGCCGGGCGCCGTCTCCCACTGCCCATATCCCGGAAAGTACGTACTAGTGGGATAGAAGATTTGCCAGCCCAGTCAAATGAAGGCGGTGTGCGGAATCTGCGCGAGGCGCCGGCCGGCGAGCGGGCCGGCGGTGGCAGCACCGCTGAACGGGTCCCAGATGGTGCCGGTCTCGCGGTCGGTGAGGAGGCCGTCGGTGAAGTCGAACGTGAAGAGTCGATCGTCGACGGTGCGGGAGAAGATGCAGATGCCGCGGGTGTCGGCGGCGGCCAGGATGGGGAGATCGCCAAGGTTTCGTTGATGGCGCCGGCGACGGCGAGGGGGAGGAAGTAGAAGGCGCGCCGAAATCGCCGCGGGCCACGCCGACGAAGAATTCATATTTCAGATCTTCGGCGGCGTAGTTCTCGTCGGACTCTTCAAGGACCAGGGTGTCGGGGGGGCTGGTCCCGCCAGGTCTGCCAGGGGCCGGTGAAGGCCGGTAACTGCTCCAGGCGAGCGCCGGCCAGCGGCCCGAGCAAGGCTTCAGCGAGAAGCTGGGTCCAGACGCTCCCGGTCTCGTGATCCCACCAGGTCATGTTGAGTTTGTAGAGTTGCGAGCGGTTGCCAAAGGTCAAGGCTTCCCCGTTTACCCGCCGGTCGTGCACAAGACCGGTGTAGCAGACCGGTCACCAGGTGACGAAGACCGGCACTCCCCCGACGACGTCTTCGACCATCTCGCGAACGTTGAGCAGGCGGACCGGGTAGGCGCGGGCCTCGCAGTTGATGTCGAGTCCCAAGAAAATGTCCCGTAGTTCGAGATCGGCGGCGGCGGCGCTGACAAATTGCGGACCGTAGTTAGGGCGGAGGAAGTCGGGGCTGTAGCTGGCCTGCACGGTGTCCTGCTCGAGCAACTCCTCGCCGGAACCGACCAGGTAGACCCTTTCGCGCTCGACGGCGGCGTCCTGCTCGCAGCCGGCGACCAGGGCCAGCCCGAGCAGCGCCGCGAAGGCGGATAGCTTTCTAAGCATGCGTTTCATGCCCCGAGGCTAACCCCGGCACGGGGCCTGACAAGGTGAATTAGCCGACAGAGGCGCCGGCGGCAGGTTGGCCGGCAGAGACGCGGCTAGGCCAGGAACTTCTCCAGGCTGTCGAGTCCCTTGTCGATCATCTCCATGCTGGTCGCGAAGCTCAGGCGAACGCCGGAATCGACGCCGAAGGCCTCGCCGGGGACGACGGCGACGTGGGAGTCCTCGAGCAGGCGCTGCGCGAACTCGATAGAGCCGCTGACGCCGAGCTTCGCGAAGGTGCCGGAAACGTCGGGGAAAACGTAGAAAGCGCCGGCGGGACGCGGGCAGGTGACGCCTTCGAGGGCGTTGAGCCGGGCGTGGATGTGTTCGGCGCGGGACTCAAATTCCTGTCGCATCTCTTCGACACAGGCCTGGTCGCCGTTCAGGGCGGCGACGAGTCCGTGTTGTCCGAAGGTGAAGGTGCCGCTGGTGGTCTGGGTTTGGATCTTGGCCATGCCCTTGATGATGTCGGCCGGGCCGGCGGCGTAGCCGACCCGCCAGCCGGTCATGGCGTAGGTCTTGGAGCCGGCGTTGAAGGTGATGGTGTGGTCGTAGGCGTGGGCGGAGGCGGTGGCGTAGCTCTTGAAGGAGTCGTCGCCGAAGATGATGCGGTCATACATCTCGTCGCTGAAGACGACGATGTCCTTGCCCTCGAGCACGGCGGCCAGGGCGTCGACCTCGGCGGGGGTGTAGAGGAAACCGCCGGGGTTACTGGGGGAATTGAAGACGAAGGCTTTGGTCCTCGGAGTGATGGCAGATTCCAGCTGGGCGGGAGTGATCTTAAAGGAGTTGTCGACATCGCCGAGCACGTGCACCGGCACGCCGCCGCAGAGCGCGGCCTGCTCGGGGTAGGAGACCCAGTAGGGGGCGGGGATGATGACTTCGTCGCCTTCGTCGAGCAGGGTGGCGAAGGCGAGGTAGAGGGCCTCTTTGCCGCCGACGGTGACGATGACCTGGGAGGGGGCATAGTCGAGCGCGTTTTCGCGGGCGAGCTTGGCGGCAACTGCCTCTTTGAGTGGGATGATGCCGGAGGAGGGGGTGGCGTACTTGGTGGCGCCGCCGTTCAGGGCGTCGATGGCGGCCTGCTTGATGTGATCGGGGGTGTCGAAGTCGGGCTCGCCGGCGCCGAAGCTGACGATGTCCTTGCCCTCGCGGCGCAACTGGGCGGCGCGCCCGCTGACGGCCATGGTGGCCGATTCGGCCAGGTTCAAGGCTCGCTCAGACAGTTTCATTTTGAGGCCTTTCCTGTAGGAAGCGCCGGGCGGGCATTGCTTCCTTGCGAACGACGAAAATGGGAAGCACCCTATTGTGCCTCAGAACCGGGTCGTCCGGCGAACCCGCCGGTTTGTCTTCCCGGACGGGTTCGACCAAGATACGAGGCCACCAGCCAACAATCGCGGACCGGGCGGCCCGACGCCAATGATGTCTACCGATCTGACCGGCCAAGTCGCGGTGGTCAGCGGGGCGGGGCATCGGGCGGTTTATCGTGACGACCCTGGCGGCGGCCGGAATGGATTCGCTGGCCGAGAAAATCGGGGCATTGGATCGCGGCGTGCTGGCGCTGCCGGTGGAGTTGCTGATTGGGAGCAGGTGAGCGACTTCGTGGGCCAAGTCGTGGAGCGGTTCGGGCGGATCGACCGGCTGGCACACAGCGCCGGCGGGAACTTCGAGCCGGGGCCGCTGGCCGGTTCGGACCCGGCGGGCAGATCATTAATATCTCGTCGGGCCAGGGCCTGGAGGCGAACCCGAATGACGCAGCGTACAATGCGGCGGCGAAGGTGGCACAGACGATGCCGACGCGCTGCCTGGCGCTGAAGGTGTGGGCGCGCCAGATCCTGGTGAATGAAGTGAATCGCGGCCTAACGGCGACTCCCGAGGTCCACTGGTCGGAACACGCGAACATTGATGAAATAGTGACCGCGTTCGAGACCCGCGAGGCGCCGTGGGGTCCGGCCGAACGGGTGAAGCACCCGCGGGAGGTCGCGGAGCTGTTCTTGAAGGTGGCGGGCTTTGACGCGGGCGGGCCGACGGGACAGTTCTTCTCACTGGCGCGACATCCGATGTAATGGAGCAATTGAACATGCAGGAAGTGCGGAGGCACCCATGAGCGAGCAGAACCTGGCCGGCAAAGTGGCGGTGGTGACCGGCGGCGGGCGCGGGATCGGGCGGTCGATCGCGCTGTACCTGGCGAAGGCCGGGGCGGACGTGGCGCTCTGCTCAAGGAGCAGCGGCGAAATCGACGCGGTGGCCGGCGAGATCCGGGCGCTGGGACGCCGGGCGCTGGCGATGCCGGTGGATGTGGCCGACTGGGAACCGGTGGCGGCGTTCGCCGGCGCGGTGGTGGCAGAGTTCGGGCAGATCGACATCCTGGTGAACAACGCCGGCGGCGGATTCGAGGTCACCCCGCTGGCCGAGAGCACTCCGGCTGGTTGGCGGGAGGCGGTGGAAATCAATCTGTTTGGCACGTATCACATGATCCGCGCCTGCCTCGATGACATCCCCTCGGGCGGCAAGATAATCAATATCACTTCCGGAATGGGGCTGGAACCGCGCCCGGGTAACTCGTCCTACAGCGCCGCTAAGGCCGGTGCGCACATGCTGACGCGCTGCCTGTCGCTGGAAATCTGGGATCGCGGGATCGACGTAAACGACATTATTCCGGGCCTGGTGGCGACGACCAACGTGGACTGGGCCAAGGACCGCAGCAGCGTCGAATCGGTGCTGGCGGAGTTCGAAGGCAAGAGCCCGCCGTTCGCGCCAAGCGAGCGGGTGAAGCATCCCGATGAACTGGGCGAACTGGTGCTGTGGGTGGCGTCGATGCCGCCGGGCGGACCGACGGGGCAGTCGTTCTCGCTGGCCCGAAGG
>CAZVZW010000129.1:0-4555 GCA_964631365.1 uncultured Chloroflexota bacterium | reverse complement strand
GTACAGGCCCACAATGTGGTGATGCCGGCGCGTCGTGATCTCCTGCCCGACCACCGTCTCGATGCCGTGCTCCGCCGCCACCTTTGCCCCGTGCAGCGCCGCGTCGATCATGTCGTGATCGGTCGTCGCCACCACCGCCAGCCCGCGCGCTCGCCCCAGCGCGAAGTTATCCTCAACCGTGCGGGTGCCGTCGCTGTGACGGGTATGGCTGTGCAACTCGGCCGCCGCGTGGCCCGCCGGGGCCAGTACCCGGCCGTCGCCATCCACCGCCAGCGGATCGCGCCGATAGGACGGGTTCTCCATCGCCTGGTTCTGTGCGTCTTCGTTCATGGTTGCCTGCGTTGATGCCGGGGGGACGGCATAATCTATCCGAGCGCGAGCATCGGCGCTCAATGGAGGTTTCCCTGGACGATCCCGGCGCGTGCCGCCTACTCGACCAGTTCTTGCAGTACCCGGCGGCCTACGCCCGTCAGGCGCTGGGCTACTCCGAGGCGCTAGGCGTCCCGCCCGACCGCGTCGCCCGCGCCGCCGACACTGTGGCCGCCGCCGCCCACGGTCGCACCGCCGAGCCCGGCTTCGCGCAGTTTTTGGCCGGCGCCGTCCCGCCCGCTGATGGCCCGCGCCGCCCCCGTCCCGCTCCGCTGGTCATCCGCGACCGGACGTTCGTGTGGGGTGCCCGCACCCACGTCATGGCCATCCTCAACGCCACCGACGATTCCTTCGCCGGTGACGGCGTCGGCAGCGACGAAGTCGCCATTCGCGCCCGGGTAGAAGCCGCCGTCGCCGGCGGTGCCGACATCATCGACATCGGCGGTGAGTCCACCCGTCCCGGGGCGGCGCAGGTCTCCGCCGAAGAAGAACTCGAACGCGTCCTGCCGGCGATCGCCATCGCCCGTGAGATCACGCAACTGCCGCTCTCAATCGACACCTACAAGGCCGGGGTCGCCCGTCAGGCTCTCGCGGCCGGCGCCGACATGGTCAACGATATCCATGGCACCACCGCCGACCCGGCCATGGCCGCCACCGTCGCTGCCGCCGGTTGTCCGTTGGTCATCATGCACAACCGCGCCGCCCCGCCCGCCCAAGGCGAACTCGGCGGACACTTCGTTGATGTGGAGTATGGCGACGTCGTCGCCGAGGTCCACGCGCAGCTTTCCGACTTGCTCGATGCCGCGGTCGCCGCCGGGATACCCCTCGGCCATCTAATCGTCGACCCTGGCATCGGCTTCGGCAAGACCCCGCCCCAGAACGTCGAACTACTCGGACGCCTGGAGATCTTCAACGGGCTCGGTCAACCGCTCCTGCTGGGGGTTTCGCACAAGTCCGTCATTGGTCACGCCCTCGGTGATGGCGCCGCCGACCGGGGGGCCGGCAGTATTGCCGCCAACCTCGCCGGCATTGCGCAGGGGGTCGACATCCTGCGAGTTCACGACGTCGCCCCGACCGTCCAGGCCGCCCGCGTTTTGGACGCCATCCTGAACCGCCCCGTCCCGCCCGACCCCGCTCCGGGCCGCTCTTTGCCGGCCATTTGAGTAAACTGCCGGTGGCGTCAACTACCATCGAGGAACGGTCCCGCTCGTGAGCAACCGCGAACCCGGTCTACGCCTGACCCTTTTGTGGCTCGGGCTCTGGGCCATCGGGCTTGGCCTGCTGGCCATTCTCACGCCTTCCCGCGTCACCGAGGCCCTCGGGCCCGCCGACAGCCAGGCCGGCGATCAGAGCCTCTTCCTGGTCTCCATCACGGGGGCCTTCATGCTGCCCTGGGGCGCCGGCCTGCTGCTGGCGGCACGCTCCGATCACGCCCGCCGGCTCTGGACCGCGCTGGCCCTGTTCCAGGCCCTCTTGGCGTCGGTGGTCACCATCTTCTACCTCGGCCGCGGCGCCATCGACACCGCCACCGCCGTGATCCTGCTGAGCGTCTTCGTGCTCGGGGTGGCAGGCATCGGCGTCTTCGGTTCCGATGAGCTACGCGGTAACGCTGCGAGCCGGGCCGAAATCGTCTTTCGGGGCGATCGCGGATCCGGTTCACAGAAGTCCTACACCGTCAACGTCGACGACGAGGGTACGTCCGCCGACAAGTAGCCGCCTACGATTCCGGAACCAGCGCATCGATGACCCGCGTCAGTCCCAGAGCGTTGCTGCCCTTAACCAGCACCAGGTCACCGGCCCGCACCTCGTCGCGCAGCCAGTCCGTCGCCGCCGCCACCCCGTCACGGGATGTTTCCAGCGACTCACTGCTGGCCGCAAAGTGCCGCCAGAGGCCCTTACCCAGCCCCGCCGCCACCGCCTCCCGGCCGACGATTGCCGCGTCCTCGCCGACCGTCGCCAGCCCGTCCAGGAAGCCCGCTTCCCGGCCTACTGCCGCGTGATCCTCCGCCGAAAAATCTCCCAGTTCCATCATGTCTCCCAGCATCGCCAGCCGCCTTCCAGCCGGTCGCCCGCGCCGCATTTCTCCCAGCGCGTAGCGGCACGACTCAAGGTTGGCGTTGTAGGTGTCATCCAGGATCACCGCCCCGCCGAATCTATGCACCTGCATACGATGGGGCATCGGTTGAAAGTGGACCAGCCCTTCCAGCAGCCGCTCGAAAGCCAGTCCTAGGCCCAGCCCCAGCGCCACCGCCGCCGCGAAACTCTCCCCCAGGTGCTCGCCAATCGCCGCGATCCGCACCTCGCCGGATTCCCGGCCTGTCGCCAGGCGCACCGTCTGCCCGGCGAAATCCGGCGCAATTTCCACCGCCGCCGTCACGCCTTCTTTGCCAAACCACACCACCCGCGCCCGGCTCCGCTTCGCCATCGCCGGCGAAGCCGGATCGCCGGCGTTCAGCGCCAGCACTCCCTCCGGTCCCAGGTACTCGCCCAGCTCCCCCTTCGCCCGCGCAACGTTCTCCGGCGAACCAAACAGCCCCACATGCGCCCGCCCGACGTTGGTGATGACCCCGTGCTGCGGTTGCGCGATTTCACAGTAGCCGGCGATTTCGCCCACCACCTGCGCGCCCAGTTCCACCACCGCGAACTCCGTCCCCCGGCCGATCTCCGCCAGCGTCACCGGCACACCCAGTTCGTTGTTGAAGCTCCTCTGTGAGCGCACCACGTTCCCCGATGTCGCCAGCGCTGCCGCCAGCGCCTCCTTGGTGCTCGTCTTACCGTTGCTGCCGGTCACCCCGATCACCGTCGCCGTCGCCCGATCGCGGAAGTGGCGCCCCAGCGCCGTCAGCGCCGCCAGCGAGTCCGCCACCAGCACCTGCCGGTCGGCCGGGCGCCCGGGATCGACCCGTTCCACGATCGCCGCCGCCGCCCCGCGCTCGAACGCCGCGCCGATGTAGCGATTCCCGTCGTCGCTGGCCGTGCGCAGCGCCACGAACAGCTCTCCCGGTTCCGCCTGCCGGGAATCGAACTGGATACCACTCAGCAGCACCGCGTCGTCGCCCGATTCCGGCGACTTGCCCAGCGCCGCCCGGACCTCCGCCAGACTGAACTCCGCCATCAGGCGTTCGCCACGTTACGCAATGCCGAGATCGGCAAAGAGCCCGCGCAGGTAGCGCAGGTCCTCGCGGCTGGCGTGGTCGCGGTCCCCGCTGCCCGAGTACTCGATGCAGTACGGCCCGCCAAAACCGCCCGTGACCAGCGACGCGACCAGCCGCCGGTAGTCCAGATCGCCGCCGGCCAGCGACCAGTGATAGTCGAATTGGCCGTTGATCTCGCGGCAGTTCTTTAGGTGTGCGTAGGTGACGTGTTCGCGTAGTTGATCCAGCGCTTCTTCGGCCGGCTCGCTATGGCCCACCGAGTACATGTTTCCGGCGTCAAAGTTGACCCGCAGGTGGGGGCTGTCCACCGCCTCGATTATGCGCAGGGTGCTGGCGGCGACGTCGTGGATCGTCTGCATGTGGGTTTCCAGCGTGATCCCGACCCCGGTTGTCGCCGCGGCCTCCGCCAGTTCACCGCAGAGCTTGATCGCCCGCCCGAAATGCGCTTCCGTCGCCAGCGCCGAGCCGTCGCGACCTGCCGCATCGGGCCGCAGCCAGCCGATCATCGCGTTCAGCGAAGGAATGCCGAGCCTTCCCGCCGCTGTCACCAATTCCACCGCCGCTGCCGTCTGCGCTGCCACCTGGCCCTCGTCGACCGTCAACACATCCACTATCAGCGGTGCCGCATTCACCGGCACTCCCCCTTGCCCGGCCACCTTGCACAGGTGCTCAATTCCCTCGATTGGATCGGCCGCATCCGGGAAATGGCCCCCGTAGACCTCGATGCCGTCGTAGCCAAACTCTGCCCCGCGCGCCACCGCGGTTTCGAAGGTATCGTCGCGATAATTCCAGCTGTGTAGGTAAACCTCCGGCATCGCGTACAACTCCTTGTTTAGACCCGCGGCACCCGCGGCAGTAGTTGGGAAATCACCTCGTAGGGAATCGTGCCGGTCGCCCGCGCTATGGCGTCCGCCGAAACCGGCGAATCGGCTCCGCCGCCGATCAGGGTCACCTCGTCGCCGGCGCGCGTTCCCGGGATTGCCGTCACATCGATCATGAACATGTCCATGCAGACGTTGCCGACGATCGCC
>CAZVZW010000128.1:0-4589 GCA_964631365.1 uncultured Chloroflexota bacterium | reverse complement strand
CCGGGGCACACTCAGAGCACCGGCGACGCGTCCTCGGAGTCGTGGGGCCATTGAACCCCGGGCGAGTAGTGCACCGCCGCGCCGGTGGAAAGCACCGTGCCGGCCACCGCGGCGGCATGCCGCACCGCAGATCTCAACACATCAACCGAATCCACCACTCCCGCCTCACGCAGATCGCGGTAGCGACCGGTGACGGCGTCGAATCCCATCCCCCGCTCCTTCGACATCAGGGTTTCCGCCACGAGGTCCCCGTCGTAGCCCGCGTTGGCGGCAATCTGGCGGAGCGGCGCCGTAAGTGCCCGTTTCGTGACGAGCATGCCCTGGCGTTCGCTCTCCGGCCAACCGGACGGATCGATCTCGTCGGCGATCCAGGCCAGAGTCGACCCGCCTCCGGGCGCGGCGCCGTGGCGGAGGCACGATTTCGTCGCCTTGACCGCTCCGGTCAGACGTCTCATCAAGTCGAGTCGCTCGGCCTCGGCGGCCGCTCCGACCTCAATTACCCCGACCCGACCGGCAAGCCGAGCCAGTCGCTCCCGGGCAATGCGCCGCTCGAACCCTGGTGACGACGCTTCCACCTGCCCCCGGATCACTTCGGCCCGGGCGGCCACGGCGGCGGACTCGCCGGCCCCATCGGCAATCAGCGCGGCGCTGCGCCAGGCCACGATGCGACCGGCGGACCCGAGGGCGCGTTCCAGGAACTCGGGCGCCTGTCCCAGCGCCAGGCCCAGACCGGGCAGGACCGTCGCGCCGGTATACGCGGCAAGGTCCTGCAGTATTTCGAATCGGCCTTGCCCGATCCCCGGTGCCGCCATCGCCAGGGCCTGAATCGCCCCCTTCTGCACGTTGACCGTCAGCATTTCGAGGGCCGCTTGGCCAAACTCGAGAGCAACGATCACCACTGGCCGGTTCGGCTGCACGGTTGCGATTCGTCCCAGCAGTGCCGCCATCAGCCGTGGGTCCTGTATCCGGTCGCCCGTCAGCAGGATCAGCGGCGTATCCAGGGCGGCGGTCTCTTGCAGCAGATCGGTGATGAATCGCGGCGATGCCCAGCCCCGGTCCACCTGCATTCCCCGCACGTAGCGGCCCTGCAGGCCGGGCACCGGCCCGGCCTGCACCCGGATCTGCCCGTCGCCGCCGAGGGCTCCCACCATCTGGCCGACCAGGCGCCCCCCGTCCGCCACACCGACGCCAGTCGTGGCGACCGCCGTCAGGGTCTTCTCATCGTCACCGGGTTTGGCCCGGAGTCCGAGTTGCCGGCCTACGTGGGTCGCCGCCGCTTCGATCCCCCGACGCAGCAGCATGCCGCTCGCACCAGCCGCCATCAGCCGGACGCCCTCGTCCACCAGCGCGATGGCCAACACGGTGGCAGTTGTCGAGCCGTCTCCGGCCTCCTCGGCCGTCGCCTGGCTGGCCTCCCGCATGATCCGCGCGCCAATATCCTCCATCCGGTCGGGGAGAGAGATTGCGTTGGCGACGGTGTAGCCGTCCCGGGAGACCATGGGCGCGCCTCCTTCGCGTTCCAGCAGAACCGCCTGTCCACCAGGTCCGAAGGTCACGGCCACCGCATCCGCCACGCGGCGCAGTCCCCGTCGGAGCGATTCGCCAGCGGCGTCGCCGAGTCGTACTTCTCTCGCCCTGCCAATCGGTCGGGCGTGAATCGAGGGCATATGGGCTACGACCTTTACTGTTGACCCGGCCGCGGCACCGGGATTTCGACTCCGGCGGGACTTCCCGCCAACACCGTCGCCCGATCCTACCGTCATCACCGCCATCGTGGCCGCATCGGCTCGCTGCCGGCCAGCACTCGCCGGCCGGGCGCGATTCCCATCCAATTCGCCCCGCCAGTAGAATCCAAGACCATCCGTCGCGGCGTCCGCTCCGGGAAGAATCGATTTGACGAATTACGACCTCGAGGCTCCCGACCTCCGATTTCGACCGCCGTTTCCTCGCCGGTCCGAGGCCGGGGTCCTGGTCGGGGAACCGACACGGGCGGCGCTGCGCCGAGGAGCCAACACCGTCGCTGACGCGGTCAGAACGACGCTGGGGCCGCGGGGACGCAACGCGATCATCGCTCAGTCTCCGCGCCCGCCTATCATCACCAATGACGGTGTGACCATTGCGCGGTCCATCGAGCTGGCGGATGAATTCGAGAACATGGGCGCCCGGTTCATGTTCGAGGCCGCGGACCGGGCGGCAAAGGTCGCGGGCGGTGGCACCACCACCGCGATTGTCCTGGCCGCCGCGATGCTTGCTGCGGGTGACGCCGGAGTCGCCGCGGGGGTCAATCCGATGTCCCTGCGGCGCGGCATCGAACTGGCGACGAAGGCGGTGGTGGCCCACCTGGAATCGGCCGCCCGGCCGGTGGCCGACCGCAGGGAAGTCGCTGCCGTGGCGGCGATCGCCGCCAACGACCCGGCCATCGGCGAGCTCGTCGCCGAAGCCATCCAGCAGACACGGCCAGACGGATCGGTGATCGTCACGGCCGGGCGCGGCACGGAATCCACCCTGCGGAGCATTGACGGCCTGACCTGGGAACGAGGATACATCTCGGCGGCGTTCATCAATTCTCCGTCCGCTGAAGTGGTCCTGGACGAACCCTACATCCTCATCACCGACCAGCGACTGCGCGACGCCAACCTGATGGCCCCGTTCTTCGAAACCCTGGGTCAAGCGGGCATCAAGTCGCTGCTCATAACCTGCCACGATGTGGACAATTCGGTCTCGGGCGCGTTCCTGGCGGCGATGCGCCACGGTGACTTCGAGGCCGCAATTGTGAAGGCGCCGGCCTTCGCGCGCCGCAGGCAGGAGATCTGTGAGGACCTGGCGATCGCCACCGGCGGCGAGTTTATCGCGGCCGCACGGGGGCTGAATTGGGCGGAGGTGACTCCGGCGATGCTCGGTCGGGCTGGCCGGGCGGTGGTGCGCGCCGAAGAATTTGTGATCGCCGAGCCGCGCGGTGATCCCGCCCGCGTCGCGGCCCGGATCGCGCTTCTGCAGGAGGACGCGAAGGCGACGGGAGGCCAGCTGGAGGCCGATCGCATCCTTGAGCGGGCCCGGCGGCTGAACGGCAAGGTGGCCATTATCTCCGTGGGCGCGCCCACGGAAGCTGAACTGGGCGAGGTAGGGCACCGGGTGGAGGACGGGGTGGCGGCGGCACTGGCGTTTCTGGAGGGTGGGGCGCTTCCCGGCGGCGGGGTCTCATTACTGCACGCCGCGCGCGCGCTGGAGAACCTCGACGGGACCGGCGAAGAGGCTGTGGGAGTGGATGTGGTGCGACGGGCGCTGGCGGAACCCGTGCGGCAGATCGCCGCCAACGCCGGCGTCAACGGCGCGCGGGTCGTGGAACGGCTGCGGGCCACGGCAGATCCGAACGTCGGATTCGACGCCCGCACCGGCGAGTTCGTGGACCTGTTCGCCGTCGGTGTGCTCGATCCGGTGACGGTTGTGCGGTCGTCGTTGAGCGTCGCGGTCAGCGTGGCGACTGCGCTGCTGATGACGGACGCAGCGGTTCGGTTCACGCCGGAGCCGCAACTCCCGAACCGGGAGGAGAAGCCGCCCAGGCGGCTGCCGGGCAAGATCGCGGTCGTTACCGCCGAGTTGGGACCGGCAGCCCTGCTGCGGGGAGCCGACGCCCTGGCAGACGCGGTCCGGACGACGCTGGGACCAGCGGGCCGGCCCGTGGGCTTGGAGCGCAAGACCGCCGCCTACGCCCGGCGGCCGCTGATCGTCGATGATGGGGCGACCGTCGCCCGCGACATCGAACTGCCCGACCCGGTGGAGAATGTCGGCGCGCAGATCCTGCGCGAAGCGGCGCTCGAAACCAGCGAGACCGTCGGCGACGGCACCACCACGGCCACCGTGTTGGCGCAGGCGGTGCTGCGCGGCGCGGTGCGGGCCACCGCCTGGGGGGCCGACCCGATGCTGCTGCGCGGCCAGATCGAGCGCGCGGCCGCGATCGTGGACCGGGAGCTCACCCGGCTCGCGCGACCGATTCAGTCCGGCGACGAGATCGAGTGGGTGGGCCTGGTCTCAAGCGGCGATCCTGACATCGCGGCGGCGGTCCGCCGGGCCTTCGAGTTGGTGGACCGGGATGACGCGGTTGAAGTGCGGGACGGGCCCGGGCTGACCACCGGCGTCCGCGCTGTGTCCGGAATGAGGTTTCCGTACGGGTACGCATCACATCTCTTCTGCACCGGTCCGGGGCTGGCGGAGCTCGAGCAGCCGTTGATCCTGGTTTCCGATCGGCAACTCGCGGGCACCGACGACCTGGTAGCGGCGCTGGATCGAATGGCGGGAGACGGGCCCCATCGAGTGGTGCTGGTAGCGCCGGCTTTCGGCGACGACGTGCTCGGCTTCTTGCTGGCCAACATGAAGGCTGGGACGCTGCAGGCATTGCCGATTCGAGCTCCGGCGGAGCATCAACGCGATCGCGAAGTCTTGATCGATCTGGCAATGATGACGGGAGCAACGTTGATCTCGCCGGAGACCGGGGTGACGCTGGCGAATATCACTCGGCGACAGGTCGGGCTTGCAGATCGGGTGTCGGCGACTGCCGGCCAGGCCAGCGTGGTCGGTGGCGCCGGCGATCC
>CAZVZW010000127.1:2417-4637 GCA_964631365.1 uncultured Chloroflexota bacterium | reverse complement strand
TCCTGGCTCCTACTACCTTTTTTGTGGTGATTGTTTATTTTATCGGAGCTCTGCAGATGTTCGTGCAGGTATTCATCATGACTCAGGGGCAGGCCAATACCAGCGAGTGGGGAGGACCGCTCGACAGTACCCTCACGGTCGTCGTGCTCGTCTATCAGAACGCCTTCGAATACCTGAAGATGGGTTACGCCTCGGCGGTTTCGTTCATGCTGCTGCTCGTTGCCGGGGTAATCACGATCATCAACGCCAGAGTGCTCCGGTACGACATCGGCTGGTAGTCCAGTTGGGGCGGCCTTGTTCAAGGCCGCTAGAATTGCCCGTTAGCCGACCGTCCCCGCCGTCCGCGGGCGCCGGCGATAAGCAGTAGTTCGTCCAGCCCCGGGGGCACATGGCCAGACGCCGTCGACGCAAACGTGGCACGCCGAGTAGCGCTGGCTGGCGGCCGCCCGCGTGGCTGGTGGTGACGTTGTTGATCGGCGGAGGCATCGGGCTGGTCGTCGTCATGGCGTTTTCGCTGTTCGGCGAGTCCGCGCCCGAGTCCGAAGCGGCCATCGCGGCCGTCTCCGAACGGTATTCCGTACCTGTTGAAGGCGCGCAGCATGTCGACGAGGGCGTTATTGTCGCCCGCGACCATTACCCGCCTTCCTCCGGCGATCACTACGCCAATCCCAGCAACTACGGTGTTTTCGAGGAGCCGGTCCCCGAAGGCGCCTGGATACACAATCTCGAGCACGGCGGCATTGTCGTGCTGTACCCCTGCGACGCCGACTGCGGGGACCGCGCCGACGAGATTCGTAAGTTGTACCGGAGCCTCCCGGATGGCCTGTTCGGCGAGGTGAAGCTGGTCGCCACGCCCTACGACCGCGTCACCGCCGCCTACACCCTGTTGGCCTGGGGCTGGCAGGAAGACCTGGACGAGTTCGACGCCGGTCGCGTGGAGCGTTTCTATCGGGACATGGTCGATCGGGGCCCCGAGCGAGCCCATTGATGGGGGCGCAAGCGCTATGAAGTGGGACTTTCCGGTGGTGAAGAATCACCGCGTGATCGTCAATACCGATGCTAAGAACGAGGCCGATGACCAGTTCGCGATCGTCCACGCTCTGCTCATGCCGGCATTCGAAATCCACGGCGTTATCCCGGCGCACTTCGGCGACCACAAGTCGAAGACGAGCCAGCGCGACAGCCACGACGAGACCATGCTGCTGCTGGATCTGCTGGATCTGGACGAACCGGTCACGGTGGCCGACGGCGCGACCCATGCGCTGCCCGACGAAGCGACCGCGGTGCCATCAGCCGGCGCCGAGCTGATCGTGCGGGAGGCCAATCGCGATGATGACCGGCCGCTGCACGTGTTGTTCTACGGACCGCTGACCGACATGGCGGCGGCACTGTTGATGGACCCGGGCATCACGCAGCGCAATGTCCACGTGGTCTGGATCGGCGGCGGCCCGTGGCCGGTGGGCGGGTCGGAGTACAACCTCTCGAACGACATTCACGCCGCCAACGTGGTCTTCAAATCCGCGCTGGAAGTTTCGCAGATACCGCAGAGCGTTTATCGACAGATGACGGTGGGCTACGCCGAGTTGTACGAGCAGGTGCACCCCTGCGGCCGACTGGGCGCATACCTGGTGGAGCAACTGGTGGAATATAACGCCCGACGGCCGATGGCGATGGAGCACCGCAGCCTCGGCGATTCACCGGCGGTGGGGGTGGTGCTGAACCCGGCCTGCGGCGTCTGGGAGTGGCGACCGGCGCCAGAGTTCGCAGCCGGGATGAACTACCTCCACACCGGGGCGAACCGACCGATTCGGGTGTATTCCTCAATCGACTCCCGGTTCATCCTGGAAGATATGTACGCCAAGCTGCGAGCGCACACCGGGAACTAGATTGCGGCGTCAGAGGCGGCCGTAGGCGCGCAGGGTCAGCAGGTTCCGGATCGCGAGGTGGGCCTTCCACTCGAACTCGGAGGCCGCACTGGTGTTGGGGACGTTCAGCGGCCAGGCGCCGTCGGGAGCCTGTTGCGCGAGCATGCCCTCCAGGGCCGTCGCGATCTCGGCGCCATCGAAGATCCCGCACCACGCCGATTCCGGGGTCGGCGCCCAGGACAGTGGGGTCTCGGCGTAGGCACCGGCGGATTCGTAGCTCTCCACCAGGCCGCAATCGCGGATGGCCTTCCCGAGGCGTTTGATGTGGTGGTCGGCTCTTTCGCGATCCACCATG
>CAZVZW010000127.1:0-2317 GCA_964631365.1 uncultured Chloroflexota bacterium | reverse complement strand
GTCGCCGCTGAGCTGATCTCGGCCACAAAGTCCGCCCCGTGATGGCCCAGCAGTTGCCAGCGCGGTCCCAGGCAACACTCCATCGCCAGTACACCGTCGTAGCCAGATTCTTTCAGGTAATCCAGTCCCGGCGCGAAGTCGGTGTGTCCGCGCCCGGGGACGAAGCGATTCGAGTCGGCCAGGTGGACATGCGCCAGGAGATCACCGGCCGCCCGCATGGACCCGACCATGTCGGTCTCCTCCAGGTTCATGTGGAAGAAATCGGCCATGATCTTCACGTTCGGCAGATCGACCCGGCGGGCGATCGCGCTGCCCTGGGCCAGGGTATTGATGAAGTGCGTCTCGTAGCGGTTCAGGCATTCGATCACCAGGTTCATCCCCGCCTGGGCGGCGTGCTCACCGAGGCGCTGTAGCACCTCGACGTAGGTGTCGGCCTCCGCGTTCCACTGGTGCCCTTCCTGCGCCGGACCGAACACGCCGATCGAGATGACAGTCTCTGCGCCCAGTGCCGCGTAGCTATCGAGGGCTCTAAGCGCCTCCGCCAGCCGTTCCGCGTGGGTCGCGTCGCGGATACCCAGGTAGCGACGCGGGTCGTCGCAGACGCTGCGCATTTTCACCGGCGAATCGCGCAGCGCCGGTGCAAACTCCACGCCGGCCTGCTCAATGAACGAGAACCACGGCTCGATCGCCTCGACTCCGCAGGCCGCGACGTTGGCCAGTTTCTCGGCCGGGGTCGCGCCGGGCACAAGGTTGTCCTGGACGGCCAATTCCATGCAGCATCCCTCCGGTGGCGGTCGCCGGTGCGCCTGCATTCTCCACCGTAACGCTAGCAGCGTCGTCGCGGCCATGGCCAACCAGCGGTCGGGCTTGACCCGGCAACTTGCGAATTCCCCCGAGCGACTGGCATGCTGCACTCGCCGCCCGATCCGGGCACGGCCACGGCGATGAGCGGCTGAATCGATGGTTCTCATAACGCGACTGGAGGCCGGATATGCCCGGACCGGGAATGGAATTCATCGGGGACGAGGAGATCGAAGAAGTCACCGCGCTGCTGCGCGAGGGCTACCTATTCCGCCACAGCGTCACGCTGGCCGGCCGCCGCGACGCCCGCTTTCAGGGCAAGGTCTATGAGGCCGAGAAGATGTTCGCCGAGCGCAGCGGGGTCAGTCACGCCCTGGCGCTCAACTCGGGCACATCAGCGCTCTTCGCTTCGGTCGCCGCGCTCGGCATCGGCCCCGGTGACGAAGTAATCGTCCCCGGTTACGGGTTCATCGGGACGTACTCGTCGGTCCTCTGGGCATTTGCGGTTCCGGTCCTCGCCGAAATCGACCAAACCTTCACCCTCGACCCGGTCGACACCGAGGCCAAGATCACCCCACGCACGAAGGCGATCATGCCGGTGAACATGCTGGGCAATCCGGCGCGGCTGGACGAACTACGCGCTATCGCCGACCGCCATGACATCTTCATGATCGAAGACTGCTGCCAGGCCTGCGGGGCGACCTACAAGGGCAAAGCGGCGGGCACCTACGGCCACATCGGGGCCTTCAGTTTCAACACCTATAAGCCGATCACCTCCGCCGAGGGCGGCATGCTGATCACAAACGACGAAGCGGTCTACGAGCGCTGCTACTCCATCCACGACCAGGGCTACATCCCCGGCGGCGATCGCTCGAAGATCGGCAAGAATCCGATCATCGGCTACGACATGAAATACACCGAGTTGCAGGCGGCGGTGCTGCTGGCGCAACTGCGCAAGCTGGACTCGATCCTGGACCGCCTCCGCGCCAACAAGCGCCGCTACCGGGAGGGAATCGGTGATGTCGCGGGACTTGAATACCGCGACATCACCGACGAAGACGGCGAATGCGGTACCGTGCTTGGGGCAGTGTTTCCGGACGAAAAGATCGCCCGCACGGTGGCCGCCGAACTTGGCACCGACGTCGTCGATGACAGCGCTTGGCACGTCTACGGCAACATGGACCACTTTATGAACCAACGGATGGTCTGGGGCGATCGCACCCCCTGGAACCACCCGCTCTACCTGGAGCGAGGCGGCAATATGGAATACCACCAGGGCATGCTGCCGCAGACCGACGATCTGCTGCGCCGCTCGATCAACATCAGCATCGGCGTCGCCGATCCCGGGCTCGGCACCCAGTTCGGGGTGACGGTGTTGTCCGACGACGCGGAGATCGACGCCAGCGCGACCCGCTTCGGCGAGGTCGTCCGTAAGCACCTGGGCTAGTTCAAACCAGGAGAGGGCGGGCTGGTGCAACCGGCGGACATCGCGCCAAGCATCCTGGAGATGGCCGGG
>CAZVZW010000126.1:0-4648 GCA_964631365.1 uncultured Chloroflexota bacterium | reverse complement strand
CCGCTCCCTTGGCGAACTGATGATCCGGCACGA
This sequence comes from uncultured Chloroflexota bacterium, assembly GCA_964631365.1. Classification (GTDB taxonomy): domain Bacteria; phylum Chloroflexota; class UBA11872; order UBA11872; family VXNJ01; genus JASLPR01. The sequence goes on along the minus strand of CAZVZW010000126.1, from coordinate 4,615 downwards.
GGTCACCCCGGCGGCGTTGCAGCCAAAGCCCATACACATCGTCAGCGCCTGCTGCCCGCTGCCGCCGGCGCGGGCGAACATCCGGTCCATATTGAAGGCCACCCGGGGCAGGTAGCCGGCATCCTCCAGCAGCGTGAAGATCGGGAAGAAGATCGCCATCGGTGGCAGCATCACCGCGATCACCCAGGCCAACGCCCGGTAGACCCCATCAATCAGCACCCCGCCCAGCCAGTCCGGCGCCGCGGCCCAGGCCAGCGCCTCGTGCCCCCGGTCGGCAATCCAGAACAGCTCCGCCGCCAGCCACTGCGACGGATAATTGGCCCCGGTGATCGTCAGCCACATCGCCGCCACCAGCCCCACGAACATCAGCGGATAGCCGCCCCACGCCGAAGTCAGCACCCGGTCCACCCGTGCCGTCAGCCGCGGCCGGTCCACCGCCCTTGTCTGTACGGCCCGATCCAGTAGCCGGCCCACCTCCACCCACAGCGCTCCCGTCGTCGCCGCCGCCATCCGCTCCGCATCCGCCGCGCTCACCGCCGGCAGCTCCAGCCGGTCTGTCGCCTCACCGGCCAGCACCCGGCGCACCAGTTCCGCGTCACCTTCCAGGGCCCTTGCCGCCAGCCAGCGCGGCGCCGCCGGCGCCGGGTTCTTGGCGACGATGTCCAGCATCAATTTTGTCACCGCCTCCTCGGCGTCCTCCGGGTAGCGCACCGGGCGCGGGGCCGGTTGGTCGTCGGTCGCGCAGACCCGGGCGATCGCCGCGCGGAGTTCCGCGATTCCCAGCCCGTCGCGGGCTGTCGTCGCCACCACCGGCACGCCCAGTTCTGCGGAGAACCCCGCCACATCAATCTCCACCCCATGCCGCGCCGCGTCATCCATCATGTTCAGGCACACCACCACCCGGCCGGTGAACTCGCAAATTTGCAGCACCAGGCCCAGATTGCGCTCCAGCGCCGAGGCATCGACGACCACCACCACCACGTCGGTGTCCTCGAACACCAGGAACTCCCGCGCCACCACCTCGTTCTCGCTGGTCGCCACCAGCGAATAGGTCCCCGGCAGATCCACGATCCGGTATTCGCGTTCGGCGTGGCGATAGGTCCCGGCCGCCAGCCCCACGGTTACTCCCGACCAGTTCCCGACGTGCTGGTGGAGCCCGGTCAGGGCGTTGAAGACGGTGCTCTTGCCGGTGTTCGGGTTGCCGGCCAGGGCCACCACGAACGACCCGGTCGCGACCTCCATAACGCTCCCGGTGGCCTTCATCGCGCCTCGTCCCCGGGTTCCGCCGGCCGGACCTTCACGCTCCACGATTCCGCCGCCCGCAGGGCAAACACCGAGCCCCGGATTCGATAGGCGCGCAGGTCGCCAAAGGGGGCCTGCTGATCCAACTCAACCGACGTGCCCGGCACGAAGCCCAGGTCCAGCAGCCGCCGCTGCATCAATCCGTGGGCGTCCACCCCTTCCACCACCGCCGGCTGTCCCGCGCCCAGTTCCGCCAGTGCAATCAAGCCGCCCGACTCCCAATCCCTTGCCAGTCGCCCCCCGATGGGCGATCATCGTTTTGAATGATAGCGGAATTGGATTTTATGTACCGAAATAATATCTTGGCGACCGTGATGCTCGGGCATGACAGGGTCGCGAATGCCGGGGCCGAGAAACCGGCGGATGCCGGCGGCCTCTAGAATTGCGGCGACCGCCTTCGCCTGCCGTCGCGAATTGAGGACCGCCAATGTTCGGGAGCCGCCCGCACCGCTGGCGTGTTCGTTCCAAGGTGTGGCTGGAGGACGACCGCGCGGTTCTGCTCAGCGGCTTTCGGGCCGACCTGTTGGAGCGGGTCGACCGGCTCGGTTCGGTCTCGGCGGCGGCCCGCGAACTCGACCTGCCCAACCGCACGGCCTGGAAGAAGCTCCAGGAGACCGAAGCCGCTGCCGGTTTTCCGTTGCTGATTTCCACCTCCGGCGGGCCCGGCGGCGGCACCTCGCGGCTCACCGACGAAGCCCGCGCGTTGCTGACCGCCTTCCGGCGCGTCGCCGACCCGGTCAGCGGCCTGGTCGACGAGCGCTTCGCGGCCGAGGCCGGCAATCTCACCCTCCCGGCCGACAAGCCCGACCCCGCCTAGCCGCGCCACCCCACCAGCAACGCCTCCCCGCCCGCCCGCATCGCCAGTCGAAACTCCTCATCGGCTACCGTCTCCGTCCACAGTTCCAGGTCCAGCCGCGCCGCCCCGTGCGCCCCCAGCGGCGACTGCTTATCCAGCGCCTCCAGCATCGCCCTGAAGTACCCGGTCAGCCCGACCGCGATCTCCGGCCAGTCTTCCCCCGCCTCACCATTCCCCGCCATCAGCCCGGCGTTGCGATCCCGGCTCAACTCGGCCATCGTCAGGAGGATCTCCCGCTTCCCGGCGAAGTAGTTGTACATCTCACGCCGGTGCTCAGTTCGGCCTCCGCACAGATATCGCGGATCGTCGTACTGCGCATGCCCTTGCGCACGAACACGGCGCAGGCCGCGTCGAATATCTGCTGATGGCGGGCATCCAGATGCTCCTGGGTGACCTTGGGGGACAGGGACCTTCCTTAAGGCGAACAATTGTTCATTACTAAAAGAACGAACGTGCGTTTTATATAGCTTCCCCCGGGCGCCGTCAGGCACAAAGGTTGGCGAAAGTCGGGCTAGAATGCGCGGTTATGGAAGGCATGTTCGGGCTCAACACCGTCGAAATCTCGGTCGCGCTGGTGGCGGTCGCCGTCGTCGCGGCGTTGATCGTACGGCTCATCGCGATTCCCTACACCGTCGCCCTGGTTGTCCTGGGACTTGCGGCGGCGCAGATCTTCAGCGAAGAGCACTTCGAGATCAGCCCTGAGGTCGTGCTCGTCGTCCTGTTGCCGGGCCTGATCTTCGACGCCGCCTTCCGCATCGACATCCGCGAGTTGCGGGCCTCCATCGCCGGCGTCGCCGTCCTCGCCGCGCCCGGCGTCATCATCTCCGCCGGCGTCGTAGCCGCCATCCTCCACTTCGCCACCGGCATGCGGGCCGACCTCGCCTTCGTCATTGGCGCCATGGTGTCGGCCACCGACCCCGCCGCCGTCCTCGCCACCTTTCGCCGCCTCGGATCGCCCACCCGCCTCGCCACCCTGGTCGAAGGCGAATCGCTTTTCAACGACGGCACCGGCCTGGTCGTCTTCGTCATCGCCATCCAGGCCGTCCAGTCCGACGTCGTCATCACCGGCGCCATCCTGCAGTTCTTCATCACCGTCGGCGTCAGCATCCTCATCGGCCTCGTCGGCGGCCTGGTCGTCTCCTTTATCGTCACCCGTGTCGATGACCACCTGGTCGAGACCACCATCTCGCTGGCGCTCGCCTACGGCACCTACGTCGTCGCCGACGCCCTCCACGAATCCGGCATCATCGCCACCGTCACCGCCGGCATCGTCCTCGGCAACGTCGGCCGTCGCTTCGGCATGTCCGAAACCACCCGCCAGGCCATCGACAGCGTCTGGGAGTTCCTGGCCTTCGTGCTCACCGCCGTCGTCTTCCTGCTCGTCGGCCTGGCCATCACCCTGGAGAGCCTCCGCGACGCCATCGGCCCCATCCTCTGGGCCATCCTCGCCGTCCTGATCGGCCGCGCCCTGGTCGTCTACGTGCTGCTCAACGGCGCCTCGCGCCTGGCCTTCTTCGGCGGCATCGCTCCCCGCCTGCCCACCTCCTGGCTCAACGTGCTCTGGTGGTCCGGCCTGCGCGGCGCGGTCGCCATCGCCATGGCCCTCTCGCTACCGCTGGATTTCCCCGACCGCGCCCTCCTGCAAGAGATCACCTTCGGCGTCGTCCTCTTCACCCTTTTCGTACAGGGAACCACCATCGAGATACTCATCGCCCGCGCCGCTGATATCGACGTCCCGAAAGCGGTCGACGTCTAGCCCGGCCAGCCCCCCACCGTCACCGCCGACGGCCTGCCGCCTCGATCAGCGTTGCCGTCTCGGCCACCTGCGCTGCCGTCCGCGCCGCTACCGCCATCCCCGCCTCCGCCAGCGTCTGTGCAATCGCCCTCCCGATGCCCCGCCCCGCGCCGGTCACAATTCCCGCCTGACCCGTCATTTCGCCCAAGATTCCCTCCAGTCGACCGCTATTTGGCGCTCGCCTGAACTATACGATGCCGCGCCGGTTTTCGATTGACTCCGGCCCCCCCGTGGCGCGAGGGTTTGGTGCGCCCTTCCAATAGCCCCGGGGAGTCACCATGGTGGCCAGCGATCAACAAACCAACCTGGTCCGCGTCGTCGGGCTGTGCGGCAGCCTGCGGCCCGGCGGCCACACCCGCAAAGTCGTCAACCTGGCGCTCGCCGGCGCCCGCGAAGTCGGTGCCGAAGTCGCCCTGCTCGACCTGGCCGACTACGAACTGGTCTTCTGCGACGCCCGCGACGACGAGTCTACCTACCCGGCCGACGTCCACCACCTGCGGGCCGAAGTCGCGGCCGCCGACGGCATCATCCTCGGCACCCCCGAGTACCACAGCGGCGTTAGCGGCGTCCTCAAGAACGCCCTCGACCTGATGGGTTTCTCGCAGTTCGGCGGCAAGATGATCGGCCTTGTTGGGGTATCGGGTGGTGTGATGGGCGCCACC
>CAZVZW010000125.1:0-4813 GCA_964631365.1 uncultured Chloroflexota bacterium | reverse complement strand
CGCCATCGCGGTCGAAGACCTCGCAGGAGAAGTCGAGGCTTTCGCTGATGATGGGCGAGTAGGCGGCGCGCATCATCGTGCTGCCCATCTCCTTGCAGATACCGACGAGCCGGTTGTAGACGACGTTGAGGGTGACCTGGTCGGTGCCGTTGACTTCAGTCATGGTGGCCGGTACCTTCCGCGCTGGCCGCGACTACGTTCATCCGACTAGAGTTCCACGATGCCGAGGCCCTCGGCCGATATTCGCATGGCGCCGCCGGGGTCGATGAGGATGGTGGAGTCGAGTTCCTCGACGATAGCCGGGCCGGCGATTTCCTGGCCGGCGACCAGGTCTTCGCGCCGGTAGATGGCGCAGTCGGTGGGGCCTTCGTCGAAATAGACCTGCCGCCGGCCGACCGGCTCCCCGGGGGCGCCGGAGGGGGCAGGGGGCAGCGCCGGTGAGGGGGTGGTGCCGCGCACGGTGACCGTGAACTGCACAAATTCGATGACTTCGGCTTCGAGGCGGTAGCCATAGATGCCTTCGTAGTGGACGTGAAAGTCCTCCAGCAGATCGGGCAGGGAAGCTGCGTCGATCGGCCCGTCTGGGATCGGGATTTCTTCTTCGTAGTTCTGGCCGTCGTAGCGGGCGCTAACCCAGCGTTCGACGGCCGGGTCACCGGCTAAGCCCTCTTCGCGGATCTCAGCGACCGCCTCAGCGATAAGTTCGTCGAGGCGGGAGTTAACCCAGGCGAAATCAATCCGGTCGGTGCGGACGATATGGGTCCAGGCTTTGTCGACGCGCGGGTCGGCCAGCAGGGTACCGAAGGCCGACGCGAGCCCCGGATGGGGCGGCACGATAACGCGGCGGGCGCCAATGGCGCGCGAGACCGCGGCGGCGTGCAGGGGACCGGCGCCGCCGAAGGCGACGACGTCGAATTCGCGCGGGTCGAGTCCGCGACGCACGGTAAGCAGGCGCATGGCCTCGGCGACATTCTCGTTGGCGACATCAACGATGGCACGGGCGATGGTTTCGACGCCGATGCCGAGCCGGTCGCCAAGTCGGGCGACGGCGTCGCGGGCGAGGTCGGTGTCGAGTCGCATCTCGCCACCTAGGAAATTGTCCGGGTTTAAGCGCCCAAGGACGACGTTGGCGTCGGTGACGGTGGGCTCGACACCACCCTGCCCGTAGCAGGCGGGGCCGGGGGCCGCGCCGGCGCTATGCGGGCCGACCTGGAGGATGCCGCCCTTGTTGATCCAGGCGATGGAGCCGCCGCCGGCACCGAGGGTGCTGAGATCGATGAGCGGGGCGGAGACCGGCAGCCCGAACTCGATGCGCCATTCGGTGGTGAAGCGTACGCGACCTTCGACGACGACGCCGACGTCGGTGCTGGTGCCGCCGATGTCGAGGGTGATGACGTTGTCGGAACCGGTGAGGGCCCCGTAGAAGCGGCCGGCGATGATGCCGGCGGAGAGGCCCGAGAGGATCATTTGCACGGGGCGATCCTGGGCCACCGCAGAGAGCATCTGGCCGCCGTTGGACTTCATGACGGCCCAGCTGCGCATAAAGCCCAGATTTTCGAGGCCTTCTTGCAGGGAGCCGATGAAACTACCGACGTGGGGACGGACGTAGGCGTCGGCGAGGGTGGTGCTGGAACGCTCGTACTCGCGCCAGATGGGGGCTACGTCGGACGAAATTGAGACCGGCAGATCGGGGAACTCGGCGAGGAGGAAATCGCGCAGGCGGCGTTCGTGGGTCGGGTTGACGTAGGCGAAGAGCAGGTTGACGGCGATGGCCACGTCGCCTTCGATTGCGTCATCCAATCGGGCGCGGATGGCGGTCGCCAGGTCCTGGAGATGGGATTCTTCGAGCGGCCGGTCGATGTTGCCGCGATAGTCCATCCGCTCGGGAACGCCGAGGCAGTCACGCCGGCGCACGAGCGGCAACGGGCGGACCCATTTGAGGTCGTAGTGGAAGCGGCGGTTGATGCGCTGCAGGAAGGGGATGTCCTCGAACCCTTCGCTGGCAATGTAGATGACCCGGGCGCCCTGGCGCTGCAGGAGCGAGTTGATGGCGACGGTGGTGCCGAGGACCAGGCGGGCGATTGCGGCGGAGTCGACGTCGGCGTGGCGCAGGGCCAGGAGGATGGCGCGGCTGGGGTCGTCGGGCGTTGAGGAACGCTTGACGACGGCGATGGCGCCGGAGTCTTCGTCCAGCGCGACCAGGTCGGTGAAGGTGCCCCCGGTGTCTATTCCAAGCCGGACCGGCATCGCTATCTCCGGTGATCGCACATGTCCCGCAGCAGTTTAGGCATTTAAGGCGGGGGGCGCTCGCCGGAATAGTTGATGGGGGTGAATGGAAGGGATGGGACTTTGCGGGGCTTGACCGGCTCGCTATCTTTGTCGGGTGAGAGCGAAGGTTGTAAATCTGTACGGAGGCCGGCGAGGCATCTTTGGCCGGCGCTCGGCGCTGGGAGCCGCAGGCGTGGCCTCGCTGTGGCTCGCGGCGGCCTGCGGCGGGGGCGCGCCGCCGCCGGAATCAATCGTGAAGGTGGCGCCCTCGCCGACTCCCGAACCGACGGCCACCCCGGAACCGACGGCGACGCCAACTCTGACTCCGCGCCCCACGCCGAAGGGCGTGCTGGAGATCGTAGAGCACGAGGTGCAGGTGGATCTGGCGGCGCTGTGCAAGCCGCTGTCCGCCCGGGACCTGGAGCGGGCGGAGCTGTTCGCGATCACGATGCCGTTTGACGAGCCGGCCTGCCGCTCGCTGGAACGCTTCTTTGATATCCGCCAGGTGGAGCAGGGCGCGGGGGTGTTCGTGCCGGCGCACACGGCGCGGCTGCAACCGGGGGCGCGGATCGTGGCCCCGGCGGGCGGCTACCTGACGATCAGCGAGATGCAGCAGGATACGGAGGAGGATTTACATCTGTACGGTGCAGGGACGCTGTGGATTCGAATTCAGCCGACCGACCCGACGGGCCGCTCGGTGCTGCACAGCCCGGTGGTGCACCTGTATGTCCCGGGCGATTCGGACATCGCGGCTGAGTTCGCACATCTGCCCCGCGAGTCCGAGAACCTGGTGGTGGAACGGCGGGCGATTGTGGTGGACCGGCTGGGCGAGACGCTGCTGGACCCGGAACGGACTGAGGATCACAACCTCATCATGTTCCTGGAAACCGGGCGCGGTTTCGTGGAGCTGTTTACGCCGGGGGCAGAGATGTTCCTGGTGAGAGGGGCGCCGCGGATCTAGGTGCGGGGGCGTATTCGGGCGGAGCGCACCGGCGTCGGGGACCGGACTTCGGATGGGTGTTCGTAGAGGCACTAAACCAGCGCCATGGGCTGCCGTATCATCGGGTTAGCTGGAGCGGCAGGTAGCGCGGCGAACCCGGCGGTGTTGAATGTCCTGGAGCGGATCCTGCAGCGCGAGGGCTACGCGGTGGAGACGGCGGTAAACGGGGTCGGTCAGGCTAGGTGCAGGTGCACCGGGGCGGTGGAGAAGACGTCGGGTAACGCCAAGATGCGCGGGTTCTTGCCCACGTAGCGCCCGGCGCGCCGCAAGGCTTCGGCGACATCACCGGTAGGGATGCAACCCATGGCGCGGGCGTGACCGGGCGATTCAGCGCCGGCGATGAAGATGGCGGACGTGTGATTGAGCGCGACGCCGCCCATGTACATCATCGAGAAGCCGTGCCAGGGGTGGTAGGTGAAGTCGTGGCGGTAGCCATCGACATAGGCGGGTATGGCGGCCACCTGCTCTTCAAACGGGACCAGGTCGGCAGGCTGGTTGACGCCCTGCCAGAGGTCGTAGACGTCGTGGGAGGCGGGGAAGTACTCGTCGTTAAACCAACCGTCGCAACAGGACGCGGCGATGACCACGCCACCGTCGTTGAAGACGTCGAAGACGCGGGCCAGCTCGGCGCCGATGGATTGCAGCATCAGGACCGGGTTGGTGCCCATGCCGGGTCCGTACTGGAACGAGCGCGGCATGCCGATGACCAGGACATCGGCTTTGCCGTCCATGGCGATGTCGACGTTGGTGCGTCGGTCGCCGAGTTGCCAGCTGGCCTGCTGGACGGCGGCCAGTGCGCCGGCATGTACTTCGAGGATGCCGGCCGTGGCGCCGAGTACGGCGTCGACGGCGAAGAAGGGCGTGTCCATTCCCTCTTCCATTTTCGCACCGATTTCGTCGAACTGGTCGCGCATCAGGCCACGGTGGTTGGACGGGATGAAATCGAGCCGGTGCATGGTGCCCGGAGTGTGATGGCAACGGATGGACTGCCAGGTGCTGAGTCCGGTGGCGCACATTTTGTAGCCACCGCTGTAACCGCCGTAGGGATTGGCGACAGCGTGCCCGACCATGATCGGGAGATCAGCTTCGTAGACCACGCGGTTGATGTCGACAACGTCGCCACGGGCGGTGCGGCCGAGGCGGACGATACCGTCGGGGTCTTCGGCGTCGTGCATGAGCAGCCGGTCGGGATAGAAACGGGCGACGAGCCCCTCGCCGAGCATTTCGACCAGCTCTTCACGGGTGTTCTTGCGGTGTAGGCCCATGGCGCAGACCAGGGTGATGTCGGCGTCGCGGACGTTGGCGCGTTCAAGTTCTTCGAGAACCAAAGGGATCGCAATGCGGCGATGGGCGGTGGGCCCGAAGCCACCCTTGACCTTGTCGGGGAAGGCGACGGCGACGGTCTTGCCGGGGCCGGCGAGTTCAGACAACGGCGGGGAGCCATGGGGATTCGCGAGCGCCTGGCGGGTGGCGGAAGCCGGGTCGTCGACGCCGGGCGGATCCTGGTAGGTCTCGGGATAGCTAACGACGGTAGCGTGATCGGGC
>CAZVZW010000124.1:0-4851 GCA_964631365.1 uncultured Chloroflexota bacterium | reverse complement strand
TGCCGCACAACGGTCCGCGCCCGCCGAAGCGGAGACGCATATGATCCTCGCCAGCCGTCAGCCGGCCGGGAGGGACTACTAGCATGGGACGTTACACCGGCCCAAATTGCAGACTCTGTCGCCGGGAAAGCATGAAACTATTCTTGAAGGGCGACCGCTGTTTCACTCCCAAGTGCGCCATCGAACGCCACAACCTGCCTCCCGGGCAGACCGGCGGGATGCGCCCTATGCGACGGCGCATGTCGGAATACGCGGTCCAGCTTCGCGAGAAGCAGAAAGTCCGCCGAGCGTACGGGTTGATGGAGCGACAGTTCCGCCGGTATTTCCGGCTGGCAGAAAAGACCGCCGGATTGACCGGTGGAAACCTGCTTCAGATCCTGGAGTCACGGCTGGACAACGTCGTGTACCGCATGGGATTTGCCACGTCGCGAAAGCAGGCGCGACAACTGGTCACCCACCGTCATTTCCGGGTAAACGGAAAGCCGGTGAAGTCGCCTTCGCGCCTAATGGAATTGGGCGACGAGATTACAGTGCGGCCGGCCAGCAATGATCTAGACATTTTCGTTATTGCCCAGGAGCGCGCTTCGGATATCGGACGCCCCGCCTGGGTCAGCGTGGATGTGGAGAAGAAGTCAGGCAAGGTCACCGCTCTGCCAGAGCGAGACCAGGTCGATGTCGTAGTAAATGAGCAATTAATTGTCGAGTACTACTCAAGATAAGCGTGACCGCCGTGGACGGCCGGTCATGACCCAAAGCCGGAGGTAATAGTTGGCAGCCGAACATCCGATGCCGACAATCAATGTGGTCGAAGCCGGGGACCGGCACGGTCACTTTGTCGTTGAACCGCTACCACGAGGATATGGGCACACCATAGGGAACCCGCTCCGCCGGGTGCTCCTTTCCTCCATGCCGGGCGCGGCCATCACTCGCATTAGCGTTGATGGCGTCCTGCATGAATTTTCCGAGCTCGCGTTTATGCGCGAGGACGTCACCCAACTCATCCTCAATTTGAAGGAAGTCCGGTTGCGCGTTCATGCCGACGGGCCGATTGCCGGCCTGATCGAAGTGAAGGCGCCTGGTGAGGTGACCGATGCCAGCATCCAGGTGGGGCCGGAGGTTGAAATCATCAACCCCGACCATCACCTGGCGACGCTGGACAAGAAGCGCGGGACACTGCGAGTCGAGCTGGTTATCGAACGCGGCGTCGGCTACGTCGGCGCCGAGGAGCAGGCCGACAAGCAGATCGGCATGATCCCGCTCGACGCCCGGTTCACGCCGGTGAACCGGGTCCAGTACGGAGTCGAGCGCGCCCGGGTCGGGCAGTCGACCGACTGGGATCGCCTGGTCGTACAGGTATGGACGGATGGCACGATTTCGCCGGAAGAGGCCGTTTCGCGGGCCTCTGGCATTCTCGTGGACTCCTATTCGCTGATGGCCAAGATTGCCAACCCGGAGGAGTTCCTCCCGGTGGTGGTGATCCCCGAAGCAGAGGTCGAGGAGGCAACGCCACAGACCCCTGTGGAAGAGCTGAAACTCTCCAATCGGGCGCTGAACTGCCTGAAACGTCACGGTATCGACACCGTGGAGCAATTGGTGGAAATGTCCGAGGACGAACTGTTCGATCTCCGCGGTATGGGAATCAAACTGGTCGTTGAACTGGGCGAACGACTCGCGGAGGTGGGCTTGGCCGTCCGTGGTGGCGAACTCTTGTCTGAGAACGGCAAATGAGGCACCGGGCTCGCAAGAGGCGCTTCGATCGCGCCCAGGGACACCGCAAGGCGATGCTGCGCAACCTGGCGCGCTCGCTGCTGCTGCACGAGGGCATTCGGACCACTCAGGCCAAGGCGAAGGAGCTGCGGTCGCATGTGGACCGCCTGATCACCCTTGGTAAGAAAGGCGACCTGCATTCGCGGCGGCAGGCAATATCGCGCTTGCCTGACCAGGAAGTGATCGACAAGCTCTTCGGAGACCTGTCGGAGCGGTTCAAGGATCGCGACGGCGGTTTCACTCGCATGTACAACTTGGGGCCCCGCCCCGGTGACGCCGCCCCGATCGTTCGGATCGAACTGGTATAGGCATGGGGCGGGTTCGGCTGACCATCGAATACGACGGCTCCGGCTATGCCGGATCACAATTCCAACCCGAAGAAGCCACGATCCAGGGCGCCATCGAGACGGTTCTGGACCGAATCGCGCCGGGCTGCGGAAGAGTGGAGATGGCCGGACGCACCGACGCCGGAGTGCACGCACTGGCCCAGGTTGTGGCGTTTGACCACCCTGAGGTACTGTCCGCCGATCGGCTCGCCAGTGGCCTGAACGCCCTGCTGCCGGCCGACATCGCCGTGCTCGATGCCCGAGCCTGCGACTCCGATTTCGACCCCCGTCGCAAGGCCTCGGCTCGCACCTATGAGTACCGGGTACTCAACCGCGCCGCCCGACCGGGGCTGGCGCGCGGCCGGGTGCTGCACATCGCCCGAAACCTCGATATTGAAGTCATGAATGCCGCCGCACAGCGGTTGGTGGGTAGTCATGATTTCGCGAACTTCGTGGTCGAGACCGACGAGCCGGTGCCCCGTCGGCTCACCGACTGCGCCTGCTGGCGACAGGGCGATTTGGTGCACATCCGGGTTTCGGCCAACGCGTTCGCCAAGCGTATGGTGCGGCGGATCGCCGGTGCACTCGTGCAGGTGGGGCTGGGGCGGTGGTCGGTGAATGATTTTCAAGAGGTCGTGGACCGCGCCCGTGGGGCACCGGTGGCGCCGTCCGCCCCGGCCGTGGGGCTCTTCTTGACCGAAATCGAATACGGCGACCGTTACGATCCGTTCCAGAGCACCGGCCAACCGGACAGAGCTTTCGAGGAGATAGATGTCAACTAAGACGCACAGCGTCCGCGCCAGCGAAATTGAGCGCACCTGGTGGGTGGGTGACGCGGAAGGCGAAATCCTGGGGCGCCTCGCCTCACGAGTGGCCGGGCTCCTGCTCGGGAAGGGCAAGCCCACGTTTGCCCCGCACCTCGAGGTCGGCGACAACGTGATCATAATCAATTGTGAAAAGATCAAAGTCACCGGCAAGAAGTTGAGCGACAAGAAGTACTACCGGCACAGCGGTTATCCCGGCGGCATGCGGGAGACAGACCTAGAAACGTTGCTGGCCAAGCATCCCAACCGGGTGATAACCGGTGCGGTTAAGGGTATGCTGCCGAAGAACAAGCTGGGGAGGCACGCGCTCGGCCGGTTGCACGTCTACGCTGGCGCAAGTCACCCGCATGAGGCGCAGGAGCCCGCGGAAATGGAAATGGGAAACAACCTTGGCTAACAAGAGCAGCGACAAGTACTACTACGCGAACGGTCGCCGCAAGACGTCCGTGGCGCGGGTGCGGCTCTACGCCAAAGAGGGGCCCATCGTCGTCAACGAGCAACCGATTGAAGAATATTTCCTGGTCGGCAGCCACCTGCTGAACGCCACCGAGCCACTGCGGGTCGTGGAGGGTGCCTATAGCGCCTCGATTCGGGTCAGCGGTGGTGGCATATCGGGACAGGCCGGCGCGGTCCGACAGGGCATTGCAAGGGCGCTGACCGTGTTCAACAAAGACTTCCGCAAGCAGCTAAAGCCGGCCGGGATGTTGGCCCGCGACGCGCGCGCCAAAGAGCGCAAGAAACCCGGCTTGAGACGCGCCCGTAAGGCACCGCAGTACACCAAGCGCTAGGCGCTGGTTGTGGGCTCCTCGGTCGGTTCGGGGGTGGCGTGCTGGTCGTAAGGCTCGATCTGAGCAGGCGGCTCATTCGGACCAAGAGGCTCGCTCTGGGCGGCTGAATCGCTCGGTTCAGCCGGGTCATCATCAGAACATGGCTCGCCCAAATACTCCGTGGATTGCTCCTGATCGACCGGATCGTGTTCGTCGACCGCTTCGGCCGCAGCCGCATCGAGTTGCGGGGCGACGTAGTCCGGCGACCCGGCGCTGAAGTCGGGGAGATCCAACTCGGGCAAACTGGACAGCGACTCGACCCCGAAATAGGCCAGGAAGCCGGTGGTGGTCCCGTAGAGCATGGGGCGCCCGACCCGGCTGCTCCGGCCGATCGCGCTCACCAGGCCGTAGGCCAGCAGTCGCGACAGCGGGCTGTCAGAGTTGACCCCGCGGATTTCCTCGATGTTCGCCCGGGTGACAGGCTGCCGGTAAGCCACGATAGCCAGCGTCTCAAGACTGGCCTGGGTGAGGCGCTGGTTGGGTTCCAGGCCCAGCAGGGCGCGGCAAAACGGGGCCGCGTCCGGAGCTGTTGCCATCTGGAAGCGCCCGTCATGCTCGAGAATGCGCAGGCCACCCTGCTGATAGTCGCCGCGCAGTTCTTCCAGCGCGACCGTCACCCGGTCCACAGATTCGTCGAGAACCTCGGCGATCCGGCCGGGCGCGAGTGGGCGGTCGCTGACAAAAAGCAGCGCCTCGACAACATCTCGCAGTCCGAAATCCAGCGCCAGATCGGTATCTGCGGCAGCCGCGTCGGCAGCCATCGGAGCCGGTTCGCCAGCGTCAGTCATCTTCGACAAACTCAATCTGGATCGGGCCAAAGGGCTTGCGCTGACTGATGGCGATCTCGCGGTCGGCCACCAGGTGCAGGACCGAGAGCAACGTGTAGACAATTTCGATCCGGGAGTGGCATTCGGCGGCGAGGTCGCTGAATTCCAGGCGATCGGTCTGTTTGAGCCGGTCGCGGACGGCGGCTATGCGGTCCGGCAAGCTAAAGCGGCTGGTCGGGATTGCGACCGGATGCTGGGCCGGCTGCTCCGGACGGAGCATCTCGTGAATCGCCGCCACCAGTTCGTCCACGGTCCCGGCGTCGGCCACGACCTCCGGGTC
>CAZVZW010000123.1:0-4870 GCA_964631365.1 uncultured Chloroflexota bacterium | reverse complement strand
CACCAGGGTGGCCATCGGGTTCAGCGAGAACACCCAGCGGTGGATATCCAGACCCAGGAAGTTGGTGTTCGGCACCACATCAAGGGTGTAGAAGATCGGCGTCAGGAAGAACCAGGCCAGTATGCCGATTTCCACCAGGTGTTGCAGGTCGCGGAAGAAGACGTTCACCACCGACACCACCATCGCCAGGCCGAGAGCAAAGGCCAGGTTCAGCAGCATAATCAACGGCACAAACGCGATGGTCCCATGCAATTGCACCCCGAACGCCAGCAGCGCCACCATCAGCAGCACATAACCAACCACGAATTGCACGAACCCGGCCAGCACCGCCGACATCGGCAGCAACTCGCGCGGGAAGTAGACCTTGTTGATGAGGTTGGCGTTGCCGGTCACGCTGTGCAGGCCGCCCACCATCGCCCCCTGGGTGAAGATCCAGGGCAGCAGGCCGGTCATCAGGAACACCGGGTAATTCTCGATGTTCGACTGGGTCAGGACCTTGAACACCAGGATGAACACCAGCATCATCAACAGCGGCGATAACAGCGACCATAGGAACCCCAGCGCCGAGTTGCGATAGCGCAGCTTGAGGTCCCGGATCACCATCGTCCGCAGTAGTTCCGAGAACGACGCCACTTCGCGGGCGGCACCCAGGATCGCGGCGATTGTCCCGGCTTCCGACTTTTCCGCCAATACGCGCATATAACCTCGGAATTTGCCGCCGACCAGTCTATCCAATCCAGACCGTTCCCCGCAGCACTCCGCGTCGGCGGGGGGGCGCGGATATGCTAAAGTCCACGAGTCTTGAAGCCGACCTCTGCCGTCTAAATTGGAGCCGGATGGAGATAGCCTGGTTCGGGAGCGGATGCTTCCGACTGCGTGACCGAAACACCATCGCCGTCACTGACCCCTATCTACCCGACCCCAGTTTCCAGAACCTCCAGATCAAGGCTGACGTTACGACGTTGAGCGTGATCGGCCCGAAGACCCGCAAGCTGGTGGCGGCGTCGCGGCACGAGGTATACACCATTCAGGGCCCCGGCGAATACGAGATCGGCGGCATTTTTGTCCGCGGCCTCCCCGCCCACCGGCCCAGCACCGAGTCCAATGGCCAGGACGCCGGCTACGTCTACCGCTACACCGTCGACAGCATCTCCATCTGTCATCTCGGCCAGCTCAGCGCGCCGCCCGACCAGGAAGTCATCGACCAGTTCGAGTCCCCGCAGGTGCTAATTGTCCCGCCCGGCGGGCGCGGCTCTTTCAGCCGCGGCGACGCCATCCGCCTGGTCTCCGCTATGACCCCTTCCTACGTAATTCCAATGGGCTACGCTGCCGCCAAACCCGCCGAAAACAAAGAGGCCATCGACGGCTTCTTACACGAACTTGGCATGGACCTCCCGGAGCCGGCCGCCACGCTCACCATCCGCCGCGGCACCCTGTCATCCGAAAACACCGAAGTCGTGCGGCTCGAATCACGGGCCAAGCTCAAGCGCCCGGTAGGCGAAAAGACCTAGTGCCGGTCCTCCTGCCCGGCCCCCGTTTAACCTCCGCCCCATCCTCCCCGCTCCCCGTTAGCGGGTCGTCTTGAAGCCCTCCCCGAAATACATCTTCGTAACCGGCGGCGTCGTCTCCGGGATCGGCAAGGGCGTCACCTGCGCCTCAATCGGCCGGATCCTCAAGGCCCGCGGCTTCGAAGTGTCGATCATGAAGCTCGACCCGTACATCAACGTCGATCCGGGCACCATGAGCCCCGCCCAGCACGGCGAGGTCTTTGTCACCATCGACGGTGCCGAGACCGATCTCGACCTCGGCCACTACGAGCGCTTCATTGACGTCCCGCTCACCCGCGCCAGCAACGTCACCAGCGGCCAGGTATACGAAGAGGTAATCAAGCGCGAGCGACGCGGCGACTTCCTCGGCGGCACCATCCAGGTAATCCCCCACGTCACCGACGGAATCAAGCGCCACGTCAAACGCCTGGGCGACGAGAGCGAGGCCGATGTCGTCATCGTGGAAGTCGGCGGCACCGTCGGCGACATCGAGGGCCTGCCTTTCCTTGAGGCGCTGCGCCAGCTGCGCCGTGAAATCGGTCCCGAAAACGTCATGTACGTCCACCTCACCTTCCTGGTCCACATCGGCGCCACCGGCGAACTGAAGACCAAGCCCACCCAGCACAGCGTCGCCACCCTGCGCGGCATCGGCATCCTCCCCGACATCCTGGCCTGCCGCACCGACTTCCCCTTCCAGCCCGAAACCCGCGAAAAATTGGCTCTGTTCTGTGATGTCGAAGACGAAGCCGTCATCCCGCTCGAATCGGTGGACAACATCTACGCCGTCCCGCTGTTCCTAGAAGAGTCCGGCTTGGGACGGATCATCACCCGCAAGCTCAGCCTGCCCGAGCGGCCCGTCGACCTGCGATCCTGGCAGCACCTGGTCGACCGGATGACCGGGGCTACCCGTCCGCTCGATATCGCCCTGGTGGGCAAATACGTCCACGCCGCCGACGCCTACATCAGCGTCGAGCAGGCCATCCGCCACGCCGGCATCAACAACGGCCACCGCCCCAACATCCGCTGGATCGACTCCGAGCGGCTCGATGCCAGCAACATCGACGCGGTGCTCGACGGCATCGACGGCATCGTCGTCCCCGGTGGATTCGGGCCGCGCGGCATCGAAGGCAAGGTCGAAGCCGCCCGCTATGCGCGGGTCAACCAGATCCCCTATCTGGGCCTCTGCCTGGGGCTGCAGACGGCGGTCATCGAATTCGCGCGGAACGTCTTGAACCTGGAGAGCGCCAATAGCATCGAGTTCGACGCCGAGACCACCGACCCGGTCATCTGGCCGATGCCGGACCACTACGGCGCCATCGACATGGGTGGCACGATGCGCCTGGGCGAACAGCCCTGCCTGCTCACTCCCGACACCCGCGCCGCCGCCGCCTACGGGGTCGACCTGATCAACGAACGCCACCGCCACCGGATGGAGTTCAACAACGACTACCGCGAGCGCATGACCGCCGCCGGTATGGACCTCAGCGGCATCAACCCAGAAAAAGACCTGGTCGAGATCATCGAACTCCGCGATCATCCCTGGTTCGTAGCGGTGCAGTTCCACCCAGAGTTCACCTCGCGCCCCGACGCCCCCCACCCGCTCTTCGACGGCTTCGTCAAGGCCGCCACCAGCCACTCCAAGAGCCGCGCTTCCGGCGTCGAAATCGCCCGGCAGTCCTCGGTCTCCTAGCAGCTCGCCGCACGCTTTCCGTTCGCCTCACGGTCGCCCTGTAGTAATCTGGCTAGTCGCCGGGCATCGGACCCGGTCTTTCCCACCCACCAAGTTCGATCTGGAGCAACCCTGTGAGCGTCACCTGCGTCGTCGGCACCCAATGGGGTGACGAAGGCAAAGGCAAGATCGTCGACTCGATTTCGGACGACGCCGACCTGGTCGTCCGTTTTCAGGGCGGCGACAATGCCGGGCACTCCGTAATCACCGACGCCGGCAACTTCGGACTGCACCTGGTCCCATCCGGCATCCTCCGCGCGCAGACGGTCAACCTGCTGGGTCCCGGCACCGCCGTAAATCCGGAGTCCTTCCTGGCCGAGATGGCCTCGCTGAGCGAACGCCTGCCAGACCTCAAGTTCGCCGACCGGCTCTATATCGCCGAGCGCGCCCACGTCGTCATGCCCTATCACGTGGCCACCGACGGCGCCGAAGAGGACAGCCGCGGCGACCTGGTCCAGGGCACCACTCGCCGTGGCATCGGCCCCGCCTACGCCGACAAGTTCGCCCGCTCCGGCATCCAGTTCGCCGACCTCCTCGACGAAGACTACCTCGAACAGTACCTGCCGCACGTCCTCGAACAGAAGAACCGCGTCCTGCGGGCCAGCTTCGGCCACGCCGGTTTCGAACTGGCGTACATACGGGAGCTGTGCCGCGGCTGGCGCGAAAAGCTGACCCCGTTCATCACCGACACCTTCGGGCTAGTCGGCCGCGCACTTGAGGCCGGCGACAACATCCTGCTCGAAGGTCAGCTCGGCATCATGCGCGACATCGACTGGGGCCACTACCCCTACGTCACCAGCTCCAGTCCCACCGTCGCCGGCGCCTGCGTCAGCACCGGCATCCCGCCGGGGCGCATCGACCGCGCCATCGGCGTCGCCAAGGCCTTTACGTCGTCGGTCGGCGAGGGCCCCTTCCCCACCGAATTGGATGGCGACATCGCCCACCAGCTCCGCTCCGGCGGCGGCGGCGAATACGGCGTCTCGACCGGCCGCCCGCGCCGGGTCGGCTGGATGGACACGGTAGCCGTCCGCCACGCCGCCCGCATCAACGGCCTGACCAACCTGGCGCTCACCAAAATGGACCTGCTCGACGACTTCGCCACGATCCCGATCTGCACCGGCTACCGGCTCAACGGCACGGTCCTCGACTCCGTGCCCACCACCCACCGCCTGGGCCGCGTCGAGCCCGTCTACGAAGAGCTACCCGGCTGGGGAACCGAAACCGCCGGTATCAACCGCTGGGACGACCTGCCGGCCAACGCCCGGGGCTACGTCGAGCGGGTTGAGGAGATCGTCGGCGTGCCGGTCAGCTACGTCGGCACCGGCCAGCACCGCGAAGCGCTGATCGTCCGCGACTAGCCGCTAGGCCACCACCACCACGTCGGGCACGTGCTCCATCCGATAGCCGCCCGAAGTCGGCTCATCGCCCACCACCTGCGGCCAGGTCAGCACCGGGAAGTCCTGGTGGCTCGGCGACCAGGGGTTCGGCAGGAACAGCTTGATCGGGCGGCGCTCGATCCACGGGTACAGCTCGTTGTCGGTGATCAGGTTGTACTTACGCACCTTGATGTTGCGCCCCGCCGAAACCGTCCATC
>CAZVZW010000122.1:0-5107 GCA_964631365.1 uncultured Chloroflexota bacterium | reverse complement strand
CCTACGAGTGGAAGGTGGACGGCTCGAGCTGGCTGGACGAGTGGGGTTTCACCGACGGCATCGACAACGAGGGCAAACATGCCGGTGCGGTGACCGGGGTGGACGAGCCGGCGGGGCCGTACATGGCCTTCCTGCACGAGCGCGGTCTGCAGCAGGTGCACTATGACGACCTGCAAGACCGGCACAACTTCACCAGCACCGACCCGACGCCGCTGCCCGACGACGCCTATTCGGACAACTGGATCGCGGAAAACTGCCTGCAGTTCCTGAGCGCCTTCCCCAAGGACCAGCCCTGGTTCATGCAGGTCAACTACACCGGCCCGCACGAGCCGATGGACATCACGCAGTCGATGTACGACCGATGGACCGGGGTGGACTTTCCGCAGCCGCACGACAACGACGAGTACGACCCCGAAACTCACCGCCAGATCCGCCGCAACTACGCGGCGATGCTGGAGAATATCGATCGCCACACGGCCCGCTACCTGGAAGCGATCGAGGAGCGCGGCGAACTCGACAACACGATCATCGTGTACTCCAGCGACCACGGCGAGATGCTGGGCGATCACGAGATCTGGGCGAAGTTCACCCACTACCAGCCGTCGCTGGGGGTGCCGCTGGTGATCAGTGGACCGGGTATCCGCGAAGGCGTGGATGTGGGCGCAATCGTGCAACTGATCGACCTGACGGCGACCTTCATTGACTACGGCGGCGCAGCGGCGCTGCCGGATGCCGACGGCAAGTCGCTGCGGCCGCTGCTGGATGGCACCGCCGAGCGCCTGCACGACCAGGTGTTCGCCGGGCTGACCAATCGCACCGAGCCGCCGGAAGACGTCGGCGATGGCAGCCTGACCAAGTACATGATGTCCGCTTCGCGGGCGTTCGACTGGGACGCGGTGCTGGACGGACGCCACAAACTGGTGCGCAGCCGCGAGGACGGCACGCTACTGTTCGACCTGGACGAAGACCCGCTGGAAAACGTGAATCTCGCCGAATCGCACCCGGAGATCGTGGCCCGTCTGGGCGCGCTGCTCGACAGGGAACTGGAACGCCCTGTACCGAAAGGAAACGCCTGATGGCAAGATCCGGAACGCCGAACATTCTGTTTGTATTCCCCGACCAGCATCGCTACGACTGGGTGGGCTGGAACCCGGATCTGCCGGTGCGGATGCCGAATCTGGACCGGCTGGCCGCCCGCGGCACGCGCTTCGACAAGGTGATCTGCAATTCGCCGTTGTGCGCGCCCTCGCGCTCCACCCTGGCCCAGGGTGTGAACTATCGCCGCTCGGGCACGCTGGACAACGACGACAACACGCCGCTGGATCAACCGCTCTTCTACCAGAATATGCGCGACGCCGGTTACCGGGTGTCCTCGGTGGGCAAGGTCGACCTGCACAAGGGGACGCCCTACTGGGGCGCCGATGGGGCGAGCTGGCTGGACAAGTGGGGCTTCACCGACGGCATCGACAACTGCGGGAAGCACGCCGGCATCTACAGCTGGAAGCCGGCCGCCGAGACTCCCTACATCGCCTTCCTTCAGGAACGCGGGCTCGACCGCGTCCACTACGACGACATCGATGGCCGGGAACGCTTTTCGAGCACCTACCCGACGCCCTTGCCCGACGACGCCTACCTGGACAACTGGATCGCGGAGAATTGCCTAACCGAGCTACGGAATTTCCCGGCCAACAAGCCCTGGTTCATCCAGGTGAACTACTGTGGGCCGCACGAGCCGATGGACGTGACCCAATCGATGCACGACGCCTGGGACGGGGTCGAGTTCCCGACGCCAAACGATAACGATGAGTTAGACGACGCGACCCACACCCAGATTCGGCGCAACTACGCGGCGATGATCGAGAACATCGACCGCCACACCGCGCGCTACCTGGAAGTGATCGAGGAGCGCGGCGAGCTGGAGAACACGGTGGTGGTGTACTCCAGCGACCACGGCGAGATGCTCGGCGATCACAACGACTGGGAGAAGTTCACCTACTACCACCCATCACTGTGTGTGCCGCTGGTGATCGCCGGACCGGGCATCCAGCCGGGGGCGGTCAGCGGCGCGTTGACGCAGCTGATCGACCTAGCGGCGACCTTCCTGGATTACGCCGGGGCGGACCCGATCGAGCGCATGGACGGAAAGTCGCTGCGGCCGGTGCTGGAAGGCCACGCCGAGGGCGTGAACGAATACGTGTTCTCCGGCCTCGAGAACCGCGGCAAGGCGACGAGCTCAGCGCACAAGGTCCGCAATTTCGACCTGGTCTGGGACGGGCGCTACAAGCTGGTCGTGTCGCAGCTGGAAGACGGCACGAAACTGTTTGATCTGGACAACGACCCGCTGGAGAACGCGGACATCGCGGCCAGCGAGCCGGAAGTGGTGGCGCGGCTGCGGAAGGTCCTGGACATCGAACTGGCGAGGGCACCGTAGGCGGGATCTCACCGGATTCGCGGGCGAGGGCTAGTTGCCGGTGGGCTTGCCCTTGCCGGCCGCCAGCGCAGCGCGCCATTCGTCGTAGGGCGGCACCGGCCGGCGGATGACGTACTGGAAGTAGTAGCTGCCGAAATCGCCCAGGAAGCGGAAGTCGCGCTTCAGAGCGGCGGTGAGTCCGTCGAAGTCGCCGGCGGCGTCCAGGTAACAATCAAAGCCGCCGTGCTCGGCGTCCAGTTCAAGGATTCGCCCGGCGTTGGCGGCGATGGCCTCGAGCTTGCGGCGGTTGCGGATCACGCGGTCGTCATCCATCAGTTCGTCGATGCCCTCGGCGTCAATCCCGCTAACGTGCGCCGGATCAAATCCGGCGAAAGCCTCGGTGATCCCGCTCCAGCGGCCGGCGATGACTTCCCAGGACATGCCGGCCTGGAAGATGGCGCGGGCCATGACCTCCAGATAGTCGGCGGGGCCGCCGGGGGTGATCCGGTCGGGCGGCAACATGGGGCGCCGGGAAGGACTCACGCGGGATAGCCGTCAGGCGTCGGGGAAGTGGCTGAAGCCGTCGCGGCGGACGCCCGGGGTGTCGGCGATCTCCGGGTCAAGACCGGGATCGTCGGGACGGCGGGCGACCCAGCGGTAGAAGGCGGTGCGGGCGGCGATGTAGACGAGCGCGCCGAAGGGCACCGCAAAGACGGCCCCCCAGAGGCCGACGGCGGTGGTGCCGACGAGAATCGAGGCGATGATGACCAGCGGATTAACCCGCGCGGCGATGCCGACGACCATCGGTTTGATGATGTTGTCGATGGTCAGTTCAACGGCGGTGAGGGCGACACCGATCCAGAGAGCGGTGGTCCAGGAGTCGAGCGAGGCGGCCAGCATGGGCAGGAGGATGCCGATGACGGCGCCGATCCAGGGCACGACCAGGAGTAGCCCGGAGACGATTGACACCAGGACGACGTACTCGACGCCGCCGATGGACATGGCGATAGCGGTGGCGATGCCAAAGATGAGCACTTCGGTGACAACGCCACGCAAATAGGCGGCGAAGGCGTGTTCGACGGCCCGCAGGGCCTCGTGCAGGCGGATACCCCAGCGGCTGGGGAGGGTGCGCTCGAGCTTCAGCACGGTCGGGTCCCAGTTCATCACCAGATAGAAGGAAAGCACGATAGTGATCAGGATGCCAAAGATGGCCGAGGCAACACCGGTGAGGGCGTCGAGGGCCTCAACGGCGGCGGTGCCGGCGAAGTCGGCAAAGTTGCTGGTGGAGCCGGTGAGGGCGTCCTCAAGGGCGCCCTCGGGAAGGCCGAGTCCCATCAGCCATTCCTCGAAATCGCGCACCAAGGGCAGTAGATCGTCGCGGTACTCGGCCACGGAGCGGGTGAGTTCGGTGAGATCGTCGATCATCACAGGCGCCAGGAACACCCCGAAAAGGACAAAGAAGCCGATGATGAGCAGGTAAGCGACGGCGGTGGCCAGCAGGTACGGCAAGCGCCCCCGACGCATCAGCCGGACCAGCGGCAGAATCGTGAAACTGAACAGCCAGGCGAGCAGGAAGACGACGATCACGAACCCGAAGCGCGCACCGAGCGCCCACAGGAACTGGCCCAGGTAGACCCCCAGGGCCAGGATGGCCATGACGAAAAAAGTGCGCTTCAGTCGGTCGAAATCCAACAACCAGCCCCATCTGTGGCGCCTTGCCAACGAAACTACGGTGCAATCCCCGGCACGGTCGAGGTCGGGCGAATAGTATACGAGCCGCCGCCGGCGGCGGCAGCGGCGGACCGGGCCGGGTGGCCACCGACGGACTCAGACCCCGCGGGCGCCCCCCCGGGTGAGCGAAATGGCGGTCGTCAGCAGCGCCACGCCGGCGGAGGCGAAAAACGCAACTCGGTAGCCGGAGAGAAGCGCCTCGACAGGGCTCTCGCTGACCGCGAGGCCGGTGATCGAGACCACCACCATGCCGAAAATGCCGCCCCAGAGCGCCTGGCCGCAGGCCCGCCCGAAGGTCCGCGAGGCGGCGACGAAGCCGCCGGCGAGGCCCAGCCGCTCGCGCGGCAGGGAGCCCATCATGACGCTGGTATTCGGGGTGACGAAGAAGCCGCGGCCGAGGCCGATGAGGATCATCCCGACGAGAACCTGGAAGATGCTCGAGGACGGCTCCAGCAGCGCAAAGCTGGCCAGCCCGGCGGCCAGCACCAGCAGGCCAATGCTGCGCGGCACGCGAGAGCCGATGCGGTCACTGAGGTGACCGGACAGGACGCCGACCAGGCCGGTGACCACCGGGATCGAGGCGAGCACAAGCCCGACCGTGGCCGGCGAGGTGCCCATGACCCGCTGCATGAAGAAGGGCATCAGCAGGTTCACGCTGTCGATCGCGATGTACCCGATTAGGGAGACGATGACGGCGGTGCGAAAGTCGATGACTTTGAAGAGGCCGAGGTCGACCAGGGGGTGCAGGGCGGCTCGCTCCCGGATAATGAACAGCATCACCGAGGTCACGGCGACCAAGATGGCCAGCAAGACCAGTGGCGATGTCCAGCCGGCGTCGAAGCCGGTGTTCAGGGCGTAGACCGTCGGGGCGAAGATGAAGGCGATCAGGATCGCGCCGGGCCGGTCGAAACGCCCGCCCTTGACGGCCGGAATCTCCGGCAGTACAAACGCCCCCGCGACCAGCGC
>CAZVZW010000121.1:2373-5120 GCA_964631365.1 uncultured Chloroflexota bacterium | reverse complement strand
CGCCTGAAGGTATTACCGCCCTCAAGCAGCACATCCACTTCGGTGAAGAAGGAACCATGCCGAAAGAGGGCATGGACTCCGGTATCCCGAACCTGCACGCGTTCTGCGCGGGCAAAGTGGCGGTGCAGCAGTTGTGGCCGGGCGACGTGGCCAACTGTGAAGTGAACGCTCCGGACGTCTTTGCGGACGTCCTGGTTGGCGAGCCCTTCACCGGGCCGGTCGAGCAGGTCATGGAGATTTACGTCGACAAGTACCAGCCGTACAAGTTGACGAAGTCCCCCGAGGGCGTGTTCGCCACTCTTGAGTGGTTGAGCCGACCTCAGGTGAACCTTGAGATCAACGTTGAGTCGCGACGATCGATGCCCTGCCGGGTGGCAATGGAAGCCTACGATATCTACCAGGAAGAGCCCTGGAAGCAGTACGTAGCCAACGCCAAGTTCGGCAAAGGCCGTCAGATCGTTCCGCAGCACTTTGACGTTCAGCCCGCAATGGGCCGCTGGGTAGAGAAGGCGGCACTGGGCGAAATGTCGGCAGAGGAAGCCCTCGAAGGCATGGACGAAGAAGTTCTGAAGATCATCACGGAGAGCTAGTCGGGTCTTAGATCTGATTGCACTTTGTGTGATTTGAAGTAGCTGACCGGGCCCGGGATGACCGGCGGGAAACCGCCGTAATCCCGGGCCCGTTGCTATTCTCGGCCCGTCGGCAGCCGGGAAACTTGACGCATTTAAAGCGAAAGAGTTCGACTCGGCCGACGGGGTGCTACAGGCAAGCGCGCCCGGCACCAATTCGGGTATCATGGCGCGACCCTAGGTTGGGAACCTGTTCGGTGATTCGGGGGAACTGGAGCAACCGGCGACAGGGCGTAGGTAACGGGAGAGTTTATTTATGGCAGTAGCTAGATCAGAACCAGTCGCGACGCTTCGCACCGAGGGGCGGACTTGGCCGATTATTCGGCGGACGATGCTCTACCTCTTCATGTCGATCATCGGGTTCATCGCGGTGTTCCCGTTCCTTTGGTCGTTGCTGGGTTCTTTCAAGACCAGCGAGGACCTGTTCGACTTCGCGATCGACGACCCGGGCACCTACCTACCGGTGATCTGGAAGTTCGACAACTATTCGACCGTGTGGGCATTGAACTTCGGGCGGTTCTTCCTGAACAGTGCCCTGGTGTCGGCGGCGATCACGCTGGCCCACCTGACCCTGGCCTCAACGGCCGGCTACGCGTTCGCCCGGCTGGAGTTCAAAGGCCGGGACATGCTGTTCATCGCAGTGGTCGCCACCCTGATGGTGCCGTTCCAGGTCACGATGGTTCCGCTGTTCATCATGATCAAGAACTTCCCGTTTTTCGGCGGCAACGACTGGCAGGGCAGCGGCGGGTTTGGCATGGTCAACACCTACTGGGGGTTGACCATCCCGATGTTCCCGACCGCTTATGGAACCTTCCTGCTACGACAGTTCTTCCAGACCCTGCCCAAGGAACTGGAAGATGCGGCCCGCATCGATGGCGCATCTGAGTTCCGGATCTTCTGGAACGTGATGCTGCCGTTGTCCGGCGCGGCCCTGGCGGTGCTGACGGTCTTCTCGTTCCAGTTCATTTGGAACGACTTTGTGTGGCCGTTCATCATCACTAAGAGCGAAGAGATGAAGACGATCCAGGTGGGTCTCGCCAACTTCCGGCAAGAGTTCACCACGGACTGGGGTCTACTGATGGCCGCTACGATGGTGGCGACCCTGCCGATCCTGTTCCTCTTCCTTATGACACAGCGATATTTCGTACAGGGCATCGCACTCTCTGGTATCAAAGGGTAAGGCTCTTTGACAGCAACTGACGCTCCGGCTCCCGGGGGGCCGGCGGTAGGAACGCGGCGTGGACGTCGGTTTGGAGCCCGTGGCGGACTGGCGGGGTACTTCTTCGTCACCCCGTCGCTGTTGTTCCTGGCGGTGTTTGTAATACTGCCGATTATCGCGTCCGTCTGGTACAGCTTTGCCTTCTACGACCTGATGAAGCCGCCGAGGTTGATCGGGCTCGACAATTACCTCAAGTTGCTGGACGACGAGCGCTATTCGCGCTCGATTACCAATACGTTGCTGTTTGCCTTCGGGACAGTGCCCACCGGAGTTATCACTTCGCTGGCACTTGCGGTGCTGATCAATCGGTCGATCCGTGGCATATATACCTTCCGGGCGATGTTCTACATGCCGGTGGTGAGTTCGTTCGTGTCCGTTTCGCTGATCTGGCTGTGGATGTACGAGCCGAACTTCGGATTGCTAAACGACATCCTCGAGTGGATGGCTTTGCCCAGGATCAAGTGGCTGCGGTCCGCCGACACTTCCATGATGTCGCTGGTCATCGTGAGCGTCTGGAAGAACATGGGTCTCAACATGGTCATCTACCTGGCCGGCTTGCAGGGGATCCCGCCGCATCTCTACGAAGCGGCCGAGATCGACGGCGCCAACGGATGGCGTAAGTTCACGAAGGTCACGGGGCCGCTGCTGGCGCCCACCACGTTCTTCGTGGTAATCGTGTACTTCATCGGCGCTCTGCAGATGTTTGTCCAAGTGTGGATTATGACCACCCAGGTCGGCAACAACGTCCTGACTGGCGGGCCGTTGGACAGCACGGTCACGGTGGTTGTGTTGATTTACTCCAATGCCTTTGAGTACCTGAAGATGGGATACGCGGCGGCGATGTCAGTGGTCCTGTTCCTGATCATTTCGGTGGTCACCCTGATCAACGTCAAGTTCCT
>CAZVZW010000121.1:0-2273 GCA_964631365.1 uncultured Chloroflexota bacterium | reverse complement strand
GGCAGGCGCCACCGGTCCTACGGGGCGCCGCGGATCCAGACCGGCTGGGTATCCCGGCCGCGGGTAGAGATGAGGCGCTCGGGATCGCTTCCGTCCGGGTTCATGACCCAGATGTCCGGATCGCCCTCGCGGCTGCTCGAAAAGATGATCTGGCTCCCGTCCGGCGACCAATCGGGTTCCAGATCTTCGGACCGGCCGGCGGTGAGCAGGACCGGCGGGGAGGCGCCATCGACGGCAACCACGTAAATGTCCCAGTCGCCGCGGGGATTGGAGTGGTAGGCAATGGCGCGCCCGTCCGGGGAGTAGTCCGCAAAATGCGCGTAGGTATCGTCGTTGGCGACTAGGCGGCGTTCGCCGGTGGTCAGGTCGATAACGTAGATGTCGAAGTCGCGGTCGAGATCGCTGAAGATGGCCACCGAGCCGCCGTCCGGAGACCAGTCAGGAGCGTAGTTGTGGTAGAGGTCGGACGTGATCTGGCGCTTGTTGCCGCCGTCGGCGTCGACGACGAAGATCTGGAAGAGCGCCCCGAAGTTGTCGTTGGCTTCGTAGGCGATCGATTGGCCGTCGGGCGACCAGGTGGGTGAGTAGTCCTCGATATCGTTGGCGGTTAGCTGCTTGAGGCCACTACCGTCCAGGTTGATCACGAAAAGATCGAAATCGCCGCCGTCGCGGTTACTGGAATAGACCACGCGGGCGCCGTCGGGGCTGGGATCTGCGTACTTGTTGTAGTGGGGGTCGTCGGTGATCCGGCGAAGCTCATTGGCGAACCCGTCGGCGACGTAGAGATCGAAGTCGCCGTCGATATCGGTTTTGAAGAGGATGCGGCGCTTGCCGATGGCTGCCCAGTTGACGTCGTAGTCGAAGTCGATGCTGCCGGCCGGGCGGTCGCCGCCGCAGCCGACCAACAGGGGCAGGATCAGTACGGCCAGGAGAAGGGCAGTGCCAGGGAAGGACCGCAAACCGGGCATCAGCGAAGGGGATGGGCCGGCCGCCGGCCCGGGTGGGCGGCGGCGATCGCGGGACAGGCTGTGCTGCATGGCTACTGGGCTCTCCGGAAGGCGGGTTGGCGGTGGCCACCCAATGCGGATCGCCCGGGATCGGCGAAGTTCCGCTTGCCGCGCGGTGGCCGCCCGGGCCGGTGCCGACGCGGTTGGACAGGCTCTCATCCTTCCCGGCAAGATACAGGCGTTCCGGCCAGTTTCCCCGGGTTTCCCCAAAGGACTATCCAGTATGCCCGATGCACCCAGTCAGCCCAACATCGTCATATTCATGCCCGACGAGCAGCGCTGGGATGCCGTGGGGTATGCCGGCAACGATGTGATTCAGACGCCCAATATGGACCGCCTGGCCGCCGAGGGGACTCCGTTTAGCAACTGCTACGTGACCCACACGGTCTGCACCCCTTCGCGAATCTCGATGTTCACCGGCTGGTACCCGCACGTTTCGGGTCACCGGACGCTCTGGTACATGCTGCGCGATCACGAGCCCAACGCGCTGCGCTATCTGAAGGAAGCCGGCTATCACGTCGAGTGGTGGGGCAAGAACGACCTGCTAGCGCCGGACAGCATGCCTTCCAGCGTCAGCCACGGGGGCGGGATCGAAATCGACCGCGAGAAGATGATAGGGAATCCGTGGCCGGTGGACCACCCCTGGCGGCGGACCTTCTACTACGGCGAGCGCCCGGCGGAGAACAGCAACGATATGGACCGGCAGTGGATCGACGGCGCGATCGAATTCTTGAACTCCAACCCACCAGAGCCTTTCTGCCTGTACCTGCCGCTGTTATTCCCGCATCCGCCCTACTGGGTGGAAGAGCCCTACTTCTCGATGTACGACCGGGACAAGGTTTCCACTCCGTTGCCGGTGAACGATCACAAAGGCAAGCCGAAGTACTACTCCGAGATCAACAAATCGTACGGCCTGGACAAGCTGTCCGAAGAGCAATTGCGCGAGATCGTAGCGGTCTACTACGGGATGATCACGCGGCTGGACGACCAGCTGGGTGATTTGCGCGAGGCGCTGGAGCGCAACGGTGTGGCGGAGCGCACGGCGACGATGTTCTTCTCGGATCACGGCGACTACGTCGGCGACTATGGCCTGACCGAAAAGTGGCCGTCGGGCTTCGAGGACAACCTGACGCGCGTGCCGATGGTGGTGCAGGCACCCTGGCTGGATCCGCAACCGATGAGCGACGAACTGGTGGAGATCGTTGACGTCACCCCGACGTTGCTGGACCTGGCCGGCGTGGGATCCCGGGCTAAGTTCGATGGCCG
>CAZVZW010000120.1:4933-5198 GCA_964631365.1 uncultured Chloroflexota bacterium | reverse complement strand
AGCTCGGGACGGTATGCTATGGGCAACTTTCATTTGTGCGTGAAATAGCAAGGGAATGTGGAATTCGTGAAGCTTATCGTTGTCGCTCTGGTCGCGGTCGCAATGACGTCGCTGGCCGGATGTGAGGACTCCGAGATGCAGGAACTCAGCACTCGGGTGTCGGATCTTGAGAATGACTATCAGTCGATGCGCACCGAGTTGGACGCGAGGTCTCCGGCAGCAGCGGCCCCGGCGGTGCCCGCCGCAGTAGCCGCCACCCCCACGC
>CAZVZW010000120.1:0-4923 GCA_964631365.1 uncultured Chloroflexota bacterium | reverse complement strand
CACCGTCGCTCGTTGCTTTTCGCCGGGAGCGCGGCGGCCCTGTTTGCCGCAGCCGCAGGAGTGAAGAAGGTTGTGCTGGATAGGCAGACGCCCACTTCGGCCGCTCGGAAGCCGCCCCAGGACGACCAACCTGTGGATGCCCAAGGCGCCGCGGATGAGTCGGTCCCAACGCCGGTCGTCAGTGAGACGCCTGATCCGGAGCCCGCCCCGCCGCCCACCCCAACGGCAACCACGACACCAACCCCGACGCCAACCCCAACTCCGACACCAGCTCCGCCCCCCACCCCCACGCCAATACCGACACCGACGGTTACCCCGGTTCCGGAGCCAACGTCAACGCCCACTCCTCGTCCGACGCTGATCCCGACGCCGGGTGAGACGACTGGTGGGGTGGTGGTGACGATCGATGCTGATGAGGGCCTCAACGCCCGCACCGAGCCGAGCACCGACTCCGCAGTGTTGGAGGTTATTGCGCACGAGACCGAAGTGGAACTCACCGGCGCTTCGCAGGTGATCGACGACATCGAATGGGTTGAACTGACTCGTGGTGGCTGGGTGCAGTCCCAGTACCTCGTGTATCCGTAGGCACAATGCGGCATCGTTCCTCGTGCGTAGCCAGTTCATCTCCCCGCCGACACCGGCGCAGGATCGGATAACCCGCTTTGTAAACCTCTGCCAGATGGCGCTCCGCCGCCGGCGGTTCACCTGATCATTTGAACTGGCGCGCGGCCCTATAATTGGCCCTGTCTTCGATGGGGCAGCCGGTGCCTGCGTATTGCCGGCCGCTCGGCCGTCCAATAGGACGGACGTCAGGCGGAAAAGGGGCCGATGGAACGGGTTTTGATCACGGGTCTCGGCGGCTTCGTCGGCCAGCATCTCGGACGGTTGCTGGCCGCTGATGGCAGCCGGGAGACTTTCGGGAGTGTGATGGCGGCGGAGGCTAAGCGTGAACAGCCGCTGCCGGCGGATCACGTCATCGTCTGTGATCTCTTGGACGCCGGCGCCGTCAACGGTCTTATCGACGCCGTCAGGCCGGACCGGATCTATCACATCGCCGGCATCGCGGAGGTCGGCGATACCTGGGGAGATCCCCGGCCAGCCTATGAAGTAAACATTCTGGGGCAATTGAACCTTCTTGAGGCCATAGTCGTCGGCTGCCCTGACAGCCGCGTGCTGGTGGTTGGTTCGGCGGCCGAATACGGTGTCGTGCGCGAGGTGGATTGCCCGATAATCGAGGATCATCCACTGGAGCCGGCCGACCCGTACGCGGTGAGCAAAGCCGCCCAGGATCTGATGGCAAGGCAGTACTTCCTCGGACGCGGCACGGATATTGTCCGCACCCGGTCGTTTAACCATATCGGTCCCGGGCAGTCGGCCGGGTTCCTGCTGGGCAGGGTGGCGCGCAAGGTGGCGGAGGTGAACGGCGGAAGGGGGGAGCCCCTGATGGAACTCGGCGATCTCTCCGCGCGGCGGGATTTCACCGATGTCCGCGATGTGGTGCGCGCTTATCGACTCCTCATGGATCGGGGGGAGTCGGGTGAGGCGTACAACGTCTGTTCGGGCAGGGCCGTTCCCGTGATAGAAATCGTGGAAACGGCGTTGGCGCTGGGTGAGGTCGAGATTGAGCTCCGTATCGACTCTGATCGCGAGCGGCCCACCGACGCACCGCTGGTGCTTGGTGACAACACGAAATTACACGCGGCGACCGGTTGGGAGCCGCGAATTCCCCTGGAAGAGAGCATCAAAGACGCCGTTGAGTACGCGAAGACGCTTGTCTGACCGCGTATACGGATCGGTGATACCCCAAAGCTGGCAGAGCCACACCCACGCGAACGTCTGGAACAGGTGAACTGGTGAGTGAATCGATGGACCTCAGATTCGGAACCGACGGCTGGAGGGCCGGTATCGCGGACGAGTACACGTTCGCCAACGTGCGCCGCGTCGCCCAGGGTGTGGCGACCTTTGCCCGGGAGCACTGGGCCCACGAGCGTGGCCTGGTGGTCGGCTACGACCGACGTTTCGGGTCGGATCGCTTTGCGGAGACCGTATGCGAGGTGTTCGCCGCCAACGGGATCAAGTCGTATCTCACCGTGGAGCCGACGCCGACGCCGACTATCGCCTTCATGATCTCGAAGGTGGCAGCCGCCGGCGGAATTATCGTGACCGCCAGCCACAACCCACCGTCGGATAACGGCATCAAGGTTCGTACGGAAACCGGTGCGGCGGTGGCCCCCGGGAATCTCACGCGGATGGAGGCGGCGATCCCGGCGGCAACAGTAGACATCGACTCGGTGCCGCTCGAACAGGCTCGCGATCACGGTCTGGTGGAGGACCTGGACGCAGCGCCGCCATACCTGGCGGGAGTCCGCGCAAATCTGGATCTGACGCGAATTAGATCTGCCGATATGCGGGTGGTCGTCGACTCGATGTTCGGCGCGGGCGCCGGATACGTCGATCGCCTGCTGGAAGGCAGTGAGGTCGACCTGGTGACGATCCGCCAGGAGCACAATCCAGGGTTCCCCGGAATCGCCCGGCCGGAGCCGATCCCGCCGTACACCGATGCCCTCAGCACAGCGGTGAAGAGTGGGGACGCCGCGGTCGGTATCGTGCATGACGGCGACGCCGACCGACTGGGAATCGTTGACGAGAATGGGGAGTTCGTCGATCAGCTGCGAGTGATGGCGCTACTCGCCTACTACCTGCTGGAGTTCTCGCCGACACCGGGACCGATCGTGCGTACGGTGACCACCAGTTCGATGCTGGACCGGCTGGGGGAACTGTATTGCGTGGAGGTTTACGAGACCGGCGTCGGCATGAAGTACGTAGCTCCGAAAATGATCGAGGTGGGTGCGATGATGGGTGGGGAGGAGAGCGGCGGCTATGTGATTGGCAGCCATATGTCTGAGCGCGACGGGATCTACTCGGGACTGCTGTTCCTCGATTTCATGGCAAGGACCGGTAAGACGCCGACCGCCCTCGTGGAACAACTCTTTGAGAAGCTGGGTCGTGAGTACCACTACGCCCGCCTGGACCTGCGCTTCCCGGCCGAAGACCGGGGCGAGATCGAGGATCGGGTCGCGGCGTTTCGACCAGAAACCCTGGACGGGACGGACGTGGTTGGCCTGCTAACCGACGACGGGCACAAGGTGAAGTTGGCTGACGGTAGCTGGCTGCTGATCCGGTTTTCGGGCACGGAGGCGCTGCTGCGCGTGTACACGGAAACCACGTCACGAGACCGGGTCCGAACGCTGTTGAGCCTCGGGGCGCAGGCCGCGGGTGTAGAGATTCCCTAATGGCGCCGCTGTCACTTGACGATCCGGGAGTCCGGGAACGGCTGGATAGGGAGGGCATGCTGGCACACCTGCAGGCCATTCCGGAGCAGTGTGATCTGGGCTGGCGCCGGGGTATCGAAGCGGCCATCCCGGGTGGCTACGCGGATGTGAAGGCGGTAGTGGTGGCCGGGATGGGCGGCTCGGCGATGGGGGCAGATCTCGTTCGGGCGATCGTGCAGGACCGCTTGCCGGTGCCGATGCAGGTAGTGCGGGACTATGAACTGCCGGCGTTTGTGGATGATCGGACCCTGGTGGTCCTGTCCAGCTACTCGGGCACAACCGGGGAGACGCTGGCTGCATTTCGTGATGCCACGGACCGCGAGGCGAAGCTGGTGGCACTGGGTGGTGGGGGGCGGTTGCTGGACGAGATCGACGGGCCCGCCGGGCGAATCCAGACCCGGGGGATGCCCCGAGTCGCGATGGCGGAGTCGATGATGCTCCTCCTCGGAATCATGCAGGCGGCCGGGCTCGTGGACGGCATGAAGGATTCGGCAGAGCGACTGCCGGGGCTCGCGGCGGAGCAGGTTCGTAAATTCGACGTGGGAGTGCCCGAGGCGGACAACCCGGCCAAGCAATTGGCTCGCTCGCTGGCCGGACGCCTCCCGGTGGTGGTGGGATCGGCGGTCCTGGGTCCGGTGGCGGGCCGCTGGAAGGCGCAGTTCAACGAGAACGCGGAGCAGTGGGCGGTAATCGACGAATTGCCCGAGTTCAATCACAACACGATTCAGGGCATCGGGTTACCGGCGACGGTGGCCGACTTGCTGCATGTGCTGGTGCTGACCGCCGGGGTGGATGGCTCGCGCACGCGGCGCCAGGGTCGGTTCGGTGGACAACTGGTTGAGGAAACCGGAATTCCGGTGACGTTCGTTGAGGCAGAGGGCGACGACCGGCTCAGTCAGGCGATGTCGCTGGTGATCCTCGGGGACTTTGTGTCGTACTACCTGGCGATGTTGAACGAAGTGGACCCAACCGGTATCCCGCGGATCGCCGAACTCAAGGCCAGGATGGCCGCCGAGGCGTAATCCACGCCTATCGGAATCCTTCTAGAAACGCGGTGACGTCGCCGCCGATGCGACTCAGTGAGTATCCGCCTTCCTGGATCACCAGCGTCGGCAACGCGGTCCCGGCGATCATCTTCCCGGCCCGACTGAACCCGCCGGCGGACACTCGCCAGTCGGCGATGGGATCGCTGTCGGCAATGTCTGTTCCCAGGCTGACGATCAGGAATTCAGGCTGGAAGTCGGCGATGCGTTCAAGGGCTCCGCTGAGCTCGGGCAAGAACTCGCCGTCTCCGGTGCCCGGGCCGAGCGGTCGGTTGTGATTGTGGCCGGCGCCGGCGCCGAAGCCGGTTTCCTCGGCGTGGCCACTGAAGCCCGGGTAGGCGTAGCCGGGATGCGCGTGGATTGAGGCGTAGAAGACGTCGTTGCGGGCGTAGAAGATCTCCTGCGTTCCGTTTCCGTGGTGGTAGTCGATATCGAGGATTGCGACCGCCCCCTCCCGGCACAACCGCTGGGCGGCCAGGGCGGCGTTGTTGAGGTAGCAGAAGCCGCCGAAGAAGTCGGAGCCGGCATGGTGCCCCGGTGGACGGCAG
>CAZVZW010000119.1:0-5243 GCA_964631365.1 uncultured Chloroflexota bacterium | reverse complement strand
CTGCTCCCAATCCCGTTCGTGGCCCGCCTTGAAACCCGGGCCGGCGGTGATCAGGCAACCCATGTTGGTCAGCAGGCCCTTTTCGCTGGTCGGAATCTGCGATCCGTGCAGCGCCTCCCACGCCGGGCCGATCGCCTCCTGATTTCGGGGCGTGCCCCAGCCGAAACCGCGATTGAACGTGAAGATCACGTCGCCGTTGTCGCGCCCCCAGATGCCTATGACCTGGGCGTCCTGGAGTTTGAGTGCCAGCGCCACGACCTTCTTGCCGGTGTTCGGATCGCGCCAATCCTGCAGCGCGTCGATGATCTGCTCCTGTACCAGTTCGTAGTCTTGGGGCGCAACGATGCCCTGCGGTTCACGGCCCTCCAGATTCACGAATATCTCAGAGCCGCGCTCCGGGATGAGGTAGGTCCGGCTGGTGGCGAAGTCAATATTGCCGTCGTCCCCCCGCAGCGACAACAGGCCCTTCTGCTCGAGCAGCGCCGGGATGCTGGCCCAGCGGTGCGCCGGGGCCATCGCGTGATCGGCATTCAGGAATACCCAGGTCTCATCGTCCACGAGCTTCAGGTACTCGCCCAGGACCTCGTCGGCCACCACGAAGGCCTTCCGATGTGCGTTCAGGTGCCAATCGGCGCGGTTCGGGTGGTGATCCGGCCCATCGGGGTCAAGCATGTTCACGTGGGCGTGGTTGATCGTGTCAAAAAGATGCCAGTGGCAGAAGTGCAGGTCCCAGCCATGCTTTTCCTGCACGTAGCGAGCCGCCCGCGCCAGCCACAGACCCTGATCGCGGTACTCGTCCAGGCACGCGTCCAATTCGGCGTCGGTCGGCCGCGGGCTGGTGCTGAAGATGCCGGTGAACGGGCCGAATCGCTCTACCAGTTCGGCGGCCAGTTCCGGTGGATCAGTGAAGCCGTCGGTCCGGTGCGCCTCCGAACGCAGGATCCGCACCACGTCACCGTCGGCACCCATCCAGCGCAGCCGGTAGGCGATCTGGTGACTCTGGCCGTCTTCATCCGGGAGCTTGGCGTACAGCCAGTCGCTCCACACCCCCTCCGCCACCGCCACTGGGTCGCCGTCGCCGGCGGCACCGGTCGCCTGCACCACCGCGGCTTCCCCGTCAGCTTTCAGCATCACGGTGCCGAGTGCCGGCCAGTCGGCATGACCGGCCACGGTCAGGTCGGCCACCTGCTCGCCGGCTTCACCCGGCCGTGTGGCTACGGTGGTCAGCGGCGCGTCAGAGCCGGTCTCGGCCAGGTTGGTGGTGGTCGGGTCCAGCGCGCCGGCGGCGGCCGCCGGCGCGGCGGCGGCCAGGTCGGCACCGATTTCGTACAACTCGGGAAATGCCAGGGCGAACGGCGGATAGCGAAATCCGGGCGCGACGACGTACCCACCGGGTATGCGCGACGGCCAAGAGGATGGGAAGAACCCGGCGAAGCACCGGTAGCCCGCGTTTCCGGCCACTTCCCAGATCGTCTCCGCGCCGATCGCCTCCGAGTCCTCGGCGCGCAGCCGCGGGGCGTCCCACGGATCGGTCTTGGCCCGGACGCTCCAGCCGCCCAGTCCGTGAGTGCCGGTCGTAGCTCCGGTTAGCACCGATGCCCAGTTGGTCGGGGTCCAGGCCGGGATCGTACATAGCAGGCGATTGGCGGAACCGCGTTCCAGCAGGTCCGCAAAATTCGACAATATGCCTTCGTCATTGAACTTCCGCAGCAGCAGAAGATTCATGCCGTCGAATCCGAGATGCAGCAGGCGCTTTCCGGACACCGGAGCCCCCTTCCAGTTGGGGGGAGCATTATGCCGCAACCGACGGCTACTCGCGGAGTCGCGCGATCCGTTTCTGGGCTCGTCGTTTCAGCTTCGCGTCGCCGTCGGAGGCGAGTACCGCGCGGAAGTCGGCCAGCGCCGCCTCGGGTTCGTCCAGGTCTTCGTAAGTGGAACCGCGGTTGTAGAAGGCCCGGGGATCGTCGGGAACCATCTCGATCGCCCGGGTGTAGTCCGCCAGGGCGTCATCCAGTTGATCGCCGGCACGATAAGCGCTGCCGCGATTCAGCCGGGCGCTGGCGTTCTGCGGGTCTAGGCGGATCGCTTCCGAATAGGCAAAGATGGCCGATTCGGTGTCGCCGTGCCGCATCGTCGCCACTCCCAGGTTGTAGAAGGCATCGGCGTTGCCGGGATCCAGTTCCACCGCGTCGGCGAAGTTGCCCACGGCCGCTTCGATTTCGCCCTGCCGTCCGTTGATGCGGCCGATCTCCAGGTGCGGCCGGGCATCGCCGGGATCGCGGTCGATGATGGCCTGGTAATCCCGCACCGCCAGCGAATACTGCCGCAACTTGCGGTAGGCACGCGCCCGACTCAGATAGGCGGCCTTAGCGTCCGGCTCAAGTCCGATCACCTGTTTGAAGTCGGCGATCGCCTCGCGCAGCTTGCCCTGGTCTTCCAGCAATCGACCCCGCGCAAAGTAGGCATTGAAGTCCTTCGGGCTCAACTTGATCACCCGCCCGTAGTCGGCGATCGCCTCGTCCGGCCGATCGAGTCCGATATTGGCCATGGCGCGTCCAGAAGCCGCCACCGGGGCACCCGGATCGAGCCGGAGCGCGGCATCGAATTGCACCAGCGCTTCGGCGAAGCGATCTTCGCCAAGCAGCGTATAGGCGATCTCGAGAGGCTCTGCGGTCATGGCTCCGGGATGAGATTACGGGGAAGCACCTCCCCGCTGATCAGTGTACACACGCCGGGGGCGACAAAGCCCCGGCCGGGTTACTCCCGGTCCGCGGACGGGCCTAGCGCCTCCGCCGGTTCGGCCTGCCAGGTCGAGGTGACGCCGGCATCGACAAACGCCTGCACTATCGCGGCATCGAAATGGCTCCCGGATTCCTCGGGCAGTATCTTCAGCGCGCGCTCGGCAGACTAGGCTTCGCAATACGATCGTTCCGACGTCAGTTCGTCGAACACGTCGGCCACCGCGATGACACGGGCATCGATGTGAATCGCATCCCCTTTGATTCCGTCGGGGTAGCCGGAGCCATCCATCCGCTCGTGGTGGTGGCGAATGCCGGGGATGAACTCGTGCAACGACGGCACGCCTTCGACGATGGAATGCCCGGCGACGGGATGGGCGCGAATGGCGGCGAATTCGGCACCGTCGAGCGGGCCCTCTTTGTTGAGGACATGCTCCGCCAGCGCGATCTTGCCAAAATCGTGGAGGACCGCCGCATTGCGAATCTGCTCGACATCACCTCGGGGGAGATCGAGTTGCGTGGCAAGCTCGGTCGAGTAGTCGGTAACCCGGGAAGAGTGGCCCCGGGGGTGTAAGGGTCCTTCGCCACAATCGCCGCCACCAGCGCGATTGTGGCCTCATTGAAGTTGTCGGTGACACGTTCGCGGGCCTCGCGAACACTGAGCCCGTCGAACATCGTCGAGAATTCGCAGGTGAGCCAAAACTACAGCAACAGGGCATAGGCAACCACGCGAAATCCCGCCAGCAGCAGGATGTGGTAAATCCACCAACTGGCGCGCCAGATCGGCAAGATCATCGTCAGGATCTGCGCATCAACGAAGAGGATCGCACCAAGGATCAGGGCTACGACCACTCCAGAGTCCCGTCGCCGCAGCAACCGTAGCTACTGTAGGACGGTGCCGGCGAACAGAATCACGGTGATGCCCATCACCGTCGGAATCAGCGGGACGCACGGGTGCTCAAAGTGGGTCTCTTTGCCTCTTCTCCGCGGGGCGTCAACGCCCGGCTCTACCCGCCAAGTCTTGTGAATTCGCCCTGCTGACCCGCGTCGATTTCATGCGCACCGTGGGCTCCAGAAAGGTCTGGCGCGAGAGGGAAGCCGGCGCGTGCCGATGACCCGGATCGGTTAGCATTGACTACGGGGACATAGTGGTCGTCGTGGTCATCCGCCCAACACAACCGCGTGCCCTGTAGCGTAGCCAGAAGAGGAGCCCGTTGGCCCCAGCCATTCCCCACCGTAGAGCCGCGCATTGACCTGGCCTGTTTCGCTGCTGACGGCAGCAAGGGATCCCCACTTCTTTCTCGCACTGGCCGCCTCTTTCGTCGTCGCAATTGCTCTGCACGAGGCCAGCCACGCCTTTGTAGCCGGCTGGCTGGGGGATGCGACGCCACGATTTCATTTCCGACGAACCCTGAACCCGATCGCCCATCTGGACGTATTCGGCACCCTGGCCCTGGCCGTGCTCGGATTGGGTTGGGGCAAACCGGTGCCGGTGAACCCAACCAATCTGCGCGGAGGTGCGCTTCGCAGCATGGCGCTCGTCGCTCTATCAGGACCGGCCGCCAACCTGCTTACAGCAGTCCTGATCGCAGTGCTGGTGCGCGCCGGGCTGCTCGACGGGCTGCAATGGTCGTTTGGACTTGTCCTCCTGCAAACCCTGTTCACGACAAGTATCTTCCTGACGGTGTTCAATCTGTTCCCGGTCCCGCCGTTGGACGGATTCACGCTCCTGCTGGCCATCCTTGATCGCGACACCGCCTACCGACTGCGCGCAGTCAACCGGCAGATCACGATGGCGTTCTTCGGCATCCTCCTGCTGGCCTATATCGTGCCAATTGACCTCCTTGGTGCGGTAACTAGGCCGCCCGCCGAGTTTGTTGCCCGGCTCATCCTTGGCGGCTAGCTACCGGATCGGCCAGTTCTTGCGGGCTCTGTGTAATCGCCGCCCGGCCGTATCATCGCCAGCGGTGGAAGCCCTGCTCTCGGAACGGGAGTCGCAACTGTTCCGCCGCATGGCGCCGCTGGACCAGGCGCACTCGCTGGCGGTGTTCCAACGACTTTCCGAAATCGCCCCCGACAGAGCCGACCTGCAACGCGCGGGCCTTCTGCACGATGTCGGCAAGGGCCTGCCTTCGCTGGCGCAGCAAGTCGCCTTTGTGCTGGTCAACGCGACTCGACCCGCCCTGCTGGCTGGCCGGGGTAGAATCGCGCGAAGAAGCTTTCGCGGCGGAGTAGCGGCCATGGCTCGCCAGGCAGAGGCTGGAGCAAGGTTCGTGGAGGTGGCGGGCAGCCGGTCGCGCGTCGTGGAAATCGTGCGAAAGCAAGGAGATCCTGACGACCCGGATGCTGCCCTGCTGGCGAGGATTGACGGGCAGTGCTGACTGACTGGCGGACCGGTACCAGAGCGTCGGCGCTGGCGGATTTCCACCTCTCCCTTTCCGAGTTCGACGGCCCCTTAGAACTTCTGCTTCACTAGGTTGAAAAGCAGGGCTTCGATATCACCAC
>CAZVZW010000118.1:0-5253 GCA_964631365.1 uncultured Chloroflexota bacterium | reverse complement strand
GGCCAGCGAAGGGACCGCCTGTGCCTGATCAGGATCTAGCGCATATTTTCTGCCACCCGGCTCGCCGCGATGAATTCGTCGATTTGGGCCTCACCCATCGGGGTCGAGCGTGCGCCGAGGCCGTCGCGGGAGACGATGGGAAATCGGGAGTTCTCTGCCGATTACAGCAGACTGTTGCCGAGCTTGTCGATGACGAGCCGCTTGATGGGACTGCCGGCAGCGGCCGACGTGCCCGACATGGGATACCATGAACTTCGGCACGGAGCGGTCAGCCTGATAGCTGCCCACGCCGTCCCGGCGCGGACGGCAATGGAGATAGTCGGTCAAGCTCAAATCAGCACGACGATGAACATCTATGCCCACGTCGCATCTGACGTTCAAAGGGAAGCAGCCGACCACATCGCGAAATCCCGGTGGGGTTGGGCGGGTGCTGGTTGCTGCTAGTGCTGCTGCCACTTCAACCGAATGATGGGTTGAGGAACACTCCTCAAACCTGTAACGCCGACGTAGCTCAACGGTAGAGCGGCGGTTTTGTAAACCGCAGGTTGTGGGTTCGACTCCCTCCGTCGGCTCCAGATTTCACAGGTTCGGATCGAATCGACTTCGATTTATGTAAAGGGGCGGTAGGGGTGTCTGCAAGCATTCTGCAACCGGATGCTGCGAAGAGAGGTTTGGCGGGGACCAGGTAGCCGGTATGGATACCGACTCAACGGGACCTCCCCCGCACCTGCATTTGTTAGCTGCCCGGGCGCAATCGCATGATGAACGCCGACGGTAGCGACGTCGCGTCGCCTGACCTGCACTATTATGTTTCCAGTTGGGTTGGATGACCGTGACGAGTCTGTCTCAGATAATGCCGTTGACTCGGGGCGTTCGAGTCCCCCCTCCGACACTCGTGTAACCCCCAGTCCCCGTCTGAGAGGCGGCCGCGCGTATCCCCACCTTGGGGTTCCGGTGTCGCCATACCCTCCTCAGGGAGGTGACAGACTGAGACTGTGAGACGGTTTGTTGGGGGGCTGTTGGATTGTGTGCTGCTGGCCGGGTGCGGTGGTGGGAGTGAGGACGGCAAGATCGCCTCTAGTAGCGACCTCTTCGGCGTAGGCGCCGACTTGTCACCGCGGGGTAGGACCCGGAGAATGTGTACTCAGGAATCGAATAGCGATATGAGGAGAACTGAGCATGAATCTGTCCGGAAAGACCGCGCTGGTCACGGGAGTCACCAGCGGCATGGGCGTGGCGATTGTCGAAAGCCTGGCCGGGGCGGGCATGAATCTGGCGATCGCGGCGCGGCGGGTGGAACTGCTGGAGAGGACCGCCGAAGCGGCCCGCGCAGCCGGCGCCGAGGTGATGGCGGAACCGCTAGACGTGGCCGACCGGCCGGCGACGTTTGCCTTCGCGCGAGCGGCGCTGGATCTCTTCGGCGGGGTGGATGTGCTGGTGAACAACGCCGGCACCAACAGCGATCCGCGGACCGTGGCCGAAATCTATCCGGAAGACTGGGACCGGGTGATCGAGGTGAACCTGACCGGTGCCTTCAATTTGGCCCACGCGCTGATCCCGGCGATGCGCGAAGCCGGCGGCGGGCTGGTGATCAATGTCGCCTCGATGGCGGCCTTCCGACCCTCGGGGATGGCGGGCTCGGCCTATTCAGCCTCGAAGGCGGCCATGCGGGCGCTGTCGATCAATATCAACGATGAGGAGTGGCGGAACGGAATCCGCGCGACGACCATCCACCCTGGGGAGACCGATACGCCGATCCTGGATCTGCGCCCGGAACCGCCAAGCGCCGCGGAGCGCGCGCACATGGTGCAGGCCGAGGACATCGCCGCGGCGGTGATGTTTGTGGCTCAGTTGCCGGCGCGGGCCCGGGTGGACGAGCTACTGATGACCCCCACCCACGACCGTCGCGGCTGAGGCCGTCGCGGCCGCGGATCCGTTAAGCCCGGCGACGGCTTCGCCGATGGCGGCGTCGATGATGGCGACCATCTCGTCGGCCTGCTTATCGGTGAGAATCAGCGGCGGCCCCAATGTTTGCACGTGTAGCGAAGGCCGGGTGATGAGCCCGCGGTCACGACAACCGGTATCGACCCGCTTCGCGAAGGCGACTTCATCGGGGAACGGCTGATGGGTGGCGCGGTCCCGGACGTACTCGATGCCGAGCAGCAGACCTTCACCGGTGACCTGGCCGATGACTTCATGCTTCTCGGCGAGGGCGGCCAATTTGGTCTTCATGCGACCGCCGACCCGGGCAGCGTTGCCGGGCAGATCGCGGTCGAGCAACTCGCGGATGGTGGCGACGGCGGCCGCACCGGCCAGCGGAGCGCCGCCGTAGGTGTGGCCGGCATGGAACTGGACCATTTCGTCGGACTCGCCCCAGAAAGCCCGGGCGACCTGGTCGGTGATAACGGCGGCGGCGACCGGGAAGTAGCCGCCGCTCATGCCTTTGCCCATGGCCAGGATGTCGGGCCAGACGTCGAAGACTTCGGAGGCGAACATCTTGCCGGTGCGGCCGAAGCCGGTGATGACTTCATCGGCAATCATGAGCACGCCATGGCGATCGCACGTTTCGCGGACGATCTTGAAGTACTCGGGGGGTGGTACGACGAAGCCGTCGCCGGCGACGATGATGGGCTCGGCGATGAAGGCGGCGACCGTGTCGGCACCTTCGCCCTGTATGACTTCATCAAGTAGCTCGGCGCAGTTGATCCCGCAGTTACCATATTCCAGTTTGAAGGGGCAGCGATAGCAAAACGGCGGCGGGATGTGGACGTAGCCGGTGGGGAAGGGCTCGTAGACGGCTTTGCGGACGGCGCCGCCGGAGGCGGCCAGTGAACCAAGCGTGCCGCCATGGTAGGACCAGTAGCGGGAGATGATTTTGTAGCGGCCCGGGCTGCCAGTCTGGCGGTGGTACTGGCGGGCGATCTTCATGGCGGTTTCGGTGGCTTCGGAGCCGCCGCTGACCAGGTGCGACGTGGTGAACTGGGGTGGGGTGATCTCGTCGATGAGCGCGGCCAACTCGATGGCCGGCTCGTTGGTGGAGTGCATCACGAGGTTGAAGTGCAGCTTGTCGAGCTGGATCTTTATGGCCTCGATGACCCGCTC
Source organism: uncultured Chloroflexota bacterium (assembly GCA_964631365.1). Lineage (GTDB taxonomy): Bacteria > Chloroflexota > UBA11872 > UBA11872 > VXNJ01 > JASLPR01. Next base: position 2,151 of record CAZVZW010000118.1, on the reverse strand, counting down.
GTTGCGATAGCCAACGTTGCAGGCAAAAATGCCCGACACGCCGTCGATAAAACGGTTGCCGTCGACGTCGGTGACATAGATGCCGTCGCCTTTGGCCAGGATCAGCGGATCCGCCGCGAAGTCCTTCATCTGCATGAAGGGCAGGAACATCCGCCTGGTCGCTTCGGCCAGATCTTTCGACGGCATCCGGGGCCTCCGATCGCGGCGTCCGGTCGCGCGAAGCGCCGGGCGTGGTCGTTGATTCGGCCGGGCTCGAACCCCACTCCCGGCGCCTATCGGCATGTTATCAGCCGGTTCTGTCTATAGCGTCATCAGTTCCCGCAACGTCACCGTAGCAGGGCAGCCGCTCATCCAGTGGTGGCGTCCGGATCGTGGAGAGTACCGCCGTAGCGCGGCAGCCAGTAGGAGCGGTAGAGACTGTCGCATTCCGGGGTGCAGAACTCGAGCCCGTCTTCGGCGACCCAGACGTCGCGGGGGATCATCTGGCCGCACATGCGGCAGTTGACGACCCCGGTGTGCCACCAGGGCCAGTTGAGCTGTCGCCAATGGCCGGTCGGCGCGTCTTCGACCATGGTTACGCCTCCTTCCCGGCGGCGGCCATCGCGGACCGTAGCTCGGCGGTGGTGGCTTCGTCGACGATGAGATCGTCGCCGTGTTCGCTGATGGCGACGCCGTAGGCGGAGCGGGCGGCGGCGAGGGAAACGAACTGTTCTTCGACATCTCGGACCACGAGGTCGACCTCGCGTTCCCAGGGGAAGCCGAATCCGCCGCCGCCAGGCGTGCGAATGCGTACCTGGTCGCCGTGGGTGAGCTTGATGTTGGCGAACCGGGAATTGCTGCGAGTGCCGAAGGCGTCGCGGAAGGTCAGGAATTCGTCGGTGCCGGCCCGCTTGACAGTCAATTCGGAGGTGGCGCCGCCGCCGGCCCCGAAGATCCCCCGGGGACGCTTGACCATGCCGTTGAAGACGGCGGATACGGTGATGTCGTCGGTGCGGACTTCCATGATGCGCTCGGTGCTGAGTCCGCCGCGATGCCGGCCGGGTCCGCCGGAGTCCTGGCGGAGGCGGTAGGCCTTCTGCACGAAGGGGTAGCGAGTCTCGAAGATCTCGACCGGGGTATTGGGGCAGTTGCCGTTGGGGACGACCTGGTTACTGTTGCCGTCGGCATCGTCACGGCCGCCCCAGCCGACGCCTTCGAGGTGGTAGTGGACGTAGTACTGGTCGGTGTGCGGGTGGGTGCCGCCGAAAAGGAAGTTACTGGAGGAACCGCCGGTGGACGCGGAGGCGCGGTCGGGGACGGCCTGGGCGAGGGCGCCGAGCACGATTGCCCAGAGGCGGGGGTGGGTCTCGGTGTTGCCTCCCACTGATGCGCCGGGCTCGATGACGTTGACGACGGTGCCGGGCGGGGCGATGACGGTGATCGGGCGGTAGACGCCGTCGTTGTGGGGGATGTCGTCGTCGACGATCTGCTGGACGGCGTTGTAGACGGCCGAGGCGGCGACGCCGTAGGTGCAGTTCATGACATGCGGGCCCTGCGGATCGCTGCCGGTGAAGTCGGCGATAAGGCTGTCGCCGTCGATGACGACGCGCAGGCGGAACCAATCGGCTTCCGGCGGGTCAGTGGCGTTACTGATCGAGTCCTCGTAGTAGTACTCGCCATCGGGGATGGCGGCGATTTCGGCCCGCATCCAGCGCTCGGAGTGCGCCATGAGGTCGGCGCAGATTCCGCGGAGTGGGTCGGCGCCGTAGGATTCGAGGAGTTCGTGTACGCGCCGCTCGGCGATATTGAGCGAGGCGAGCATAGCGTGGAGGTCGCCCCAGGAGTAGCGCGGGGCACGGTGGTTGGTCATGATGATCCGCCAGATGTCCTGGACGTATTCGCCTTCACGCATCAACCAGACGGGCGGCAGGCGCAGACCTTCCTGGTAGACCTCGGTGGCGGTGGCGGCGAAACCGCCGGGGGCGAGTCCGCCGATTTCGGACATATGGGCGATATTGGCGACGTAGCCGAAGATCTTGTCCTGGTGATAGACGGCCTTGATGACGACGTGCTCGGGCATATGGACGCCGCCGCGGTAGGGATCGTTGTGAACGACAACATCGCCGGGCTTGAGGGCGTCGTCGCCGATTTCGGCGATGAGCCACTTGACCA
>CAZVZW010000117.1:0-5313 GCA_964631365.1 uncultured Chloroflexota bacterium | reverse complement strand
TCTCGGCCGGCCGGTGCGGCAGGGGGATATCCAACTAGACCCGGAAGCGGTGGCGTATCGGGACGTGTTCGCGACGGAGGACTGAGGGGGTGCAAGTTCACCTACGCTGGTCAACGGGGCTCGGCGGCGAGCCAAATCGGCGTCAACGCCGGGTCAGGTGGGGTCCATCTGCCAGCAGTCGAGTCGGGTGAGGCGGGCCGGGGCGCCGCGGGCGAAGAAGCTGATGCCCTTGCTGTCGGTGCGGGTTGGGTAGACCCGGGTGGCGGCGGGGGCGCCGCCTTCGGGGAAGATCTCCAGTACGGAGCGATCCAGCAGGACGCGCAGGACCAGCGGGGCGCCGCCAGGGAGGCCGGTGGTGCCGTGCTCAAGGTCGAGTTCAACGGTGGCGTCGAGGCTGGAGCGGCGGCGGTCGATGGAAAGGGCGCCGTCCGCGACCGTGCAGGTGATAGTGGCTTGTTCGGAGCCGTCGGGTGCGCAGCGCACCCGCAGGCCGACTTCGGCGGCGCCGCCGGTATCGATCTCCAGGCGCAGTTCAAGGCAGTCGCCTTCGACGGCCGGCAAGCGCAGATCTGCGTCCGGGGTCAGGGGCAGGTCCTGGAAATGTTCGTGGTGGCCGCGAAGAGCGTCGATCTCGGGGACGGGTCGGGCGGTGAGTCGGCCGTCGGCGGTCATGTTGAGGACCCGCGGCACGGCCATGGCCCCGGACCAGCCGGCGGCGATCTGGGCATCGACGGTACGGCCCTCGCGCAGCCAGCCCCACATGAGGCGGCGGCCGGCGTCGTCGACCATCGTCTGGGGGGCGTAGAACTCGGCGCCGAGGTCGAGTCGGGCGTAGCGGTCGGGGGTGAACCGGCCGTTGTCGTAGAGGCCGCTGAAGTAGTGGACGCGCTTCTCCGGAAGCACCGATAGGACCAGCGCGTGGCGGTCGCCGAGCGGGAAGAAGTCGGGGCACTCCCACATCTCGCCGGACTCGGCCCGGTCGCCGGTGAGGAGGGGGCCGAGATATTCCCAGTCGATGAGGTCGGGGGAACGGTAGTGCAACGCGGCGCCGCCCTGATTGGCGATTCCCGAGCCGATGACCTGATGCCAGTGGTCGTCTTCGCGCCAGACGGAGTGGTCGCGAAAGCCCGGTGCGCCCAGGTCCTCCGGCGGGCCGGCGATGACCGGGTTGAGCGGGTGCTTGGTCCAGGTGAGCAGGTCGGGGCTGCCGGTGGCCAGGCAGCAGACCTGGGGATCGACGCCGGTGTAGACGAATTTCACGACGCAGTCGTCGACCACCGCGCAGCCGGAGAAGCAACCGCCGGCGTCGGGTCCGTCGGGATCGGGCGCCATGACGATGGGCAGATGTTCCCAGTGCCGGAGGTCGTCGCTGACCGCGTGGCCCCAGTGGATATCGCCCCAGTAGGCGCCGGCCGGGTTGTGCTGGTAGAAGAGGTGATAGCGGCCCCGCCACTGGATGAGCCCATTGGGGTCGTTCATCCAGCCGGAGGGCGGGGTGAAGTGATAGCGGGGGCGGTGGGGATCGGTTGCGGTGGTCAGGATGGAGCCGTTTCGGAAGGAACTCGCGCCGAGAGCATTCTACGACCCGATGGAAAATGACGAGGACCCCGGCCGCCGGGAACTGGCGCCCCGGGGGCCGAATTCGCTGATGTGGAAGCCGGGGCCGTCGACTTCGTTGCCCGTGGCGGTGAAAACCGTGGCCGTGATGACGGCGCTGGTGATGACCGCGGCTCCGGCCAGGCCGGCGATCTCGGGACGGCTGCAGCGCAGCAACGAGGGAGACCCCGATGGCCACGATGCTCAGGGGCCAGAGGTTCCAGAGGGTGTTCCAGAACCCGCAGTCGACGAAGCCGAGGGAATCGGTCAGCAGCAGGCCGCCGACCAGGACGATGAGGGCGCCGGGGGCTGTTTTCGGCGATTGCCATTCCTATACTCGCTTTCGTTGCTCCCGAGACCGACGGTGCTGGTGGCCGCCGGGTCGCGATTTCCGTCTATTTCCGGGCTAGTGTCCGCCCGGACCGGCCCGGACACATCGGCCGGGGGGACGGTTCGCAGGTAGGCCGCCCGGCCCATTTCCGGGGGCCGGGGATTGCCCGAAGGGACTAGTTCCCGCCAGGCGTGGCGGGGCGGACCCGTCGCCGGGTTTACACCTTCACCACCATCACAACGGCTATGATCCGAGCGTTGCTTCAGGTGTGGTATCGCCGGGCCGCGGATTTGTCGCGCCGCCCGTCCACTCCCCCGACCGGAGCGGCCGGCTTGCTGAATTTGAAACGTCCGATGATCGTGGCGCTGGCGCTGGGTGTGGCGTTGCTGGTGCTCGTGGCGGCGTGTTCCAACGAAGCGGCGACGACGGTGGTGGCGACGGTCACCCCGACGGCCCCGGCGGTGGCCGCCGCAACGAACGGCCCGGCACCAGCACAACCAGCGGCGACGGCCCGAGCGGTGGGCGCGGCAAACCCGGCCGTGGCGATTGCCGGGGCAAGCCCGACGCCGGTGCCCGCAGCCGACTTGCCGACCGGTATCCCACTGCCGACTTCGACTCCGCTGCCGACGCCGACTCCAATCCCGACGCCGGAGACGGAGGAGGGGTTTGTGAACTGGCTGAAACGGAGTGCCCGCGAGGCGTTCCTGGCGCTGGTCCCGGACTGGCCGACCGAGGGGCGGATCAACATACTGCTTCTGGGGATCGACAAGCAGGACCAGTTGCAGGGCAACACCGATGTGATAATGCTGGCCAGCATCGACCCGGCGGCGGAGTCGGTGATGCTGATCTCACTGCCACGGCACCTCTGCGTGGGCACCTGTGAGACGTGGGCGGACCGGATAAACGCGGTGGCCTACAACCGCAGTTTCGATGCGCTGAAGGCCGAGGTGTCGGTGCTGCTGGGGATGCCGGTAGACTTCTACGCGGCGGTGAATTTCAACGGCTTCGCCGATGCGATTGACCTGGTCGGCGGGATCGACCTGTGGGTGGAACGGGAGTTTGATGAGCTTTTTGAATTTCTGGAGACGCGTGAACAAATCCGACTGAAGCTGGACCCGGGCTGGAACCAGCTATCGGGCCGCGAGGCGCTGCTGTTTGTGCGCTCGCGCAAGTTTGACGCCGGCGGTGATTTCGCGCGCATTTGCCGCCAGCAGCAGGTGATCCGCCAGCTGCGCGCGAAGGCGATCTCACTGGACATCATCCCGCGACTGCCGCAACTGATCCTGGGGCTGGGCGGCTGGTTCCAGACGGATTTCCCGATCACCAGCGTGCCCTCGTTCGCCGAAGTGGCGGTGGGGATCCCGCGGTCGCGGATTCATTCGTACCTGATTAATCAGGAAGAGGGCCTGGTGGAGGCGATCGCCGGCACCGAAGGCTCGCAGCTGTTCAAGCCGAATCGGGCGGCGATCCTGGAATACATCGATGCGGCGCTGCTGGAGTCGGTCTCCGACAAAGAGGGCGGGACCTCGATTTACTGCCCGATCCCGCCGGGGGGACCGTGAGGAGACCGGGCGGACGGCGCCAGTTCCTGAAGGCAGCGGCGCTGATACCGACGCTGGTGGCGCTGGCGCAGCCGTTGCGGTCGGTGCTGGCGGCGTCGCCGGCGCTAGCGTTGCAGCTACAGGGCTTCAAGAAGCCGCGCGGCGTCGGCGTGGACGCGGCGGGAAATATTTACGTGGCGGATACCGAGAACCACCTGATCAAGAAGTACAACCCGGCCGGCGGTTACCTGCGCGCGTGGGGCGGGTTTGGCAGTTCGTTCGGGTCGTTGCGCTATCCCCGCGACGTGGCGGTGGGGCCGGATGGGCGGGTGTTCGTGGCCGACACCCTGAACGACCGAATCCAGGTGTTTGACCAGGAGGGCGTGTTCCTGGCGGTGTATAGCAACGGGCGTGGCGGTGGGGCGGAGCAGTTCGACACGCCCAAAGCGGTGACGCTGGACGGAGAGGGGCGGCTGTACGTCGCGGACACCTTCAACAACCGCATCAAGGTTCTGGACGCGGCCGGGACGCACCTGTTTGCGTTCGGCCAGGCGGGCAGCGGGGTGGGCGGATTGCGCAACCCGGGTGGGGTGGCGGTATCGCCCAGAGGCGGGATCTACGTGGCGGATACCTTTCACGATCAGATCCAGGTGTTCAACCGGGCTGGCGGGTTCGTGCGCAAATGGGGCTTCACCGGCGGCGCGGCCGGGCAGTTCGTGAGCCCGCGGGGGATGGCGGTGGACGGGAGCGGACGGCTGTACGTGAGCGACTCGGACAATCACCGCATCCAGGTATTCACCCCGGAAGGCGGCTACCTGGACGGCTGGGGCCGGCGCGGTTTCCGCTTCAACGAGTTTCAGAACCCGAAGGGAATCGCGATCGGCCCGGGGGGCCGCCTGCACGTGGCCGATCAGCTCAATAACACCCTGCCGGTGTTCGTGGCGCTGCCGCCGGCGGCTGGCGCGCCGGATCCGAACCTGGCCGCCGGTAGCTCGGTGGGGCCGGTGGCGGTAACGGCTGCGCTGTATGTGCCGGAGACGGCGCACAACATCGTAGACCTGCGGGTCGACCGCGCGGACGGGCTGGCCGATGCCGGCTTCCTGCAGTACTACAACCTCACTGGCGGTCTGGCCCGCTGGGGCTATCCGCTGTCCGAGGTCTTCGAGGAGACCCCGGGCAACTTCGTGCAGTACTACCAGCGGGGGGCGGTGGACTGGCACCGCCGCGAGGACCTGGGGATCCACGTGATCGAGCGCCGGCTGGGTTGGGACCTGATCGGCGGCGGCCGTGGTGGGGCACCGGATCAGGGAGCGGAGCTGGGCATTCTGAATGCGAATGAAGGCGTGGCCTCGGGCCCATGGGGGCATAAGGTCTCGAACCAGGCGGTGGATGGCACCGAGACCGGTTTCCTGGACTTTTTCCAGTGGCTGGGCGGCGAGATGAGCCTAGGATTGGCGAAGACTGACGCCCGCTCTGACACCGGCGCGCCGGGGACGGTGATGCTGCCGGGGGCGACGCCGGGATTCATCCGCCAGTACTTCCAGGCCGGGGTTATGGAGTTCCACCCGGACGCGGCGGAAAAGGCCCAGGTGGCGCTGATCGGCTACCATCTGCGCGCGCTGGCCTATCCGGGCGGGGACTGGGAAGGGCGGGCGGAGTTTGGCGAGACGGCGGTGCTGGAGGCCGGGGTGGCGCTGGCGGCGCGATAGGCCTGATCAGGTCGGTAAGATCGGTGGGCCGACGGATCGACCCCCCAGAGAAGTGGCGGCAGAATGAGCGCAGCCGAGAATCCGGAACAGGCGGTGCTGGATTCGCTGGCGGCGCTGGGAGTGGACTACGAACTGA
>CAZVZW010000116.1:0-5597 GCA_964631365.1 uncultured Chloroflexota bacterium | reverse complement strand
TCGCCCGACGTGTTGAGCACGTACAGGTTGCCCGCGGCGTCCAGGTCAAGCGATATCGGAGCGGGGATCGCGACCTCCAGAGCGCCGGCGCCGCTGCCCGCCTGCCCGGCCGGGTCCCCGGCCACCACCCGCGGGGTCACGCCCGGGATCACCATCGTGACCACTCCCCCGGTCAATTCCACAAAGTAGACCCGGCCCTCCCCGTCAACGGTCAGGGCCACCGGCGTGAGGAGAAGAATGATCTCTTCGGTCGGCTGATCCTCGGCCGGTTCCTCCCCCTCTTCTCCTTCAACCGGCTCAATCGGCACCGTGTAGCTGGGGCCGGCGATGGTGGTCAGTACTCCACCCTGACCGATCACCCGAATCTTCTGCGCCCGGGTCTCGGCGATGTAGACACGGCCGTCCCGGCCGACCGCCACATCCGAGGGTCCGTCCAGTTGCGTTTCGCCCGCCCGCCCGCCGTCGCGTCCGCTGGCCGCCTGCCCGTTGCCGGCGAAGGTTGCGATGGTCCCGTCAGTCTTGATAATCCGCACGCGGTTGGAGGCCGGATCGGCGACATAGATGTTCCTGGCCGCGTCGATGGCCAGGCCGGTGGCGTCGCGGAACTCAGCCGCGACGGCCAGCCCCCCATCACCACCGGAGCCCGGCTGCCCCGACCCGGCGATCGTCTCGATGATCCCGCAGCGGTCGATTCGTCGGATGCGGAAGTTGGCCGAGTCGGCGAAGTACAGATTGCCGGCGCCGTCCAGCAGCAGCGCCTTCGGCGCCGACACGCCGGCCTTCACGGCCGGGCCGCCATCTCCCGAGAATCCCGGCTCGCCGGTCCCGGCCAGCGTGGAAACAATACCGGCCGGTGACACGACCCGGATCCGGTGATTGCCGGTGTCCGCGACGTAGATGGCGCCATCAGGGGCGATCACGAATGACTCCGGGCTCAGGAAGCGAGCCACATCAAGCGGGCCTTCGTCGCCGGCGAAACCCGGCCCGATCGCCCCGGCCAGCAGTGTGGCCACCGGGTCGTCCCGCAGCGGTGGGCGCGGCGCAACCTCGGCAGCTTCGCCGCGGCAGGCTAGGATCGGGTCGTCGGGCGATGGCGCCCGCAGCAGGCTCACCGTGTACGTACCCTGCTGCAGCACAAACAGGGTGCCGCCCGGCCCGAGCGCGAGACCCAGCGCCGGTTTCATCCCCGCAATCATCGCCGGCGCGCCGCCGCTGGCCCGCCCGGTGCCCAGGCCGGCAACCGTCATAATCTGGCCGTTGGCGTCCACCCGGCGGATCGCGTCATTCTTCCAATCGGCGAAGTACAGGTTCCCCTCCACGTCGACCTCTACCGCCCGTGGCGAGTTGACCTGCGCCGCCGACCCCAGGCCGCCGTCCCCGGAGAACCCCGGCGCACCCGTCCCGGCGACCACCGACACGGTCCCGTCGGCATTGAGCCGCAGGATGCGGTGCCCATCAAACTCGGCCACATATACAGTCCCGTCCGAGGCCACCGCCACGTCGATCGGCCCCTCCACCCGCCCACCCGTCGCGGTCGCGCCCTCGATCAACGGGGCATCAACATCGCCGCCGACCACCGTCGTGATCACCCCACCCCGACTGATCCGCCGAACCCGGTTGTTGCCGCGATCGGCGATGAACAGGTTGCCCTCCGCATCGAGTGCCATGCCGGCGTTGGCGTTCAACTCCGCCAAGACCGCCTGCTCGTCATCGCCACTGAAGCCGGGCTGTCCGGTCCCGGCGATCGTTTCAATTGTGCCGTCCGGATCGATGCGGCGGATCCGGTTCATGGTGCTAACCAGCACCGTGCCGGCGCCGTCCACCAGCATCCAAGACGGATCCATCAGCCCCGCCGCCAGGGCCGGCCCGCCATCGCCATCATCAGCGCGCTGCCCGGTACCGGCAATCGTGACCACCGCGCCGGCGGCATCGATCCGACGGATCGTTCCCGTCGTGTGATCGGCGATGTAGAGGTTGCCATCGCGATCGACAGCTAGGCCGCTGGGCCCACTCAGCCGTCGCGGGTTGCCGGCAGCACCATCCAGACGGGTCTCGGCCCGAACTCCGTCGCCGAAGGCATCCAGCACCACCGGCCGTTCGTGCAGCGGCTCGTACCAGATCGGGGGCGCCAGCGCCGTCCAGGCCGGAATCGGCGTCGGGGTCGGCGTCGGGCCGCCGAGTTCCCCGATGTCAGTACCGGACTCCGCACCCGACCGGCACGCGGCCAGCAACAAGAGGAGCGCCAGCAGCGCCCACCAACCGCGCGCTTGCCAGCGGCCTCCCGGGAGCAGCCGGGCCGAAAACTCGTTGGTCGGAGCCGGTCCTGTGTCGCCCCGGCCGATCAGTACGCCCGCCCGCGAACGACCTCGACGACTGTGCGGAGCAGAATTCTCAAATCCAATCCAAGTGACCAGTTTTCAACATAGTACAGATCGTAGAGAGTTCGTTCGGTAATCGAGACGTCGCCGCGCAATCCGTTCACCTGAGCCCACCCCGACATCCCTGCCTTCTCGCGATGGCGTTCGAGAAACCGGGGGTATTCCCGTCCGAACCGCTCCACGTATTCCGGCTGCTCCGGCCGCGGGCCAACCAGGCTCATTTCGCCCTTCAGGACGTTCATCAACTGGGGAATTTCGTCGAGTGAAAAGCGCCTCAAGAACCGACCAACCCGGGTCACGCGGGGATCGTCCTCGATGGTCCAGTTCCGCCCCTGCGCCTCGGCATCGGTCCGCATGGACCGAAACTTGATCATCGAAAAACGCTTTCCGTCGTGGCCCATGCGTTGTTGCACGTAGAAGATCTGGCCGCGACTGTCGATCCAGACGGCCAGCGCGATGAGCAACAGCGGCGCGGAAAGAACTATCAGCAAGAGGGTCGAGGTAACAATGTCCACCAGCCGCTTCGTCAGGCGGCTGACCCCCTTCAGCCGCACATCGTTGATTGTCATAAGCGGCAGTCCCGCCAGTTGCTCCTCACCAACCATCGACACCATCAGTTGGAAGTGGTCCGGGAGCATCCAGACGTTGACCCGCTGCGATCCGCAGACACCGGCGATCTCGAGCAGCAATTCCGAGTCGGCGCGCGGCAACGCGATGACCACCTTGTCGATGGCGTTCTCGATCAGCGCGCCACGCAGAATATGCAGCGGGCCGAGCACCGGAATCGGTATTTCCGCATCGGCGTCGTCGTCATCTTGCAACCGCCCGATCACCGTGTAGCAGGGCCCCGGATAGCCGACCAGCAGGTCGTACACCGCCAGCGCCTCCGGGCCGCCGCCGAGAAGGAGAATCCGTTCCGAGCCAATCCCAAAGTGAGCCAGAATGCGCAGCGAGCGACCTAGGATGGTGCGCAGGATGACCGTGAAAACGATTACCAACAGCCACAGGAAAACCAGCAATACCCGGGCGAAATCAAGAATCCCCGGGGAGGCAAAGTACAGCACCCCAATCGTGGCCAGCAGCGCTAGCGTCGCCGCTGTGATCAGCCGGTAGGTGCGCACCACAACCGACATCCGGTCCGGGTCGCGGTAGGCATGAAACGCCAGCCCGGCGATGACGAAGGCCAGTGCGTAGATGGCGAACGCCGGGAGAAAGAACTCGATATGCCGGTAGGGCATCTCCGGGCCCAGTTCGAGCTTGAAGTGCAAGATGAACGCCAGGACGCTGGCCGCGACAATGACCGCCACATCGGCCAGCGGGTACAGGATGCCGACCGCCGCTTCGAACTGGCCGCGCCGCCGGGTCACCGAACCGACCCCGAACCAGCCACCCAGCCTGGCGAGCAAACCCATTCGCATCCCGATCCGTTATCGCCGGCGAGCGGCTGAGCCGCGCTGCAATCGGACCGCCCGAAACCCGCGGCGCAATCCTTCCAGGAGCACTGAACCGGCTCCCAGCGCGAATATACCAGCGACCACCAAGCCGTTCATGAACAACGAGCGTTCGCCGGCCTGGTGTTTCCGGTAGAAGAGCAACATCGCGCGATAGAACTCGTAGCGGGTCCGCAGCGGCCGCTGGGAACTGGAGCGACGCTTCGCGTGGACCACCGTCACCGACGGCTCATACACAACCTTCAGGCCGCGCTGGCCAACTCGACGGGCGAAATCCAGGTCCTCCCCGTACATCCAAAATCCCCGGTCGAACCCGTCCAGTTCGCGGAACAGCGCCCCGCGGGTCAACATGAACGCCCCGGAAACCGCCCCCACCTCGGCGCGTTGATTCGGGTCGAGGTGGGTCAAGTTGTATCCGCCAAGTCGGCGCGAGCCGGGGAGGAGTCTTCCGATCCGGGTCAGGCGGGCCAGCGCGACCCCGGGGGTGGGAAACGAGCGCCGCGCGGCCGGGTCCAGTTCTCCGTTCTCGCGAATCAGCTTCGGCCCGATAATCCCTATCTCAGGGTCGCGATCCAGTTCCCCGGCGAGGTCCTGGACGCTCTCCGGCGGCAGCACCGTATCCGGATTGAGCACTAGGAAGAAGCGCGCCTCGGCCTGCCCCAGCGCGAGATTGCAGGCTGCCCCGAAACCCAATGACGGCCCGCCCCGCAGCCGGCGGACCCGCGGGCGCGCCGCCAGGCTGTGCCAGGTGGCCAGGTCCGGGCTGTTGTCGACCACCGTAACCCGGGACGTCAGATCACCCAGGGCGTCCTCCAGCGAATCCAGGCACCGGGCCAGCGCATCGCGCACCCGGTAGGCGACGATCGCCACCGCCACATCGACCGTACTCTCCGGCCCGGTCATTGCTGCCCTCGCGGTCTGCCCCGGCGCCGGCCTTCCAGATAGCCCAGGATCTTGGCGACATCGCCGACGAGCCTAATAACCGGCAACCACAGTACGGCCTGCGCCCGGCGAGCCGGCGACCAGTGTCCGGTCGCCAGCAACAGCCGGCGCAGCGGCCGCCGCAGGTATGCCACGCCCAACGCAGCCCCGGCCAGCAGCGGGAGTGCTCGTCCGAGGCCACCGGTAGCCGCATATGCCACCGCCAACATCAGCCCCACATATGCGCCGGCGCGCAGCGCGTGGCGATCTCCCAGCATCCCGGCTTCGGCATCACCGCGGGCATAGTTAAAGTACTGGCGATAGAACGCCCCCAGGTCGGCGCGGGGACGAAAGCCGACGTTGGCTGCCGGCACATGGCGAACCCGCACCCCCTCGTCTCGCCATTGCCGGCACAGATACAAATCCTCGCCGTAATCCAGCCATTCCGGATACCGGACCCGATCGCGGAACTTCCGCCGGAATCCGGTGCAGCCACCGCTGATCGGGTAGGCAACTGGATCGATTTCATGCGCCAGCGGCCGGGTCACCGCCCCCAGGGTGGTCTCAAAATCGTTGCCGGGCGCGGACAGAACGTAGCCGAACGCCACGTCCACTTCCTCCGCCCGCACCGCATCGCGCAGCGCCTCCGCCCAGTCCGACGGCAGGTACAGACCGCCATCGGTCACCAGCACGATCTCGCCCCGGGCCTCGGCAATCGCTCGATTCCGCCCGGCCGCGATGTTGGCTCCGGGCACAGGGATCACCCGGACCTCGGTGAGCCCACTGAGCAACTCGGCGGCGCGCTCCGCCGTACCGTCGCTGGAGCCGCCATCGGTTATAACGATCT
>CAZVZW010000115.1:0-5609 GCA_964631365.1 uncultured Chloroflexota bacterium | reverse complement strand
GTCCTTTAACCTGCAGATATACTTCCTCAATAGCCGATTCAGCCAGATCGTGAACAGGCCCAGTTCCGCCGCGCCCACAATGTCGCGCCGGAAGCTGTCGCCGATCATCGCCGTCTGCCCCGCCGCCAGTCCCATCAACTCCAGAATATGTTCGAAGGCCGCCGGCTCCGGCTTCCCCGCCCCCACCTCCCCCGAAATCACAATCGGATCAAAGCGTTCACGTAACCCCGCCCCATCGATCTTTTCGTTTTGGACATCCGGCGAGCCGTTCGTCAACAGCGCCAGGCGGTAGTCCCGCGCTAGGTCGTCCAGCACCGCCGGCGCCTCCGGGTACACTAGGTGTCGCGCCCGCCGCTCCCGTCGAAAGGCATCCGCCACTTCCAACGCCAGCCCTTCATCCTCGATGCCGTGCTCGGCCAGCGCCCCGCTCCACGCCAGCAGTCGATACTCTGGTAGCCAGCGCGCCAGCGGTGCCAGCCGCGGGTCCGGGTAAGAGAAAGCCCCCCACAGCGCTTCCCACGAACTCGCCCCCAGCGCTCTTGCGTGCTCGCCGAAATCCGACGCCCGCCACACTGCCCTGGCGCTCCTGAACAGACTCGCCGCCAGCGCATCCGCATCGATCCCGTGCCGACTCGCGGCGATCTCCGCCGCCGCCACCGCCGCCGCCTCCGCCGAAGGGTTATCCGGCATGATCGTCTCATCCAGATCGAAAATCAGCGCCTCCAGCCGCATCACTCGCTCCCACCCCACTGCATCCCGGCCGGTAACTCCCCGATCAGCCCCACCGCCGCCAGCGCCCGCTGCACTATCTCACCCACAACCTCCTCCAGCGACTCTGGCCGCTGATAGAACGCCGGCATCGGTGGCAACACCGTCGCCCCCGCCTCGCTCAGCGTCAGCAAGTTGCGCAGGTGAATCGGCGACAGCGGCGCTTCCCGGGGCACCACCACCAGCGGCCTGCGCTCCTTGATCGCCACGTCGGCCATCCGGTGCACCAGGCTTGTTCCGACCCCCGTCGCGATCGCCGCCGCGCTCGCCATGCTGCACGGAATCACCGCGTAGGCCCGTACCGGGAACGACCCGCTCGCCAGTGCCGACGCCATGTCCCCGGGCTTGTGCACCGTCATCTGCCCGAGTGCCCCCAGTTCCGCCAGCGCGGTGTCCAGCGACTCCTCCAGCTCATGCTCCCAGGTCAGCCGCCCGTAGCGCGTGCAGACGAAATGCAGGTGAAGGCTGCGCTCCAGCACCGCCGCCGCGAACCGTCGTGCGATCACCGACCCGCTCGCGCCCGATACTGCCAGCGCCACATTCTCGCGATCCATGCCCGAACTCATACCCCGATTATGAAGTGCAAGATCACCGACGCCATAAACGCCATCGACACATACCCGTTCATATCGAAGAACGCCTGCTGCAGACGATTCAGGTCATCCGCCCGTACCATCCCCGCCTCGTACACCAGCAGCGCCGCCGCCGTCGCCACTCCGACCCAGTAGATCGGACTCAACTCCGCCACCACCCCAAGCCCCACCATGCAGCCCACCGCTACCAGGTGCGACCCCCGCGAAAACCACAGCGCCGGCCCGATCCCGAATCGCGCCGGAACCGAATGCAGCCCCTCGCGCCGGTCCACGTCCAGGTCCTGGCAGGCATAGATCACGTCAAAGCCGGCGATCCAGAACATCATCGCTAGGGTCAGCAGCACTGCCGCCGTGTCCAGCCCCGCCACTACCCCGATCCAGGCGCCGGCCACCGCGATCGCGTCCGCCAATCCCAGAAACCAGTGCGACAGCCAGGTGAATCGCTTGAAGTACGGATAGGCCGACACCAGCACCGCCGCCACCGGCGCCAGCGCCAGCGCTGTCGAATTCAGCCCCCAGGCTGCCAGCCCCAGCAGCACGACCCCGCCCGCCCCCAGCGCCAGCATTTCCCACCGCCGCATCGCCCCCGCCGGCAGTGCTCGCGTTTCAGTCCGCGGATTCCGTGCGTCCAGTTCCGCGTCGATCAGCCGATTCGCCGCCATTGCCCCGGTCCGCGCCCCCGCCATCGCTAGCGTTATCAGGATCACCACCCTCCAGCCCGGCCAGCCGTCGGCGGCCAGCAGCATCGCCGCGAACGCAAACGGCAGTGCGAAGATCGTGTGCTGAAACCGAATCGACTCCAGGTAGACCCCGGCCCGTGCGATCACGCTCTCCCGCCCCTCGCCGCCGGCCCCGCCATCGACCCCACTACCCACCGACCCCCCTCAGTCAAGGCCCAATTCCGACCAGCGCCGGTCCACCTGCTCGCGCATCTCCGCGCTCATCACTACGTCCGGCGGCCAGTCGCGGTGATGCCCCTCTTCCGGTAGCTTCGTCGTCGCGTCCATCCCCATCTTACCGCCGTAGTGGGGTTCCGCCGAAGCGTGCTCCAGCGTGTCCGTCGGCCCGGTCACGATCTCCACATCTCGCGACGGGTCCACGTTGTTGCCGACCCGCCACAGCACCTCGCGCATGTGTTGCACATCGACGTCCTCATCCACCACGATCACGAATTTCGTGAACATCATCTGTCCCAGTCCCCAGACGGCGTGCATCACCTTGCGCGCCTGCCCCGGGTACCGCTTCCGAATCGACACCAGCGCGAAGTTGTGGAACACCGCGTCCACCGGCAGGTGGATATCCACCAGTTCCGGGATCATCAGCCGGATCAGCGGCAGGAAAAGCCGTTCCGTGGCCTTGCCCAGGTAGGCGTCCTCCATCGGTGGCCGTCCCACGATCGTTGACAGATAGATCGGGTCCTCGCGCCGGGTGATTGCCGTCACGTGCAGCACCGGGTATTCGTCCGCCAACGAATAGACCCCGGTGTGATCGCCAAACGGCCCTTCTGTGCGCACTTCCGCCGGGTCCACGTAGCCCTCAATCACGAACTCGCTGTGCGCCGGCACCATCACATCCACCGTCTTCGCCCGCACCATCTCCACCGACTTCCCACGCAGGAACCCGGCGAACACCATCTCGTCTACATCCGGCGGCAGCGGCGCGCTCGCCGCATACGTCAACACCGGCTCCGTCCCCACCGCGATCGCCACTTCCAGCCGCTGGTCTTCCTGTCGAGACTGCCGGAAATGCTCGCTGCCGCCCTTGTGCAACTGCCAGTGCATCCCCAGCGTCCGGTCGTCAAACACCTGCAACCGATACATCCCCACGTTCCTGCGCCCCGTCGCCGGGTCGTGAGTGAACACCAGCGGTAGGGTTATGTACTTGCCGCCGTCGTCCGGCCAGCATTTCATGATCGGCAAATCGGCCAGCGATGGGTTATCGGTCTCCACCACCTCCTGGCACGCCGCCGAACTCACTTCCTTCGGCCCGATCCGGCCCACCTTGATGATGTCCCCCAGCGCGCCCAATTTGCCCAGGATGCCCTTCGGCGGCGGCCCCATCGCCAGGTCCAGCAATTCCTCCAGGCGGTGCTCCAGTTCGCCCCACTCCTTCACTCCCAGCGCCAAGCTCATCCGCTCTTCCGAGCCGAAGATGTTGGTCGCCAGCGGGAACCGCGAGCCCTTCACGTTTTCAAACAGCAGCGCCGGCCCGCCCGCCTTTACCACCCGGTCGGTGATCTCCGTAATCTCCAGTTCCGGGTCCACCTCCGCCGTCACATGCCGCAGTTCACCGCGCTCGTCGAGCAGTTTCAGAAACTCCCGCAAATCTCGAAACGCCATCCGTTCGAACCTCTCAGCTACGCGCCGCGGCGATGCCGTCGGCCAGGCGGCGCGCCGCCCTTGTGATGCCGGGCCAGTCCCGGCCTTCTACCAGTTCCGAGCCTACCAGCGCGCTGCCGATCCCCACCGCGAAGGCGCCGGCGCGGATGTAGTCCCCGGCGTTTTCCGGCGACACCCCACCGGTCGGCAGCAGCCGAAACCCACGCATCGGCGCCAGCACATCGGCGATGTACTTCGGCCCGCCCAGCCGCGCCGGGAACACCTTCACCACGTCCGCTCCCAGTTCCGCCGCCCGGGTAATCTCCGTCGGCGTGAAACCTCCCGGCATCACCGGCACGTCCAGCCGGTCGCACACCTTGATCACGTCCGTGTCCGTATTCGGCGCCACCACGAACTGCGCCCCCGCGTCGATTGCCTGGATCGCCGCCGCCGCGTGGAGCACCGTCCCCGCCCCCACCAGCGCCCGGTCGCCGACCCGCTCGCGAATCTCGCCGATCGTCGCGAACGCCGAAGCGCTGTCGGTCGTCACCTCCACCACATCTAGCCCGCCTTCCAGCACCGCCTCCACCACCCCCAGCGTCAACTCCAGCTCCAAGCGCCGCATGATCACCACCGCTCCGGTCCGCCCCACCCATTCCACGATCCCCAACCGACTCAATTCCTTGCCATTCGTTTCCGGCATCGTTTTCAGTCCCTCCCGTCGACCGGTCTGGCCGCTGCCGGTGCGTCAAACGGAATCTCCGTCAACCGCTCGATTATGTAGTCCGGCTGCTCCGCCACCGGCAGCGCTTCGGCGTCGGCCCGCGAATCCACCCCGGTCAGCACCAGCGCCGATCTGGCCCCGGCCGCCTTCGCCCCGCCCACGTCCGAATACAGATTGTCCCCGATCACCAGCAAATCATCCGCCGTCGCCCCTTCCCGCTCCAAGATACTTGCAAAGAGATGCGGTGCCGGCTTGCCCACCACCACCGGTTCCGCCCCGCACGACGCCCGCAGCGCCGCCACAAACGCCCCCACCCCCGGCGTCGTCCCGCCCGCCGTCGCGAACGACGTATCGTTATTCGGCGCCACTAGCACCGCCCCGTCCCGCTCAATCGCCCGGTGCGCCTGGGTCAGGTGGCGATAGGCGAAGTTGGTGTCGACCCCCAGCACCACCGCGTCGACCGGATCGGACCCCAGCTCCCGCACCACCTCGATCCCGGTCCGCGCCACCGGTTCCGCAATCGAGTCCGTCCCCAGCACCAGCACCCGTTCTGGCCGAGGCCGCAATCGATCCACCACATCTGCCGTCACCTCCGTCGCGCACACAATCTCCCTCGCGCCCGCATCCAAACCCAGCGTCTGCAGCCGGACCGCCAGTTCCACCGCGTTCAATTGGACGTTGTTGGTAATGAAGTATGTCCGGTGCCCCAGCACCCGCGCTTGCGTCACCCCCTCCGCCGCCCCCGGGATCAGCCGCGCCCCGGCACAGATCACGCCATCCAGGTCGAACCCAACGATCACCGGTCGCTCGATCTAGTCCGAGTACATACCGTTGACCACGATGTCCCGCGGCCAGTCCCCGGACAGCACCGCCAGGATGTTCTCCGCCGCCTGCACGATCATCCGCCGATTCGCCCCCTCGGTGATCCCGGCCACGTGAGGAGTCACGATCGTGTTGTCCAGACCGAAGAACGGTGACTCCGCCAGCGGCTCCACCGCGAACACATCCAGCCCCGCCCCGGCGATTGACCCGTTCGTCAATGCCTCCAGCAACGCCAGCTCGTCGATCAGCGGCCCCCGCGCCGTGTTCACTAGGTAGGCCGTCGACTTCATCATTCCCAGCCGTTCCGCGTTGATGCAGTGCTCTGTCTGTGGGGTCGGCGGCATGTGCAGCGAGATGAAATCCGACGCCCGGCAC
The DNA here is from genome assembly GCA_964631365.1 of uncultured Chloroflexota bacterium. GTDB lineage: Bacteria > Chloroflexota > UBA11872 > UBA11872 > VXNJ01 > JASLPR01. Next base: position 9 of record CAZVZW010000115.1, on the reverse strand, counting down.
AGCCGGTCC
>CAZVZW010000114.1:0-5668 GCA_964631365.1 uncultured Chloroflexota bacterium | reverse complement strand
GTGTTGTCGTGGCCGACGCCATTCATCTGAACGAGAAACTCCGTCTTGATGCGGTCCGCCAGTTGCTCCGTGAACCAGCCCCCGGGATTGCCGGGAAACACCCTGTTCAAGTTCTGACTGTCAAGGGGCGTGCAGCGGCGGTTGGCCTCGAAGGCCAAGGGATTGGCGACCGGCAGTAGCAAGAGGCGCCCTCGGAAGCCGCCTTCGCCATGGCGGCGCGCGATCTCCATCACCGTGTGAGTGCCGGTCGGCTCGTCGCCGTGGATGGCGGCTGAGATGCCGAGTGTCGGCCCGTCCCCTTGGTTGCCCTTCACCTCGTGAATGGAAAGAGCCAACTCGGCGCCGTTGGCGAACGGAGCCAGGGCGACCCGCCGTACCTTCGTCATACCCTCATCTCCCGCTATTCCGCGCTGTGACGCCGCGCCTTCGATTTCAACCGGCGTCCTGCTTCGCCTTCCGTTCGGACTCGGCGCCGGCTCGGATCTTGTCGGTGATGCCGAGCCGGTCGGCCGGCTTCACCCCGCCCCGCATTTCATCCAGGGCCTCGGGTTGGCGGACCTGCCGCCCGATCGCCATCTTGGTCAGGTAGCGCACGTCGTCCGGCGGCAACACCATCACGCCGCTCTCGTCGGCCAGCACCGCGTAGCCCGGCAGCACCACCGCGCCGCCGACACTGGCCGGGATATTAATGGCGCCGCCGTTGGCGTAGAGATGGCAGGTGATCGGCGTATAGCCCCTGATCCATCCCGGAAGGTCGTATTCGCGAAACTTCGAAGATCCCGTCGAGGGGCCGTCGATCACCACCCCAACGGCACCCGCGATTTGCGCCGCCAGGGTCGTCCCGCCGCCCCAGCAGGCGTTGTGGTTGTCGCCCAACCGGTCGACGCAGAGGAAGTCCCCCGGCCGCAGCATGCCAATGATATAAGGGATCATCCCCGAATCGTGGCCCGGGCAGGCCACGGTCACCGCCGTCCCGACCACCCGGCGCTCCGGCATCACTGCCTTGATGGAGCCGTGGACGAATCCCCAGTGTCGGTGGTGGCCGATCGTCTCGGCCCGGCATTGGGCCAGCAGTTCCAGAAGCTCCGGCTCCACCTGCGGCGGCATCTCGTTGATTTCGTACATGGCCTTGTCTCCGTGTTTGCGTATCGTGGTATCGACGCGAATTTATTCGCGCCGCGCTGCCTGCTCTTTGGCGTAACCGGCATCGATCCTGTCGTTAATGCCTGAGATGGCGCTCATCTTCTCGCCGGCCCGCAGCCGCGCGTGGACGGCGGCATAGCCGTCCTGCCGCTCGATCGCCCCCTGAGCGAGGTAGCGCACGTCGTCCGGCGGCAGCACCATCACGCCACTCTCGTCGGCCAGCACCGCGTAGCCCGGCAGCACCACTGCGCCGCCGATGCTGACCGGAATGTTGATGGCGCCGCCGTTGCCATAGGGGTGGCAGGTGATAGGCGTATAGCCCTTGATCCACCCCGGCAGGTCGTATTCGCGGAACTTCGAAGACCCCGTCGAGGGGCCGTCGATCACCACGCCCACGGCACCCGCGATCTGCGCTGCCAGGGTCGTCCCGCCGCCCCAGCAGGCGTTGTGGTCGTCGCCCAGCCGGTCAACGCAGAGGAAGTCCCCCGGCCGCAGCATTCCGATGACATAGGGGATCATCCCCGAATCGTGACCCGGGCAGGCCACCGTCACCGCCGTCCCGACCACCCGGCGCTCCGGCATCACCGCCTTGATGGAGCCATGGACAAAACCCCAGTGCCGGTGGTGACCGATCGACTCGGTGCGGCACTGAGCCAGCAGCTCCAGAAGCTCCGGTTCCACCTGCGGCGGCATCTCGTTGATCTCGTACATGGTTCCCTCCCTTGGAATACGGGCGGCTCAGTTCTGGATGCGGACCGTCGACGCCCCGTCCACCACCAGATTGGTGCCCGAGGTGTAGCCCGATGCCGGGCTGGCCAGAAAAACCACCGCGTTGGCTATCTCCTCGGGCTTGCCCATGCGGCCCATGGGGTTGAGTTCCATCATCCTCTTGAACTTTTCCGGCTCTTCCCGGCTCCGCCGGTCCCATACGCCACCCTCGAAAAAGATCGAACCGGGAGAGACCGCGTTTACACGAATCCCCTTCGGCGCCAGATCGTGACTGAGGTGCTTCATGTGGGCGAGGCCGGCCGCTTTCACCGCCGGATACGGCTTGCGCGGACCGTAGACCTGTACGGCGCCCGCCGTGACGATAAAGACGATGGCGGCTGCGTCGGACTTCTCGAGCACCGGCACGGCGGCTTCGATCCCGATGACGGTGGCAAGGATGTCGACTTCAAGGCTGCGCCGCCATTCGGCCTCGTCGTTGGATCGGCTCTGAGCACTGACGTTGGAGACGTATATGTCGAGCCCGCCCAAGGCGGCCGCCATTTCGTCGACCCAGGCGCGCAGGGCGTCTGCGTCCGCAACGTCAAAGGCGCCGCCGGCGGCGTTGACGCCGCGCCCCTTGAGGGCCGCCACCGTGGCCGTCACCTGCTCGGCATCGCGGGCGCAGATCCCGACGTCGCATCCCTCGGCGGCGAACCCCTCGGCAATGGCGCGCCCGATTCCCCGGGTGCCGCCCGTGATGATGGCCTTCTTTCCCCGTAATTCCAATTCCATGGTTACCTCCCTGCATTCATCCCGGTCAGGCACAAGCCGGGTGCCAATTTTTTTTACGCAGTCCCGGAGGATGAGTGTAGCCGACGATGCCGAGCGGGAAAACTCGTACATGGCGCCGCTACAGGCCGTTTGACACCCCCCCCCGCCCCACCTAGCGTTGACGATCGACGACCCAGCAGGAGGAAGTTCGATGGCGGAGGCATACCAGGGCGACGACGCGTTGGCGGCGAGCCTTCGCGCCATCGGACTGGCAATCGGCGTCGACGCGGTACGCGACATCATCGCCGGCGTGGTCTCGGCCCTGGCCGGCCGCGCCACGGAAACATGGATCGAACTGATCGCCCCCGAGGCTGACGATGCGCTGAGGCGCCAATTGGCAGCACTCAAGGACGAGATTGCCGCCGTCGCCGATCCGGGCTTCGGACCGGGGCCGGCACCGGCCGACCGCCTGGCCGACCTGCGCCGTGAGATCGAGCGACGGGGTCTGAACGGCTTCTTGGTGCCGCGCGGCGACGCCTATCAGAGCGAGTACGTACCGGCCCGGGTCGACCGCATGCGATGGCTCACCGGCTTCACCGGATCGGCCGGCCTGGTCGTAGTCCTGGAGCAGCGTGCCGTCATCTTCGTCGACGGCCGCTACACCCTTCAGGTGCGTGCCCAGATGGACCCCGATCTCTTCGAGTCGCTGGACCTCTCCGACGATCCACCGGCCGCGTGGATCGCCGCCAACCTGCCCGAGGGCGGACGCCTGGGTTACGATCCGTGGCTTCATACCGAGCGCCAGATACAGGCCTACGCCGAAGGGGCGCGGCGGGCAGCGGGCACCCCGGAAGCAGTAGCGGACAATCCCCTCGATGCGGTCTGGCGGGGTCAACCGGCACTGCCAATCGGGCCGGTTGTCCCTCACGAGTTGCGCCACGCGGGCGTTGCATCGACTGACAAGCGGACCCGTGTTGCCACCGACTTGGCCCATAGCGGCGTCGACGCCGCCGTCGTGACGGCCCCCGATTCCATTGCCTGGCTCCTCAACATCCGGGGCAGCGACGTGCCCCGCTCGCCACTACCGCTATCATGGGCGATTGTCCGCCGGGACGGCGCGGTCGAGCTGTTCATCGACCCGCGCAAACTGACCCCGGCGGCGGGGCGTCACCTGGCGGCCGAGGCCACGATCCACGCGCCGGGCCGATTCGGCGATGCCCTTGAAGCCCTGGGCCGAAGCGCGACCACGGTGCAGGTCGATTCAGGTGCCGGCGGACCGGCGCTGGAACGCGAACTTGGCGTCGCCGCCGGGGTCGTCGAGCGTCTGCGCCGAAGCGGTGCAACCATCGTCTACGCTCTTGATCCCTGCGCCCGTCCCAAAGCGGAAAAGAACGACGTGGAAATTGCCGGCGCGCGCAATGCCCACCGCCGCGACGGCGCCGCGATGGCGCGTTTCCTGGCCTGGATGAACCGGGAGGCACCCAAGGGCCGGCTCACCGAACTGGAGGCGGCAAACCGGCTCGACCAACTGCGCAGCGAGGTAGAGCTGTTCGTCGAGCCGAGTTTCTCCACCATATCGGGAAGCGGCCCCAACGCGGCACTTCCCCACTATCGGCCAACCGCCGAAAGCGACCGCAGCATCCGCCGGGGCGATCTGTACCTCTGCGATTCGGGTGGTCAGTATATGGACGGCACCACGGACGTCACCCGCACCATCGCGGTTGGCGACCCGACGGCGGAGATGCGCGATCGCTTCACCCGCGTTCTCAAATCTCACATCGCGCTTGCCACCACCCGTTTTCCCCGCGGCACGCGAGGCGGACACCTGGACGGCGTGGCGCGGCGCTCGTTGTGGGAGGTCGGACTGGACTTCAATCACGGGACAGGGCACGGCGTGGGCAGCTTCCTCAATGTCCACGAGGGGCCCCAGTCGATCTCCAAGGCGCCGAATTCGGCGCCTTTCGGGCCGGGAATGATCGTTTCCAATGAACCCGGATATTATGAGAGCGGTGCCTTTGGTGTCCGTATCGAGAACCTGATTGTCGCACTGCCCAGCGCCGATCCGTCCGACGCGGAGTTGCCGTTCCTGGCCTTCGAAACCCTGACCGTGGTGCCGATCGACGCCCACCTGGTGGAGCCGGCCCTGCTGACAGCCGAGGAGGCAGACTGGCTCGACCGCTATCACCGGTGGGTCCTCGAAACCGTCGCTCCGCTTGTGGACGACGAGACGGCGGCCTGGATCGAAAAGGCGACGCGCCCCCTCGACGCGTGGAATTAGCCCTTTGGTGTCAACAAGGTGAGACTAGTCGAGTAGGTGGCAGGCCGCCCGGCGGCCGGGCGCGATCTCCTGGATCGGCGGTTCCTCATCGGTGCAGCGGGCGAAGGCGAACGGGCAGCGATCCCGAAAATGGCAACCTGACGGCGTTTCCTGGACATCGGACAGACCGCCGATAATGGGCAGCGGATCGTGGGACTGATCGACCCGGGGAACCGGAACGGCCTGTACCAGGGCCTTGGTGTAGGGGTGCTGGGGATCGCGTACCACATCTTCCGACGGGCCGTCCTCGACCACCTTGCCGAGATACATGACGATGGTGCGGCTGCAGACGTAACGGACCAGGGCGAAGTCGTGGGAAATGTAAACCGCCGTCAGCCCCATCTGGTCATGCACCTCGCGCATGACGTTGAGGATGCCGGCGCGAACGCTGACATCAAGCATGGACACCGGCTCGTCGGCAACCACGAAACGGGGCTCCAGGATCAAGGCACGGGCCAGGACCACCCGCTGCAGCTGACCGCCCGAAAGCTGGTGAGGATAACGCCCGGTGTATTGTTCCACGTCCGGCAGGTGGACCCGTCGCATGGCGATCCGCATGCGTTCCTCGTGCTCTTCCCGGTCGATCTTGGCGTTGACCAGCGGCTCGCGAAGCGAGCGGTCGATGGTGAAGCGCGGGTTCAGGGCGTCGAACGGATTCTGGAACACCAGTTGGGCCACCTGACGGAAGTGTCGCAGGTCCTCGCCGTCCAGATCGGCGATATCCATGCC
>CAZVZW010000113.1:0-5739 GCA_964631365.1 uncultured Chloroflexota bacterium | reverse complement strand
GAAATGCTTCGCCAGCACCAGCTGTAGCGCCTCACGGTTCGAGCCGCCGCGGCCAATCACGATTCCCGGCCGGGAGGTGTGGATCGTCACGCGAATGACATTCGACGCTCGCCGGATGCCAATGCCGGAGACGCCGGCACCGAAGCTACGCCGTCCCCGACTACGCTCGTCACTGCCCGGCGGGTTCTTCAGCCACTGCCGGATCACTCGGCGGATTTCGTCGTCTTCCAACAGGAATTTCGCGTAGTCGCGGTCGGCGTACCACTGGCTGTCCCAGCCGCGCAGGTAGCCGAGGCGATATCCAATCGGGTGTACTTTTCGGCCCATCTAGGACTCCCGCTCGTCGACTACGACGGTGATATGGGCCATTCGCTTCTTGTACCAGCCCGGTCGGCCCCGTGATTTGGCGCGCATCCGCTTGAGGCGCGGCCCGTCATCCACAGAGATTCGCGACACGTACAAATTGCCAGGGGGCAGCCCGTAGTTGTTTTCGGCGTTGGCCACCGCCGACTTGACCACCTTGGCGATGAAGTCCGCGCCACGGTTCGGCAGGAACGCCAGCGTCGCCAGCGCGCCTTCGACATCCTGGCCCACTATCGAACGACCAACCAAGCGCGCCTTGCGCGGTCCGATTCTTAGGTATCTAGCGGTTGCCCAAACTTCCAACTAAGTTCCTCTTCGCTACTCTCTCGGGCCCGTGGATCTCATCCCGGCATGGCCCCGGAACACCCGCGTCGGGGCGAATTCCCCGAGCTTGTGCCCGACCATGTTCTCGGTGATGTACACCGGCACGTGCCTTCTCCCGTCATGGACGGCGATCGTGTGCCCGACCATGTCGGGAAAGATCGTCGACCGGCGGCTCCAGGTCATGATGACCACCTTCTCGCCGCGCCGATCCAGATCGCGCACCCGCTTCAGTAGGCGCTCGTCTACGTAGGGTCCTTTTTTAAGTGATCGTGACATTACCGGTGTTCTACTTCTCTTATATCCATCTGTTTGCTTAGCGCCGTTTGCTACGGCGACGGACTATGAACTTGTCGCTGCGCCGCCGTCCGCGGCGCGTCTTGTAGCCCATCGCCGGTCGGCCCCAGGGCGTTTTCGGTGGCATGCCGGTGGGGGCTTTGCCTTCGCCTCCGCCGTGCGGGTGGTCTTTCGGGTTCATCGCCGACCCGCGCACCGTTGGCCGTCTTCCCAGCCAACGCGATCGTCCGGCCTTGCCCAGCGAGGTGTTGCTGTGATCCTCGTTGCCGACGACTCCGATCGTCGCCACGCAACGTTGATGGACCAGCCGCATCTCCCCCGAAGGCAACCGCAACGTTGCCATGCCCCTGTCTTTCGCCATAACCTGCAACGAAGTACCGGCGCTCCGGGCCAGCTGGGCCCCGCGGCCCGGCTGCATCTCGACACAGTGCACCGTCGTACCGTCGGGAATGTGCTGAAGTTCGAGCGCGTTGCCGACCCGCAATTCCGACTCTGCTCCGGACGAGATCACGTCGCCAACCGCGACTCCCGAGGGCGCCAGTATGTAGCGCTTCTCGCCGTCCCGATAATGCAGCAACGCGATCCGGGCCGAGCGATTCGGGTCGTATTCAATAGCCGCGATCCGGGCCGGGATCCCGATCTTGTCACGCTTCCAGTCGATGACGCGGAACCGGCGCTTCGCCCCACCGCCGCGGTGTCGAACCGTGATGCGGCCCTGGTTGTTACGCCCGGCTTTGCGCTTCAGGGGGCGCAGCAGCGCCTTCTCGGGCTCCTTGTTCTTGGTGATCTCCGAGGTGTCCACCGCGATATAAGCACGGCGCCCCGGGGAGGTCGGTTTGAAGGTTCTCAGGGCCATTACAGAATCACCTAAATTCCGGGGAAGATGTCGATGGCTTGACCCTGTTGCAGGGTCACGATCGCCTTCTTCCAGTCGGGACGCTTCCCCCGGCTGCTTCCGTAGCGACGCCATTTCCCGCGCACCCGCGAGACATTCACTGCCCTGACGTTCACTTCAAAGATCTCTTCGACCGCGGCCTTTACCTGTACCTTGTTCACGCCATCGGCGACTTCGAACACGTACTTGTCGATTTCGGCCATACCGGTCGACTTCTCAGTCACGATCGGGCGGACGATTACATCACGCAGATCCATCGCCACGTCGCTTTCGCATAGCTTCCAGGGCCGCTGTCGATACCACTACGTGGTCGGCGCTCAGGATGTCACTGGCACTTACGGTGTCCGCTCGGGCCACCACCACTCGCTGCAGATTTGCCGTGGACCGGGCCAGACCCTGGCTGAGTTCGACGTCCACCAGCAGGGCCCTGCCTTCCAATCCCGCCGCGTCGAGCCACGCTCGTCGTGTACGCGTCTTCTCGTCGGCCAGGTCCAGGCTTGGGATCACGCTCAGCGCCGCCGCCGCCACCTTTAGTCCGACGGCCGCCCGAAAGGCAGTCGCCCGCTCACGGCGATTCAGCGTCCGGCTGTAGTCGCGGGGTTTTGGTGCAAACACCACTCCCCCCCCGCGCCAGTGCGGAGCGCGGATCGTGCCCTGTCGGGCGCGCCCGGTGCCTTTCTGGCGCCAGGGTTTGCGGCCACCGCCGCGAATTTCGCCGCGGGAACGCGAAGACTGGGTGCCGCGTCGCAGGTTGGCCTGATGGTCGACAATCGTCCGTTTCAGGAGGCCGACCGGTAGATCAGCCGGCACGAACTCCGCGGGAACTTCGACCGTGCCCGTCTCTTTTCCGTCAGGACCAAGCTGCCGGGCAGTCGCCACTTGCGTCGCAGATTCCGAGGCCATTAGTTCGACCCCGGCTTCATGAGGACGATCGAGCCGTTGTTACCGGGTACCGGCCCCTTCAAGAGCACCACGTTACGCTCTTCTAGGACCCGAAACACGGTCACGTTCTTGACGGTCACCCGCTTGTTGCCCATTTGCCCTGCCATACGTGTACCTTTGAACACCCGACCGGGGGTTGTGCCGGCTCCGACGGAACCGGGCGCGCGCTCTCGGTCAGACTGGCCGTGGGTACGCTTACCGCCGTGGAAACCGTGGCGTTTCATGACCCCAGCGAAGCCCTTCCCCTTGGAAGTGCCGGTGACGCTCAGGTTCTGACCGGGCTCGAACACCCCCGCCGTAACCATGTCTCCGACCGCAACACCGGCATCGTCGGTGACGCGAAACTCGCGCAGGTGTCGCAGGGGTGAATTGTCACCCAGGTGACCCAGTTGCGCCTGGGTCAACCGGCTCTCGCGGGTCTCGCCAAAACCAATCTGCACCGCCTGGTAGCCGTCGTTCGCCACCGTCTTAACCTGGGTCACGCTGCACGGCCCGGCCTCGACGACCGTGACCGGGATATAGCGCCCATCGTCGTCATAGACGTGGGTCATTCCCAGTTTCTTGCCGATCAAGCCAATACTCATGCCGCCGCTACGACTTCAACTCGATATCGACACCGGCCGGCAGATCCAGGTTCAGTAACGCGTCCATCGTCTCGGGCTTGGGATCGATGACATCGATCAGCCTTCGATGGGTCCGCATTTCGAACTGCTCGCGCGAGTCCTTGTCGATAAACGGCGAACGGATCACCGTCCACTTGTTGATCTTCGTGGGCAGCGGAATCGGCCCGCGTACCTCAGCGCCGGTCCGCTCGGCGTTCTCAATGATGCGTCCTGCGGACTGGTCCAAGATGCGATGGTCGTACGCCTTCAGCCGGATACGAATCCGCTGCCGTCGGCGCGACGATCGCCGTTTTCTTGTAGCTCGTTCAGCCAGGGGAACTTAGTCCTTCTACTTATCTATCTTGGTTACTGAGCCGGCGCCAACCGTCACGCCGCCTTCACGAATCGCGAACCGTACGCCGCGCTCGAGCGCCACCGGGGTAATCAACTTCACGCCCATCTCGACGTTGTCACCGGGCACCACCATCTCCATCCCACCGGGCAATTCGATTTCTCCGGTCACATCCGTCGTCCGGATGTAGAACTGCGGTCGGTAGCCGTGGAAGAACGGGGTGTGGCGGCCGCCTTCTTCGCGCTTTAGCACGTAGACCTCGGCGGCAAACTCGGTGTGCGGGGTGATGCTGCCGGGCTTGGCCAGCACCTGGCCGCGTTCCACCTGGTCGCGCTCGATACCGCGCAGCAGGCATCCCACGTTGTCGCCAGCCTGGCCTTCGTCGAGCGTCTTGCGGAACATTTCAACTCCGGTCACCACGACTCCGGTGTGGCCTTCGCCCATGCCGACGATGTCGACCGGGTCGCCGGTGTGCACGATCCCGCGATCGATCCGGCCAGTTACCACGGTGCCGCGGCCCTTGATGCCAAACACATCCTCGATCGCCATCATGAAGTCCTGGTCGACCGGGCGCGGCGGCGTGGGGACGTGTTCGTCCACCGCGGCCATCAGATCCCAGATGCACTGGTATTCAGGAGCATCAGGATCGTCGCTCTCGGATTCTATCGCCGCCAGGGCGCTGCCCCGCACGACCGGGAGGTCGTCGCCGTCGAACTCTCGCTCAGACAGCAGCTCGCGCACTTCCAGTTCGACCAGTTCCAGCAGTTCCTCGTCATCGACCAGGTCTTCCTTGTTGAGGAAGACGACCATCGACGGAACCTCGACCTGCCTTGCCAGCAGGACGTGCTCGTGAGTCTGCGGCATCGGGCCATCGGGGGCGCTGACAACCAGGATAGCGCCATCCATCTGCGCCGCGCCGGTGATCATGTTCTTGATGTAGTCCGCGTGTCCGGGGCAGTCGACGTGGGCGTAGTGACGATTCTCGGTCTCGTACTCCACGTGCTGGATGGCGATCGTAATACCGCGCGCCTTCTCTTCCGGAGCGTTGTCGATCGTGGCGAACTCCCGGTACTCAGCCATCTGTTTGAGTCCCAGGACCTTCGTGATCGCCGCGGTCAGCGTGGTCTTGCCATGGTCAATGTGACCGATGGTGCCGACGTTGACGTGCGGCTTGGTTCGTTCGAATTTCTCTCTTGCCATCTAACCCTCTGGTTTCTCCGAGGAAGGCTTCGCCTTCCCGAGTCTCCTTGCATCCCGTTTTTGCGCAGACATCCTATACATATCTTACGTAGTCGCGAACTCTGAACTCATCGACGCAACCGCGACCTCTGCATAGTGCGCGAACTCCAGCGTGAAGGTCCCGCGACCCTGCGTCAACGAACGAAGCTCGCCAGCATAACCGAACAATCCCGCGAGCGGGACAAACGCGCTTACCTGAACCTGCTCTTTGTCGACGACCGCATCACTAATATCAGCCTTCTTAGAGGCCAAGTTGCCCACGACTTCGCCCATATAGCCTTCAGGCGCTATTACTTCCATCTCCATTATTGGTTCGAGCACGACGCTTCTGGCCTTCGCCATGCCGTCTTTCATCGCCATGGTTCCCGCGATTTGGAAGGCCAGTTCCGATGAGTCCACCTGATGCGACGAACCATCCACAATCCTGACCGCGATATCGGTCATCGGATACCCGTGGGGTCCATCGGTGAGCGCACTACGAATACCGGTCTCGACCGCGGATATGAATTCTATCGGAATCGAGCCGCCAACGATCTTTCGATCGATCGAATTTCCGGCTCCGGGAGCCGCCGGCTCCAGTTCGAGCACCACATGCCCGTACTGCCCACGTCCACCCGTCTGTCGCACAAACTTGCCTTCGGCCTCAACCTCACGCCGAATCGTGCCGCGATAGGCCACCTGCGGGGCGCCCACATTCGCCTGTATGCCGAACTCCCGCCGCATGCGAT
>CAZVZW010000112.1:0-5793 GCA_964631365.1 uncultured Chloroflexota bacterium | reverse complement strand
TGGGGGGACGGGGCGGCGAGGCACGATCGCCTGGTCACATCTACAGCTCCCACACCCGATTTGCCTGCATACACCCACACACCGGCTCCGACACGTTGCAGTGCCGCGCTGCTGATGCGCGGCGCGGATGGGTCTATCAATTGGGCCAACCGAACGCGTCTATCAAATATACATACCGAATACTACTACTCGTGTTCATATCTGGGCTTATACTATGGGCAACCGGTCTACTGGGAGTACGGGTCGGCGAGGCCCTGAGACCAGGGCCGGCGCCGGCATCGCCAGCGGCTCCGGTACCAGCAGCTGCGGCAGCAGATGCGATCCGCAGTCGGGGCACCAGCTGGGAGATACTGTCGGCGAATGTAACGTCGATCGAGGACAAGACCGCATCTCTCAATACTCTCCGACACCACATTGTCGCATTGCAAGAGATCGCTCTACCTCAAGCATGGCAAGCCCGCACGTCCAAATGTCTGGCCGGTCAGTGGCAGACCTTTTGGGGCAAGCCAGTTCAGATGATGGCGCGGGTTGTCCGCGGCCGCCGTACTGCATCCGTACCATGTCGCGGAGGGGTCGGCGTATTGGTCAGACGAGGTATCCCGGCGCATGCCATCCCGGTGGCAAGCGCACCGAAGACAGAGCCTGAGCGGCTGTACCGGGCGCTCTGGGACACACGCCGCTTCCAGCACGTCGTGGTCTGCTACGGCGACGGCCGGCAGGCAATTCACATCATGAACTGCTACGGCGACGTCGACAGCGCCCGAGAGCGCGAGGCCATGCTGCAGCGCATCCTTGAGTACGCCGCCAGCCTCGGAGACGTGCCAATCGTGTTCTGTGGCGACCTCAACACCAACTCGGCCAGGTCAGCGACCCTCCACGCCGCGCTCGAGACCGGGCGGTGGGTGGACGCTGCCCTTGTCGACGCATACCAGCACCGCGCTCTCAACGTCGCGAAGGAGGCGGGAGCTCCATTGGCCGCCTCCTTCGCCAGCCGATGCCCCGACGCCGACCGGCCTTTCAGCACGCAACGCCTGCCGCCGCGCGAGTCGCTCGTTCTCGACGCGACGGTCCACGACGTCACCGGCACCGCCTATGAGGCGGAGCATTTCGTCGGCCGTACGGTGGCGGCGGTGGAGATCGACGGCGAGGAGGAGGCCGTCACCACGCCACAGCAGCTCCGTCAGCTCTGCCAGCCGCTGCGCCACCCACGCTTACTGCTGTCGGCGGAGCCCGCCAGCACATGCTACAGCAGCAACACGAGGCCGACGCGTATTGACCTGATGCTACTCTCCGCGGCTGCCGCAGCCGCGCAGAAGCATTTTCGTGTTGCCCCCTACCGCGACGGCCCACTGCCGATTCGTACCCACTGTGCTCTTGAGCTCGAACTCGACGTGGCGGCGTACGGGCAGCAGGCGCTCCGCCCCCGCATACCGTCGGCATACCCTACAGAGAGGTGGCGGAAGATCGGCAAGGACGCCGAGTCCGCCATCGCCGACGAGATCATTGACCGACGGCGCAAACATTGGGACGAGTACATTGCCGCAAGGGATGTCAAGTCGATTTGGAAGGCGTGGAATGAGATGGCCGAGGAGTACTGCGTGCGACGCTCAGAGGACGCTCTTCCGCCAGGCGCCGCCCGGCGCTGTGCCGGGCGTGCACATGTCCGCCCACCAGTCCGCGCCTACATTGCCGCCAACCAGCGCGCGCGCGACGATGGCGCCACCAATATGCGCCAGAGCCAGCTACTCAACCTCGAGCTCCGGCTCGAGGAGCTGCGCCACCAGCTCACTCACCGACAGCGAGCACCAGCAGCCCCACTACTGACCCCCACAATACAACTCTGGCGCCGCATCAGGCGCCAGCTCCACATGCCCTACCTGCGGGCGGAGACAACCCTCGCGCCGCTCCGCGACGCCAACGACGTCCCCTCGCCTACAGCGATCTCCACCGCCACCGACACCGTCGCCGCCGCGGCGCGACGGCTCACCGCCGACGAACGCTCCCACCGCGTCGGCGCATGGCGACAGACCATGCAGGAGGCATACGCCAAATGCCCCCGACGCATCTTCGACTGGTGCGCCGGCCGCTCGCGCCAGCAGGTGACCACCATCCAACGCGCCGACGGGACGGTCACGGGCAACATTGAGGAGATGGATGACACGCTCCGCGCGGCGTGGGCGCCAATCTTCCAGAGGTACTCCGACAAGGTCCCCGAGCCTGCATGGGAGCCCTTTGCCGACCGCTTCGCCAAATACTATCAGAGGCACCCACTGCACCTCCCACGCATCACCGGCGCCGACCTCTCTCGCACCCTTGCAAGAATGAGTGCTGGACAAGCGGGAGGTATGGAAGGCTGGCGAGTGCGGGAACTCAAGCGCCTACCACCTCCGCTCCTACAGCTGCTCGCGGACTTCTATGACACGGTCGAGCTGACCGGTGTGTGGCCCGACGCACTGGAGAAGGCGCTGATTACGATGATCCAAAAGGGCCAGGGCTGGCAGCCGCTATCATTACGTCCAATAAGCGTATGCTCAGCAGTGTACAGACTTTGGGCAGGCACACGAGTCCGCGAAATCATGGTGTGGCAAGAGCGCTGGATGCCAAAGGGTATGCGCGGCTTCCGCCTGGGCTGTGCGGCCGACGATGTCTTCTGGTCGCTTGGACTCCGGGTAGAACGTGCAATCCTCACCGGTGAATGCCTGGTCAGCCTATCGGCTGACCTAACCAAATGCTTTGATTCCTTGCCACATGGAATCATGCTGCGTCTGCTGCAAGAACTTGGGATGGATGACCGCATCCTCCGACCGCTCCGCCGAATGTATGCACGCCTGCGCCGCCGTTTCCGTGTCGGAGCCGGTGCCGTCGGTGAGGAATTCATCTGCACGCAGGGCCTGCTACAAGGGTGCCCACTCTCGGTGGCGGCCCTGTCCGCCATCGCGAGTGGGTGGTGCCGGGCTGTTGAGGAGGAGACGGGCGCCCACGTCGACTCCTACGCCGACGATGGCGACGCCACGGCCATTAAACCGACGGCGATAGAGGCGGCGGCTGCGGTGCAGAAAGGGGCGGACGTCACAGAGGAGTACTGCGACCTGACAGGACAGATGGTCTCCATCAAAAAGACGAGCATCCGATGCACCGACCCTGCTGCCACCGTCGCGGTCACCTACAAGGGCACACAACTACAGCGCCTACATGATGACCGCGTCCTCGGCGCCCATGTCTGCTTCAGCTCCCACCGGCGCCCACCGGCGGCGGGCGCTGCTGCTGCCCCGCCGCGGGCAGCAGCAGCTCCAGCACCAGCAGCATTGGCACCAACAACCGCCCCGACGGCACCTTTTGTCCGAGCCCGTCTTTTCAGAGCGGCCGACTTCGTCCGGCGCGCCCGATGGCTGCCGATAGCAGCCTCCCGCACCGCCAACATCCTCGCCGCCGGACCCGTGTCGAGCGCCCTGTTCGGCGGTGAGGTCACGCGCTTCAATCCCAAACACCTGCATGACCTACGCGTTCGCGTCGCTGAAACACTCATGCCACGGCACCGTCGACGCTGCAACGAAATCCTGCTCACACTCTTCCACCAGGGCCACCGAGTGGATCCAGTACAGGCGCTACCATACAGGGTCCTGTGCTCGCTGCGCCGACAAATGAGCCGATGGCCCGAGATCCGAGCGGAAGTGGGCCGCCTCTGGGCCCTCCGCTGCGCCGAGCCCAATGCCGGCGAAGGACCACTGCGACGTGTGCTCGAGACATGCAGCAGTGTCGGATGGAAATGGACGGCGCCCGAGGAGGTCACCGACGACGCTGGGCGCACGATCAGCTTCCTGGACATCGAGTGCGGCGCGTGGGAGCATGCGATCCGCGACGCAATCCGACTGCAACAATGGCGTGCCGGGCAGGAGCGCCGCGCCAAAACTGGCTCAAACGACCTCGACGGCGTGCAAAGTGGCATCGACCGTGCCGCCACACTGGCGATGCATAATCACCGTGCGACGACTCCCATCGACAAGGGCTTCTTACGCGTTATCATCTGCAACGGCTGCTGGACGTACAAGCGCCTGAGTGAGGCGCACCCCACCGAATTCCCGACCGGGCACTGCCGCTTCTGCAGCGACCCTACTGCCACGGAGAACATTTTCCACACCTACTGGCTGTGCCCGGCTTGGGAGGCGCTGCGCATCCGACACCCGCTCCGACGAGTGCGCGCCGCAATCCAAGCCGGACGCCTTCCCAACTGCATCACCCACTGCGGCATCATCCCGGCAGATATCGATGCCATCCCACTGCTCGACCCCGACCACCCCGCCGACAGATGCGCCCCGCACCGCCGGCGGCGCCCAGCAGAGCCCACATGCTCTCCGACGGATGCTGCCACGCCGCCCGGACGGGTATCGTCCGAGCGGCTCGGCCCTGCGACGCCGTACGACGACTCGTGCAGGGACGCACAGGGGGAGGCGTGGCACGAGGGGTACGTCATTGTGTTCGGCGACGGCGGGTGCGAGGACAACGAGAGCCGGGTCCACAGCAGGGCCGGCGTCGGCGTATACTGGGGCCCCGCACACCGCTTCAACGCCGGCATCCCCCTCAGCGGTCCGATCCAATCCAACAACGCCGCCGAAATCGAGGCATTGATCTATACCCTGGAGACCGACGATCGCCCCGTCGAATTCCGCACCGATAGCCGACACGTACACGACGGCGTCACCACCCACCGATCCCGCTGGCGCGCCAACGACTGGCGCCCACGCCTGCGAGCCACGGCGGAGATCCCGAATCACCGACGGTGGCGCCGACTGGACCAACTGCTGCACCGACGCACCCAGGCGACCTTCCGTATCGCCTGGGTGAAGGCGCATACGAGCTGGCGCCAGGTCGTGGCGGGCGACGTCACACCATTCAACCACGACGGAAACAACCACGCTGATGCGCTGGCGACAGCCGGCATCGCGTGCCACCGCGTCCCCCGACACCGTGTCGCCGCTGTTACGGCCCGAGTCCACCTCGCACTGGCGATCCAACGGATGATGCTAAGCATCGCACACGCCCGCGCCGACGCCCGTCGCCGGCTTGGCGACGGCCCCGGCGGCGACGACGACGACGACGGCGCCGACGAGACTCCCCCACCGCACCCCGATCCCGCCGCCGCGGCAGCAGTCGACGCGGCGGTCGCCAGAGCCACCGGCGCCGGTCGCCGGGACCAGCCACCAGCCCAACGAACGGCGACCACCACGACGCGACAGGGGCACCAACGGGACGTCGTCGACGCACGCGAGGACCTGTACCCCTGGGGCTGGTCACCACCACCCCCGCACCGCGTCGCCGAACCGGTCTTCCACTGCAAGTCCAAGGTCACGTCGATGTACACCAAGCCACGGGTTCGCCGGTCCACCGCCCCCGATGCCAGGTGGTATATCCCGGCCAAGCACCCAGACGAAGTTCCCCCGCAGTTGCGCCGTCAAGACGACCATGTATGGTTCCCCTATGGCGCCACGTTCTACAAAGCTTTGGTATGGTGGCTCGGGCGACTCAGATGGCCCACCGCGTCGCCGCAGCGTCACGGCGCACACACCGCCGGCCACACCGCCTCCGACGGGATCACCTACGCAGAACTGGCGCTCGACCTGGAAGCGGCGACAGGCATCGACATCCCGCCGCCGCAGTCTGCGCTCGTCGCCGCAGGTCACCACGAATTCGCCCCTCCACAACAGGGACACCACAAGACTATATGCTCCTACAAACACAGCCCGCTGCACCGCTGGTGGGACGCGTGGGTGCAGGCTGGTGTCTCCGGCGCCGACC
>CAZVZW010000111.1:0-5905 GCA_964631365.1 uncultured Chloroflexota bacterium | reverse complement strand
GCGATCAACCGGAGGCCGCCGCTCCATCGAGGCCCCGGTCCGACGCGATCACCCCGAGGTGCCGCAGCAACTCCCGCTTGTACTCTTCAAACATCCTTCCGGCGGTCATCGCCAATCGCCGCGGGCGCTCAAGCTCGATCGCGATCTCCGCCACGATCGTCGCCGGTCGCGGCGACATCACGTAGACCCGATCCGACAGCAGGATCGCCTCGTCGACATCGTGGCTGATGAAGAAGATCGTCTTGCCGAACCGCTCCCAGATATCCAGCAGCCACTGCTGCATTTCCAGCCGCGTCAGGGCGTCCAGCGCGCCGAACGGCTCGTCCAGCAGCAATACCTCGTGGCCGGTCAGGATCGTCCGCAGCAGCGCCGCCCGCTGCCGCATGCCGCCGGAGAGCTGATGGGGATAACTATCGGCGAACCCCGCCAGCCCGAAGTCAGGCAGCAATTCGACGGCCCGCCGGCGCGCGTCCTTCATGTTCCCGCCGGCGATTTCGATGCCCAGGGTCACGTTGTCCATAAGCCTCCGCCACGGCAGCAGCAAATCGCGCTGCGGCATGTAGCCCACCCGGCCGGTGACGCCGATCGACAGTTCCCCGTGCAGGCGGACTTCCCCGGCGTCCGGTAGTTCCAGCCCGGCGATTATGTTGAAGAGCGTGCTCTTACCGCAGCCGCTGTTGCCGACCACGGTCACAAATTCCCCCGCCACCGCGGTGACTGACACCGACGCCAGTGTGGGCAACGCGCGCTCTCCCCGGCCGAACGTCTTCGCCACGTCGGTGGCCGCCACCACCGCCTCTGTCGGACCCACTGGACTCTCCGAGGTCACAACTAGCCCGTCGGCAGGAAATCGTTGGTGAAGGCAGCCTCCCAGTCGATCACCGCCTCCACCAGTCCCTGATCCGCCATCCACTCAGACATCGTCCGCCAGACCTCACCGTCCTGGTGGCCCCACTGCGGAGCATCGGCCTGGTACTGCGGGCTCAGCCATTCCTGTGAGGGCCCCACCAGCGCCGGGTCCGTCTCCGGCGCCGCCGCCAGCAAGATCTCCGCCGCCGCCGCCGGATCGGCGATCGCGCTCTCGTAGCCCTTGCTGATGGCACTCATCGTCCGCGTCACCACATCGGGGTTGGTGGCGATCAGATCCTCGCTCGTCATGATGAGCGGCGTGTAGTAATCGGGCACGCCCCAGTCCTTCACAAAGAGCGTCTCGATCTCGATCCCCTCCAGATCGGCCTTCACGCCCTGCCAGCCGTAGAAGATCCAGTACAGATCGACATCGCGCTGGATGATCGTCAGGAAATCCGCCGCCCCGGCATCGACCGTCGTCACCTTGCTGAAGTCGCCGCCGTCGGCCTCCATCATCGTTTGCAGGAGCGCGAATTCCAGCGGTGAACCGAAACCGCCGTAAGTCAGTTCCTCGAAATCCTTCGGGCGGGTGACGCCGCTGGATTTGAGCGATGCGAACCCGGACGTATTGTGCTGAATAATCGCTGCCACCGAGACCACCGGCACGCCCTCGGCCCGGGCCGGGGTCATGAACTCCTGGAAATCGATGCCGAAATCGGCCTGCCTGGTGGCCACCACCTGCGGCCCGCCGCCGGAGGCCGGTTCCACGATCTCTATCTCGATGCCCTCGTCGGCGAACAACCCGTTGTCGCGCGCCACATAGAGCCCGCTGTGATTGGTGTTCGGCACCCAGTCGAGCACCAGCGAAACCTCGTCCGCCGCCGCCGGTTCGGGTTTGGTTTCTGCCACCGTCGCGACCGGTGCTGCCGCCGGCGCCGCCTCGACCGGCGCCGGTGCATCCTCCTTGCAACCGGCCAGCGCCGCCGTCGCCAGCATCCCGCCGGCCAGACTCAGCAAGTGTCTTCGTGAGATCAAAGTTCCCCCTCGTTTTCTCGGTATGACCACGGCATCGATAGCCGGGCGATAATTTCGATAGTCAGATAGGTGGCGATGGCGATTACCGACACGATCACGATCACCGCCAGCGCACGGTCGGCGCGAAACGAATTCTGCGAGCGGATCAAGAACACCCCCAGGCCCCGGCTGGCTCCCAGCCATTCGGCGATCACCGCCCCGATCACCGCGTAGGTCGCGGCGATCTTGCAGCCCGAGGCCAGCGCCGGCAGCGCCGCCGGCAGCCGGCCGATCCGAAATAGCTGCCAGCGATTCGCGCCCATCGCCCGCAGCAGTTGCAGGATCTCGTTGTCCGCCGCCCGCAACCCGTCCAGGAACGAGACGCAGATCGGGAAGAAGCAGACCAGCACGACCAGCGCCACCTTCGGCGCGATCCCGAAGCCAAACCAGATCACCAGCAGCGGTGCCAGCACGATCACCGGCACCGACTGCGATACCACCAGCAACGGGTAGACCGTGCGCCGGATGGCATCCGACAGGTGGCTCGCCACCGCCACCGTCACTCCCAGCGCCAGCGCGATCGTGAACCCCAGCGTCATTTCCAGCAGTGTGATCCCGGCATGGGACCAGAGCAGATCGGCCGATTCCACCATCGCCCGGCCAATATCCAGCGGCGACGGCAGCAGCCAGCGCGGCGTGTTCCGCCACTCGACCATGATCTGCCACACCACTAGGATCGCCGCAAACGTCACCAGCGCCGGGGCCAGCCGGCGGAACCGGCCACCCATGCTCAACGCATCCCCGGACCGCACCGGTATTTCACGACCGGTACTTGCCGATGTGCTCGGCGATGGTGGTGCCCTTTGGCGTATTGGCGATCTTCATGTTGCAGAGCACTGACGTCGCGCCGAACTCCAGGCAGGCCGCCTGGGCGCGCTTGACCACGCCCATGATCTCGTCGTACTCGCCCTCAATCGTGGTCTCAAAGCAGCTCACGTTGTAGGGCAACCCCGACCGCTCTACCACCCCGATCGCCTCATCGACGCAGGCGTAGAGATCGTCCACGCCGCTCGGCAGCACCTGAAACGCCGCGATAATCGTCGCCATCGTCCGACTCCTCCTACGTGATGATCCGCCCGAGGAGCCGGGAAAGAAAAACAGCCGCAGACCTACACCTGCGGCATCCCTCTGTGGAAATAAATCCGTCTTCCTACGCCGGCATTACCCGGGTCAGGTTCAGAGGGAATGCGGCGTGTGGGGCCGCTATCTCAGCCGGATCTACTCCAGCTCCCCTGCGGAAATCGTCATTCAGTTCTCTGGGCCGTCTAACGCTACCGCCAGACCGTCCCACTGTGGCGCGCCGCTGTCAAGGCTTTTCGGCCCGGTCTTCCGCCGGTTCCGTCCCATCACCGCTCAGGTCGTGGAAGAACAGCAGCACTCCGTCCCCGATGTGCAACGCAACTTCTGGCCCCGTCGCCCGGTTGCTCACCGTGTAGGTTGAACCCAACTTCAGATCGACTGCCGCCAGCGGCCAGCGCACCCCGGCGAGCGTTACTCCGCGCACCTTGGCCGTAATCGGCACCAGCGAGATCGTCTCCCCCGGCGCCACCACGCAGTGGTGATCTCCCGGGCCAAATGCCCGCACCTCGGTCGTAGCGGTCAGGAAGCGCGCGTCGACCGCCGCCAGTCGCGGGTGCGCCAGCAGCAGCAGGTTGGCCGTTTCATGATCGGCCCGCGGGCCGCCCCGCCCCCCGAGGATCGTCACCGCTGTCGCGCCGCGATCCAGCGTCGCCAGCAGCGCCAGTTCGGCGTCGGTGGCGTCCTTGTCCTGCGGGTGCCGGACGATCTCAACGCCCTGCGCTTCCAGTTCCGTGCGGTGCTCCCCGGTGATCGAATCCAGGTCGCCGACCAGCAGCCCGGGAGCCACACCCAATGCCTTCAGGTGATCCGCCCCACCATCGGCGGCCACCACCAGGTCGGCCTCGCGCACAGCCCGTTCGATCGCGGGCGTCGAACTAAAGCCGCCCGCCAGCATCACTACCGCATTCATCTGACTCTCCGCCGCTTGGCCGCTTCCGGCCTCCAGCATAGAGCTAGGCGGCAAATGGCTCTCGCAGCGTTGCCTGCAGCGCCTTCACCACCTCCGCGTCCAGCTTCGGCCCCGCAATCTCATTCAGGACGGTTGCCACCATCTGCTGCAGTATTGGCGCCCGGTATGGCCGCTCGGCAGAAAGTGCATTGTGAATATCCGCCACCACCAGGATCCGCTCTTCCAGGCTCAGTTCCTGCGCCGCCAACCCGCGCAGCAGATTGGACATCGGGATCGTCCCCGACACCAGTAGCTCCGTCTTTCGGGACGGTCCCTGATCCGTGTGTACGGCACCCACTCCGTTCGTCCCCAATTGGTCTCAACGTATTGTGACCTATCGTCCGGTCGACGCACGGTGGCGAATCGCACAATCGGCGCGGCGAAACATCTCGGCCGGAACTTTCGGACCGACGGCCCCTGCTTCGGCCGCCTCCACAGGTTCAGAACACCGATCCGCGTGCTAGAATGCCGCTCGTTTGCGACCGCCATTCCACCCCTCGCCAGGACCTCTAACCGTGATCCCGACCTCCGCGCTCAAATCTCTGCATCTCGCCAACGACGGCAAGTTGATCCTGATCGTTCTGGACGGGCTTGGCGGCCTGCCGCACCCCGACACCGGGCTTACCGAGTTGGAGTCCGCCCGCACGCCCAATCTTGATCTCCTGGCCCGTGAAGGCATCGTCGGCCTCAGCGAGCCGGTCGGTCCCGGCATCACGCCGGGCAGCGGACCCGGCCACCTGGCCCTCTTTGGCTATGACCCGATCGCCGGCAACATCGGGCGCGGCGCCCTGTCCGCCCTGGGCATCGGGCTCGACCTAGCCCCCGAGGACATCGGCGTCCGCCTTAATTTCTGCACCATCGATGGCGACGGTAACGTCGCCGACCGCCGCGCCGGGCGGATTTCCACCGATCTGAACCGCGGGCTCGTTGCCGACCTTTCGGCCATTGAGATCGATGGAGTGGAAATCGAACTCGTCACCGAGAGCCAGCACCGCGCCGTGCTGGTACTGCGCGGCGCGGGCTTACACCCGGCCGTGCGGGAGACCGACCCGCAACTCACCGGGGTGCCGCCGCTGGCCCCCGACGCCCTGGCCCCCGAAGCCGCCGCCACCGAGGCGATCCTGCGGCGGTTCCTGGACGGCGTCCGCGAAGTCATCGGCGATCGCTCGCCGGCCAACTTCGTCCTCATGCGCGGCTACGCCGGCCTGCCGGCGCTGGAATCATTGGAAGAAATCTACGGCGTCAGGTCCGCCTGCGTGGCCGCCTATCCGATGTACAAAGGCCTGGCCACCATCGCCGGCATGGAGGTTCTGGACACCGGCGACACTCTCCCCGGCGAGGTCGCTGCCCTGCAGCGCCACTGGGACGACTACGACTTCTTCTTCTTCCACTTCAAGGCCACCGACTCGCTTGGCGAGGACGGCAACTTCGACGGTAAGGTGGCCGCCATCGAAGAGGTCGATGCCGCGATCCCCGAAATCGTCCGGCTCGGACCCGCGGCGCTGGCCGTCACCGGCGACCATTCCACCCCGTCCCGCCTGCGCCAGCATTCGTGGCACCCGGTGCCCTTCCTGTTACATGCCGAGCATGTCGTCCCCGATGCCGCCACCGTGTTCGGTGAGCGAGCCTGCGGCAGCGGCAGCCTCGGAATCTTTCCGGCCCGCAACACCATGAGCCTGCTCGCCGGATATGCCGGCCGGCTCAAGAAATTCGGTGCCTGAGCAACCCGACGGCGCCGGAGCGTCGGTAGATCCGCGTCGATCGCTGCCGGCCGTCGATGTCCTGGCCGCCCGGGTGTGCGAAGTTGCTCCCGAGATTCCAGCGTCGGTCGCCAACAGCCGGGCACGGGCCAAGTTGGACCGCCTCCGCCGCCACCTGGAGCGCGACGGCCGTCACCCGGGAATCGAGGCGCTGGTCGAGTCTGTGATCCAGAACGCCCGCCTCCTGCTCGCC
>CAZVZW010000110.1:2560-5959 GCA_964631365.1 uncultured Chloroflexota bacterium | reverse complement strand
CGCGGCGCGCGGTTTCGCTGCGTGGTTGTGCTGGCGCGGAGCGAGGAGGTGCTGTTCGAGGCGGAGGCCACCTGCGTGGGCGTCATCGCGTCCGATCCCGGGGGATCGGCCGGGTTCGGGTACGATCCGATATTCGTCCCGGACGGGCACGCGGAATCATTCGCCGCGCTGGGCGCGGCGGCGAAGGACCGGACCAGCCATCGCGCGCGGGCGCTGCGTTCGCTCAGAGCATTTATCGACGAATCAGGGGAGTCGCCGTTTTGAGGAACCGGGCAGGTTGGGCCGTAAGTCTCGCCGGGCTGCTGGTGCTGCTGCTCGGTGCGTGTGGCGGCGATGCGGCTGACGGCGACGCCCGGGCGATCGTGCAGAATGCGACCGCCGCGATGGGCGAGATCACGACGGTACATTTCGTGCTGGATTTGGAAGAATCGACCATCGAGATGATCCCGGGGATGCAGGTGACGCGGGTGGAGGGCGATGTGCTGCGGCCGGACCGGATGCAGGCGCGGATGGAGGCGCTGGCGTTCGGGATGCTGTTGAGCGTCAATTTTCGCGCGATCGGCGCGACCCAGTACGTGACCAACCCGGTGGCGACAGACCAGTGGCAGGCGCTGGCGACGCCGGCGATCGCCGGGGCATTGCTGGATCCGCGCGATGGAGTGACGGCGCTGCTGGCCGATCTGACCGATTTGCGGGTGGTCGGCAGCGAGGCGCTGGATGGCCGCGCAGTGTGGCGGATCGAAGCGCGTACCGACAACGCCCTGGTGGCCGATTTCCTGCAGTCGGATCCGCTGCCCGGAACGACCGGAGTCGAAGTGTGGATCGGCGAGGCCGATTCGTTGGTCTACCGGGTGGTGCTGACCGGAGCGACGGCGGCCGGCGATACCGACGACGCCCGCCGCACGATTGAGTTCGCTAACTTCGAGGCGCCAGTTGAAATCATCGCCCCCTTCTAGAAAAGCGCCAGCGCGCGGCGGGCGCGCCTTCCTGTACGTCCTGACCGCCGGAGTCTTCTTCTCGGCCCTGGACCAGACAGTGGTGGTGACGGCGATCCCGTCAATGGTGCTGGACCTGGGAATCGAATTTCGCAACATCAACCGGGCGGCCTGGATCGTGAACGGGTTCCTGATCGGTTACACGGTGGCGCTGCCGGTGGCGGGACGGCTGGCGGACATCCACGCGCGCTGGAAGGTGTTCCTGGGCGCGCTGGCGCTGTTTGCGGCGGCTTCGGTGGCGGCGGCACTGGCCGACAACCTCTGGTTCCTGGTCGGGGCGCGCTTCCTGCAAGCGTCCGGAGGCGGGGCGCTGGTGCCGGTGGCGCTGGCCCAGGCGGCGCAGGACTTCGGGGAGCGAAGACGGATCGTGGTTTTCGGGCTGATCATCGCGGCGGCCGAGATGGGCGGGGTGCTGGGGCCGTTCTGGGGGGCAGCGCTTACCCAGGCCGGCGGCTGGCGCTGGATATTTATCGTCAATCCCCCGGTCGTGGCGCTACTGGCGCTGGCGGCCTATCGCCTACGCGACCGCGCGGCCCCGATCCCGGCCGGGCTGGACTGGCGCGGGGCGGTGGTCGCGGTGTTGGCACTGGGTCTGCTGACAGTCGGCATCTCGCACGACGAGGCGATGCCGCTGACGCTGGCGCTCGGACTGGCGGTCGCCGGGCTGGTGGCGCTAGCGGCATTCGTGGTGCTGGAACGGCGGGTCGCCGCGCCGCTGATCGACATGGCGCTGTTTCGCGTGCGGCGGTTCCCGGCGGGCGCGGCGGCGAGCCTGTTGGTGGGCGGCGGGCTCATCATACCGATGGTCAACGTGCCGCTGTACGCGGCGACAGTGATCGAACGCGACGCCCTGGGCGGGGGAATCCTGCTGCTGAAGATGACGATCGCGATCCCGGTGGGCGCGGCGGTGGGTGGATGGGTGGCCGGAAGATTGGGAAATGCGCCGACGGTGGCGGCGGGGGCGGTGGTGGCCGGGGCCGGGCTTTTGCTGGCGTCGCGCTGGGGGGTGACGGTCGCTGACGCCGCGATGACTCGCGACCTGCTGCTGGCCGGCAGCGGCTTCGGACTGGTGATCGCGCCGCTGGCGGCGGCGGTGGTGGGCGGGGCCGGCCGACGAAACGCGGGAGTCGGCGCTTCGATGGTGACGGTGTCGCGACTGCTGGGGATGATGGTGGCGTTGGCGGCGCTGACGCCGTGGGCGCTGCGGCGATTCAACGAAGCGGCAGCTTTGTTGCCGTTGCCGATTGGCGTCGGGACTGAGACCGAAACTCAACTGGCAGCCCTGAGCGCCGACTACGAACTGGGCATCCGGGTGGCGGCGGCGGGGATGTTCGCCGACCTGTTCCTGCTAGGGGCGGTGCTGTGCTGGCTGGCGGTGATCCCGGCGTCGCTGTTGGGAAGACGTTCGGACGCCGGCTCCATCTGACATACTTGCAACCGCAGGAATGAAAATCGTTTGAGCCCGCAACGCAAGCGACGCCCCGGCGCGAAGGTCCGGCCGGCGTCCGACCTACCACCGGGTCGTTTCCACCGCCGCCCCCGCCCCGCCGGGGTGCCGCGCGGATTTCGGCCCAACCGCCGGCGCGGGCAAAACCTGCTGCTGGATCAGTTGATCGCCGATCGGATCGTCGGCAACGCCGATCTGCCGCAGGACGCCAACGTACTCGAAATCGGCGCCGGCAGTGGCGTACTGACGAGTCGCCTAGCGCGGGTGGTCGGCAGTCTGGCGGCCGTCGAGGTGGACTACGAACTGGCGGCCGCGCTGCGCGATACCGCCAAGAAGTTTGACAACGTGAAGGTGATCCGCGCCGACGCCCGTGAGATCGATGTGCCGTTGTTGTTCGAGGGCGCGCCGTTCCACGTCGTCGCAAACTTGCCTTACAGTGTCGGCACGCCGCTGACGGTGGATCTGGTGAAGGACGAATACCGGCCACTGACGCTGACGGTGATGCTGCAACTGGAGGTGGCCGACCGGATGTGTGCCGGCCCCGGTGACATGGCGCTGCTGAGCGTGCTGGTGCAGAGCTTCGCGGAAGCCAAGAAGCTATTCGAGGTCCCGCCGAAGGCGTTCTGGCCCCGTCCGAAGGTGAATTCGGCGGTGGTGCGATTGGTGACTAATGATGTCGAAGCCGACGATACGCTGGTGAAGGCGGCAGTCTTCCTGGCGCGGCTGGGCTTCGCGTCACGGCGCAAGATGCTGCACAATTCGCTGGCCGGCGGCTTGCAGTGGAAGTCCGAACGGGTCACCGAAACCTGCCGGCGGGCCGGCGTGGAAAGTTCAATCCGTCCCGAAGAACTCGGGCTGGACAAGTGGCAAGAACTCGCCGAGGCCTTTGTTGCTGAAGGAATTCTGGAACGCCGTGACCGGGAATAGCGACCCGGCCGGCGGCGACGCGCCCGACCT
>CAZVZW010000110.1:0-2550 GCA_964631365.1 uncultured Chloroflexota bacterium | reverse complement strand
GGTCGGCAATATCAACGGGGTAAAGGCGGCACTGCTGTTCCCGCAGACCTTCATGAACGACTCTGGCCACGCGGTGACGAAGGCGCTGGAGGCGCTGGATATGAGCGCCGAGCGGCTGGTGGTGGTGCACGACGACATCGACCTGGCGTTCGGACGCCTCCGCGTGCGCAGCGGCGGGACTGCCGGCGGGCATCTGGGCGTGCGCTCGATCGCCGACCTGACCGGCACTCGCGAGTTCCGCCGGGTGAAGCTGGGGGTGGGGCGGCCGCCGGGGCGGATGGACCCGGCCGACTTCGTGCTGGCTGAATTCGAGCCCCACGAAGTCCCGGCGGTCGGCAAGATGGTAGAACTGGCCGGGGCGGCGGTTTTGGACCTGGCCCGCGATCCACTTGAAACGGTGATGAGCCGCTACAACGGGGACAGCGGCTGATGCAGCTGGCCGACATCCGGGCTCAGCTGGGCCAGCGGGACGACTTCGCGGCGGCCGTGGAAGGTGCGGCTAGCGGCCAGGTGGGCGATGTCCGGCTGCGCAACGCGGCCCGGCCGGTCCTCCTGGCGGCGCTGGCCGAGCGGATCGGCCGGCCGCTGATCCTGGTGGTGCCGGACGAGGCGCGCGCCGGGGAATTGGTGCGCGATGTGCAGGCCTGGGCAGCCGATATCGAGGTGATGCCGCTGCCCGATCCCGACCAGCCGGCCTACTCGCAGATGGCAGTGAACCAGGCAATCTTGAATCAGCGGGTGGCGGTGCTCTCACGGCTGGCGAGCATCGAGCCGGGCGGCGAACGCGGGCGTAGGCTGGTGGTTGTGGCCTCGGTGCCGGCGCTGCTGCGGCGGCTGGTGCCGCCGGCGGAGTTTCGGAAGCAGTTTTTGACCCTGGCGGCCGGGGTGGAGGTGACTCCGGAGACGCTGGTGGCGCGCCTGGCCGGATTGGGCTACCGGCGCAATCCACTGGTGGAGGCCGAGGGCGAGTTCGCCGGCCGCGGCGGGATCGTGGATTTCTTTCCCCCCGGGGCTAGGCAGCCGCTGCGAGTGGATTTCTTCGGCGACGAGATCGAATCCTTGCGCTATTTCGACGCCGCGTCGCAGCGCTCCGGGGAGGCCTGTCCGGAGATCCTGCTCAGCTCCGCCAGCGAGGTGCCGGTGTGGCTGGGCCGGCAGGTGGCCGGGTCTCTGAAGGCGCTGGATCTGGACAGGCTGCGACCCGAGGATCGCGAGACCTGGGTTCGGCACCTGGACAACCTGGAGAACAACATCTATTTCGACGGCGCGGCGTTCTACACCATGAGCACCATGGAAGGCGCGGTAACGCTGCTGGACTACTGCCCCCAGGCGCTGGTGGCGCTGGACGAGCCGGACGGGGTGCGCTGGGCGGTGGCGGAGAACGAGCGGCTGGCGGCGGAGAGTCGCGACCGCCTGGTGGCGGCCGGCGAACTGCCGGCGGAGATCGGCAGCCCGGTGTTCGGCGCTGGGGATCTCGCCAATGCGCTGGAGCGGGCCGAACTGCGGATCACCCACGTGGACGGCCCTCCCGGTAGCGGGAAGTCGGGGAAGGTCGCGCGGGTGGGCGGGTTCGCCCCCGCCAAGCCTTATGCCGGGCGGCTGACGGTGCTGATTTCCGACCTGGAGGAGGCCCGCGCGGCGCGCACGACCACCATCTTGGCCAGCTACCAGGGGAAGCGCTTCTGTGACCTGCTGAACGAGCGCGGCCTGGGCGCGGTGATGCTGGAGGACGTGGACGAACTGCCCAACGGCGCGATCGCAGTCTCGCGGAGCGCGCTGGCCGAGGGCTGGGTGCTGGCCGAACCAAACATCCAGTGCCTGACTGACACGGAGATCTTTGGTCGTTCGCGGGTGCGCCCCAGGCGTCGCCAGAAACACGTCCAGGACCGAACCTTCCTGTCGGACCTGAAGCCGGGCGACTACGTGGTGCACATCGATCACGGGATCGGGCAGTTCAAGGGGATCGTGAAGGCCTCGGAGATCGGCGGCGAGCGTGAATACCTGCTGCTGCGCTACGCCAAGGATGACAAGCTCTATGTGCCGATCGACCAGTTGGGCCGGGTGCAGCGCTATGTGGCGATGGGCGATTTCAGCCCGCGGCTGAGTCGGCTGGGCAGCGGCGACTGGGAGAAGGCCAAGCAGAAGGCGCGCGGCTCGGCCCGGGATATCGCCGAAGACTTGCTGGAAATTTACGCGGCCCGCGAGGTGGCCCCGGGGCACAGCTTCGCGCCGGACGCCCCCTGGCAGACCGAGATGGAGGACAAGTTCCCCTACATCGAGACACCGGACCAGGTGCAGGCGTTCCACGACGTGAAGGGCGATATGGAGAGCGAGCGCCCGATGGACCGGCTGGTCTGCGGTGACGTGGGCTACGGCAAGACCGAGGCCGCCCTGCGAGCCGCCTTTAAGGCCGTCATGGCGGGCAAGCAGGTTGCTGTCCTGGTCCCCACCACTGTTCTGGCCCAGCAGCACTTCACCACTTTTACCGAGCGCCTTCAGCCTTTTCCCTGCCGCGTCGCCATGCTCTCCCGCTTCCGCTCGGACGCCGAG
>CAZVZW010000109.1:0-5983 GCA_964631365.1 uncultured Chloroflexota bacterium | reverse complement strand
TAGGTCCGCAGCTCATGGCTGCCGAACAGGTCTTCATCGACCGCGACGACCCGGCTGCTCTGCGTGCCGACGTCAATCCCGATGTAGTAGGCCATGCAATTCTCCCGTCGGTTGCGATCCGGACTGAAATTGTAGTCTCCGCGGCCCGGGCCAATAGAATCGCCGGGGCGAATGTTTCCCAACTGGAGATGGTAATTGGCAGCGCCGGACGCAGGTGGAGACTCGCGGCCTTTTGACCTGATCGCGCTGGATGTCGACGGCACGATATTGCCGGACAGCAAAGCGCTGCCGGCCCAGACGCGGGCAGCGATCCACGCGGTGGCGGAGCAGGGGGTGACGATTGTAATCGCGACCGGGCGGCGCTGGCGGACGGCGATGGATGTGATCGAGCCGCTGGGGGTCGGGGATTACCTGATCCAGAGCAGTGGGGCGGTGGTGCGGCGGGTGGCGACAGCGGAGATATTGCTGGAACGATTCATCCCGGGCGCGATCGCGCGGCCGGTGGTGGAGTTGGGGCGGGCACACGGGATCACCGGCGTCTGGTACGACGTGCCCGGTAGAACCCGCAAACTCTATGTATTCGGCAGCCTGCACGAGGTGGAGTCTTTGCGACGGTACGCGTCGCGTAACCTAGCGGCCTTCGTGGAGACGGATGGGTTCGAGGGGCTGGCCGACGCGATGGAACTGGTGTTCTTCGGCGAGGAGGATCGGCTGCGGGAGTTCCAGGTTGAACTAGAGAGCCGGTATGCGGGCAAGGTGTGGACGATGCCGTGGACGAACTATGCGTTTGCCAGTCTGGTGCTGGAGGTGGTGGGCCACGAGGTGTCGAAAGGTGCGGCGCTGGAGTGGCTGGCCGGACGGCTGGGAGTTACCCGGGGACGGGTGCTGGCGATCGGGGACGACGTAAACGATATGGAAATGATCGAATGGGCCGGCCGGGGAATTGCGATGGGCAACGCGAGTCAGCCGGTCCTGGATGTGGCGGACGAGATTATCGGGTCGGTGGAGGATCGGGGACTGGCCAAATATTTAGGGAGAATGTTCTAGAAAGACGCGTGGAGCTGCAGCGGGGTCTGGATTGTAGCGATACCGGGCACTACCGATGGCTCAGGTCGGCCTGATTGAGGCCTCCGGAAGGCGGTTGTCGGAGGAGGCGATCACGATGGCGGTGGACACTGGGCGGGGGGATTTGCGGTAGCCGTCGCCGACCTAATAAGATGCGTCGGTTTGCGCGTTTTCTACAACGTTGGGGGACATCTTGGAGATTGCCTCGATTACCGAGGCTGAATGGGTTCGGCTGTCCGAAGTCATCGCGCATCTGTGGGTGCTATCAGCATTGCTGATCGGCACCGGACTGTCGTACATCCTGGCGCACGGCTTTATCGCTTCGCTGGTTCTGACCGGCGATATTGATGAGGAAGCCGCCCGCCGGGTCCGCATGCCGCTCTACGTGATCGCGCTGCTGGCATTTGTCGCGGCGGTGACCGTGGGAGTGAAGGGACTGTTGCTGGCCATCGAGGTTTTGCCTGAGGTATTCCCGAGGATGATTATCTAGCCTATGGGCGTCCTGCGTGGCCTCTTGCCCCGACTCACCCGCCGGCAGATGGCATTTATCGGCATCCCCCTGACGGTGGTTGGATTGGCGACGGCGGGGGCGGTGGCGGTTCTGATCTTCCTGGGCGCCTCCGGAGGGACGATCAGCCAGGCGCCAGTGCAGCCGATCGCCTACGACCATTCGGTCCACGCGGGCGATAACGCGATCCCCTGTGAATTTTGCCACCGCGGGGTTAGCACCGGAGCAGCGGCAACGATTCCGTCGGTGGAGCAGTGCATGTACTGCCACGCGGTCGTCGGGCAGGATCTGCCGGGCGTGCTGCAGCTGGCGGCCAAATGGGAGGCCCAGGAGCCGATTGAGTGGACACGGGTCCATCGCCTGCCCGACCATGTGCGATTTGTACACGTGACTCACATAGATGCGAATATCCCCTGCGAGACGTGCCATGGAAATGTGAAGACCTTCCAGGTGGTTAAGCAGGTGAATGCGTTGAACATGGGCGAGTGCATGGGCTGTCACCGGGATACGACCAACCAACCGGCCTCGAGCGCTGCTCCGGTGGGGAATGTGGTGCTGAAATCCAGCGCCTCGCTGGACTGCGCAACGTGCCACCGATGATCGAAGGTACTTCCTGATGCACCTGGGACGACGCAAGTTCCTGGCCGGGGTCGCCGGCACGGCCGGCGGCGTGGTGATCGTGGGGTGCGCCGCTCCGGAACGTGAGTCGCGGGTGCAGAGTTTCGTACTGGCTCCGGAGCATTCGCTGCCCGGCGACAGTGTCTGGTTCGCGACGGCGGACGCGCATTCCAACGTCGGCAACAGCGTGGTGGTGCGGACCGTGGACGGGCGAGCAAAGAAGGTGGAAGGCAATCCGGCCTTCCCGATCAACCAGGGCAAGACGGATGTGCGGGCGCAGGCGGCGGTGCAGTCGCTGTATCACCCGGACCGCATCAAGACGCCGATGATTCCGGCAGGCAGCCGCGGCGATGGCCGTTATGAAGAGATTACGTGGGAGCGGGCGCTGGACATGCTGGGCGCGGCGATCGGCCCGGCCGGCAGTTTCCACCTGGTGACCTCGCGACTGACCGGCACGGAGGCGCGGGTGGCGGGGGCGTTCGCGGACCTGGTCGGTGGCGATCACCTGGTGTATGAACCGGTTGAGAGCGGGACTTTCCAGGCCGCGGTGAAGAAGATTTTGGGCGTCGATAACACGCCGCATTTCGACATCGCGAACGCCGGCACGGTGCTGTCGTTCGGGGCGGATTTCTTGGGTACCTGGGGTTCGTCGGTGATGTACAGCCAGGCGTACAGCCGGATGCGCGGTGGGGACCGAGGGCGGCTGACGCAGCTTGAAACGCGAATGTCGATGACGGGGGCGAGCGCGGATAATTGGATTTATGTCAAGCCGGGTCAGGAAGGCGCGCTGGCGCTCAGCATCGCGCAGGTGATCGTGGCCGAGGCGCTGGTGCACTTCGACGTGTGGCGGGATGCGGTGGCAGCGATTGGCGGCGTGGATGTACTGGAACAGTACGCGCCGGACGTGGTTGCCGAGCGAACCGGGGTCCCGGTGGCGACGGTGCAGGAAATTGCGCGGGAATTCGTGGATCGCCAGCCGGGCGTGGCGTTTGCCGGCGGACCGGCGCTGGCGCAGACCAACGGGCTGGACAGCGGCGCGGCGGTGCTGTTCCTGAATCTCGTCGTAGGTAACCTGGGCAAGGCGGGCGGCGTGCTGGCGAATCCGACGGCCCCGGCCCACATACCGTGGCCCCTGCCGGAGACGCCCTTTGCCGACTGGCGCTCCTACACTGACGATCTGGCGGCCGGGGCGGTGCCGGATGTGCTGTTCGTCTACGACGCCGACCCGGCCTACGGCATCCCGGGCAACCCGGGCTTCGCCGATGCGATCACCGGGGTCCCGTTTGTGGTCGGCATGTCCAGCTTCATGAACGAAACCATCGGGCTGGCGGACCTGATCCTGCCGGCGACGCACCCGTTCGAAGCGTGGGGCGATTTTGCGGCCGATCCGGGTCCGGGTTCACAGGTGGTCGGATATCAGCAGCCGGTGACGACCCCATGGAACGACGCGCGCAGCTTTGGCGATGTCTTGCTGACGCTGGCTCCAGAACTCAAAGGCGCGGGCGCGCTGCCCTGGGCGAGCATGCATGAAGCGGTGCGGGCGGGGGCTGAGAAGCTGTTTGGCATGGAGGGGGCCGGGGCGGCATTTGACGCCAACTGGGTGGAGTTGCTCCGTCGCGGCGGTGCGTGGGAGCAGGCGGCGGAGGTGCCGGAGTTCGCGGCGCTGCCCGATTGGGACGCTACGGCGCTGGCAACACCCGAGTTCGCCGGCGACGCCGGGAGCTTCCGCTTCCACCTGATCCCATTTGCGACGATTGCGATCGGCGCCGGGAATGAGTCGGAAAGCCCGTGGCTGCAGTCGGTGGGCGACCCGTTGACGACGGTGACGTGGACTTCGTGGGCGGAACTGAATCCGGAGACGGCGGCGGAGTTGGGCGTGGGCACGGGGGATGTGGTGGCGATTGACACGCGGCACGGAACCATTGAGGTGCCGGTGTTTGTGTCGCCGGTGACGCCGCCGGACGTGGTGGCGGTGCCGATTGGCCGCGGCCGCAACTTTGGAGGGCGCTGGCGCCGCGACCGCGGCGAGAATATTTCTTCCATTCTTGATCCCGTGACCGATACCGGAACCGGGAGCCTGGCGTGGGCTTCGACGAGGGCAAGGGTTCGCAGCATCGATCTCAAGATCGCGATGCCGACGCTTGAGAGGGTAGAGGAACCGCACAACGACGTAGAAGAACCGGTTCTGGAGGTAGAGGGTGAGTAACCCGCACGAGACGGCGGCGCTGGCCGCAACGTTGGAGGGCAACGGCGCCCTGATTGGCGAAGAGAATCCCGAGACGGACGGGCGCCGCTGGGGAATGGTGGTGGACGCGGACCTGTGCACGGGCTGCCAAGCTTGCGTGGTGTCATGCTATGCGGAGAACAATATCGCGATCAGCGACGAGGACCAGATGGCGAAGGGGCGGACGAAGACGTGGATCCGGATCGAGCGCTACTGGGAGGGCGAATTTCCCCACGCGAAGGCGCGATTCGTACCGGTGTTGTGCCAGCACTGCGATAACGCCGGCTGCGAGACGGTGTGCCCGGTCTGGGCGACCTATCACAACGACGAGGGCCTAAATGTACAGGTCTACAACCGCTGCGTGGGCACCCGATTCTGCGCCAACGGCTGCGTCTATTCGGCACGCTATTTCAATTTCTGGGATGCTGAGTGGCCGACCCCGCTGGATTACCAGTTGAACCCGGATGTCACGGTGCGCACCAAGGGCATCATCGAGAAATGCACGTTCTGCGTGCAGCGCATCCAACGTGCGAAGACCGATGCCAATCGCGATGACCGCGAACTGGCGGACGGGGACGTGCAGCCGGCCTGTGTGCAGTCGTGTCCGACGAGCGCGCTGGTGTTCGGTGACCTGCACGATGCGGAAAGCCAGGTCGCACAGGCGGCCCACTCGGAGCGTGGCTTCCGGCTACTTGAAAATTCCGGCTTCGAACCGGCGGTAACCTACCTCGCCAAGATCGACCCCCACGCGAAGGAGGCTACGACCACGCATGAGTAGTCCCGAGCGCGCGGCGCTGAACATGTCACTGCGGCCGGCCTACCGACCGCAACCGCTGGGCATCAGCTGGGCCAACGGCGCGGTGATGGTGCTTATACTGCTGGCGATCGGCGGTATCGGGGCCTACGTGGTCAAGATCGCCGGCGACGGCGGCCGGGCGTCGTGGGCCTATCCGACGGTCGTGCTGATGGTGCTTATTTCGTTTGTGGCGGCGGCCCCGTTGATCGCGTATGCGTCCCGGGCGGCGCGCGGCTACTGGGGACTGCCGAGCCGGCGCATAGCCGAGCTGTTTGTGGTCCCGTCGTTGCTGAGCATGGCCCTGTTCATTCCAATCATGATTACCATTCCGCCGCTGGAGGGCCGGGCCAACCTGTGGTTCGGATTCAGCTGGGGGGCGCCGTTTCTGACCGACGCGCTGGCCCTGGGGATGATGCTCTTCTCGGGACTGGCGCTCCTGTGGTTGGGGGTAATTCCGGACGTGGTGGCGACTGCCGGCGACCTGGGCAAACTTCCGCGGTGGCGGCGCCTGTTACTGATGAACTGGAAGGGCTCACAGCGCAATTGGAATACGGTGCGGGTGGGGACAAAAATGCTGAGTGCGCTGTACCTGATGTCCTATATATTCGTGGCGATGCTGCTGACGACCGATCTGGGGCAGAGCCTGCTGCCGGGCTGGCGCTCGGGAATCTTCCCGGCATATCACGCGATCAGCGGTATTCAGGCCGGAATCGCGGCGATTATCGTGGTGAGTTGGCTGGTGAAGCGGTTCTCGCCGGAGGCCGGGCAGTTC
>CAZVZW010000108.1:0-6051 GCA_964631365.1 uncultured Chloroflexota bacterium | reverse complement strand
CCATTCGGGATCGCCTCATCTGTCGCTGCGAACACGTGTGTGGACGTAGGCAAGCCGAGCAAAAGGCCAGCCGCGAAGAGTAGTACGAGGAAGTATCGCATCAGATTCACCACAACTAGTTTCGTCAGCGGGTTCCTCCATTTCAAGGGTGAATCGAGCCATTTCCCTTCCACTCACAGGTTTGGAGCAGGCCATATCGAAATTGTTGGTGCCGAGAGCCAGAATCGAACTGGCGACACATGGATTTTCAGTCCACTGCTCTACCGACTGAGCTATCTCGGCCTGCCGGGACGGTCACTCGCTGGCGATTCGCACTCCGGGCGGGTGGGCGATGCAGGGTTCGAACCTGCGACCCCTACGGTGTAAACGTAGTGCTCTATCCAGCTGAGCTAATCGCCCCACGGCGGCCAAAGAGTCTAGCTGATTGCCGGATCGCTCGTCCCGACCCTGCCTCGAGGGCAGGGTCGGCATCGGGTCCGCCGACGGTTACGGAGCGGTTGTGCTGTCCGACACGCCCGCGTCCAGGAAGACCGGCAAGCCGCTACCCGGGCTGATGGGCACATAGATGATGTTGCCGCCCTCCATACCGGACAGGCTCTCGATGTATTGGAACTGGAGGAACTCCGGCGTCAGCGTCTCGTTGATGAGTGCCTGGGCATCCCGCTGACCTGCGGCCTCGGCGCGCCGACGATTGGCTTCCTGCTCGGCTTCTTCTACGCGGAAGGCACGTTCCTGAATGGATTGCTCGGCGGAAAGCTTGAGCTCAATGGCCTGTCGAATCTGCGCCGGCAAGGTGATGTCTCGCAATAGAACCTGCTCGGTGACGATTCCGCGAGCATCGAGGTCCCGAATCAGATTGGACAAGATCAGATCGCCCACGGTCGCGCGGGCCACGGTGTAGAGGTCTTCGGCGCTGTACTGGGCGACTACGTCCCGGATGGCACCACGGATCGCCGGCAACAGGACTACGCCCTGGTACTGGGGTCCCAGATCTCTGAACACTTCGGGCGCCGTACCGAAGTCCAGGCGGAACAGGACGGTGAGGTCCACGCCCACGGTAAGACCTTCGGAGGTCAGCGTGTTCACGGTGCCGCCGGCTAGGGCGCCGACATCCTCGGAGGCAGAACTCATGGTGAACTGCTGGGTACGGACGTTCATGGTCTCCATGCTCGCCCAGGGCATCTTGAAGAGCAGACCGGACGGGCGGGGATTCGTATCTACTTCACCGAAGGTGTGGATAACCCCCACTTCGCCGGCGCCGACGATGCGGATGCTGAATATGGCCAACAGTCCGGCTATCGCGACGATTACCACCACGATTCCCAGGGCCGCGGAGCCAGTGCGCGATTGTGCCATTCAGTTTCCTCCTGTGAGACGGCCGGAGGAGTAACTCGAACTCCGGCTGTGCGCGGATGTGTCTGGAACGAAGTTTACGTCCAAGTGCTGATAGTACCACCGGAACGAGAGTGGTGGGCCAGGAATTGGGGCGCCCCGGTATAATTCTTTCCCCGTGGGGCCGGTGGCCTCGCAGTCGACACGTTGCAGCGGCCAACCCCCGGCCGATTGTGGCTCGAGCTTACGGGAGATTGCTTTGCAGGATTTCAAACGACGGGCTGGGGCAGGGTACTCACGACGCGGTCTGTTGATCGCCGGTCCGGGCCTGGTGGGAGCTTTGCTGGCGGCCTGCGGCGGGGAGCCGGCACCCGCGGTATCACCTCCGGCCGCGACCGAAGTGCCCACGCAAGATGCCGCGGCTCCCACGGCCGTAATCTCTGATGCACCGGCTCCGGAATCCCCGACTGGGGCGAAACCGACTGAGGCGAAACCGACTGAGGCGAAACCGACCGAGGCGAAACTGACCGAGGCTTCGGACCCGAAATCGCTGGAGCCGGCGGCGACGGCAACGCCGGGCCTGCTGGCCGACCTGCCCGCGTTGGAGGGTTATGGTTTCCAGGCGCACATGTACAACCAGGACCGTGAGGCGATTACGCGGCTTACCACCGATGCCGGTTTCAACTGGCTGAAGCAGCAGATCTGGTGGAAGTTCACGGAGCCGGTCGAGAAGGGCGGCTACGACTGGGCGGAGCTGGACAAGGTGGTGGGGGCGGTGGCGAGGGCGGAGCTGAAGCTGATGCTGAGCGTGGTGCAGGCGCCGGGCTGGGCGCTGGGCGGCCGCGAGCACGGCCCGCCGGAGGCCCCGAACGATTTCAAGGATTTCATGGCGGCGCTGGCGAATCGCTATTTCGGCCGGGTGCAGGCCTACGAAATCTGGAACGAGACCAACTTTGCCCGTGAGTGGGGAGTGCTGGATGACGGCGCTTACCGCGCCTATGGCGAGTTGCTGCGGGCCGGCTATGAAGGCGTGAAGGGTGTTGACCCGGACGCGACGGTGGTGTTCGGCGCGCCGACCCCGACCGGGGTGGCGGACCCGAATATCGCCATGGACGACGCGGTGTACCTGGAACGGGTCTACGCGGCGATGCCCGAAATCGGCGACTACTACGACGCCATGGGTGCGCATCCGCCGGGCTACAACAACGCCCCGGACCAGCCGTTTGGCGCGGAGCGCGGCGAGGGCTGGAACGGGCACAACTCGTTCTATTTCCTGCGCTTTACCGACTATCGCCGAATCATGGAAGAGAACGGCGACGGCGATAAGCCGATATGGTTCACGGAGTTCGGTTGGAGTACCAGCAACCAGGCGGAGGGCTACGGGTACGGCAAGGACAACACCGAGGACGACCAGGCGAAGTTCCTGCTGGGCGCCTACGAATTGATCCGGCGCGACTATCCCTACGTGACCCACATGTTTGTTTGGAATCTGAATTTCCAGATGGTGGTCGGGCCGGAGGACGAGAAGTATCCGTTCGGGGTCGTGCGCAGCGATGGCAGTCTGCGCCCGGCGTACCTGGTGCTGCAGGCGATGGAGAAGGGGCTCTAAGAGGGGCCGGATCTGGCTGGGATTGCACCGGCGGGCGGGTTGGATTCGCAACGCGGCCGGTTTCGGGGCAAGATCTGGCTCCGGGATAGCCCGGGCACATTCCGGAGGGAGGTGCGGTTGGACGGTAAAAGGGTTGGATTCATAGGCGTGGGAATAATGGGTGGGGGAATGGTGCGGAACGTGCTGAAGGGTGATTACGCGGTGAGCGTCTACGACCCCAATCCGGAGGCGCTGGCGGCGGCGGTGGAAGCGGGGGCGCGCGCGGCGACTTCGGTGGCCGATGCGGTGGTCGGCGCGGATTTTGTGCAGGTGGTGGTGCCGGGGCCGCGCGAGGTGGAGGCGGTTGCGTTCGGACCGGACGGCGCGGCGGCGGCGATGCCGAAGAGTGCGATCTTCATTCAGCACGCCACGATCGATCCGGCTACGATGCAGAGCGTGGGCGCGCGGCTGGAGAAGATGGGGATCCGCTGCCTGGACGCGCCGTGCCTGCGCTCGCCGAAGGACGCGGCGGCGGGCACGTTGGGATTCCCGGTGGGGGGTGACCCGGCGGTGCTGGCGGTGGCGCGGGAACTGTTGCTGTGCTGCGCGGATACGATCTACGAGACTGGCGCGATCGGGACCGGCTCGGCGCTGAAACTGGTGAACAACACCCTGAACCTGACGATCCTGTGCGCGGCGGCGGAGGCGGTGACGCTGGGGGTGAAGTCGGGGCTGGAACTGGACATGATGGTGGAGGCCTTCTACCACACGCCGGCGCGGGCGAAGCACTTTGTGACGCAGCGGCCGACCTGGGAGAAGCGCGACTTCACGCCGGGGTTCATGACGTTGCTGGCGCACAAGGACATCCGCCTGACGATGCAGCACGCGGCCAGTCTGGAGGTGCCGATGACCACGAGCGCGGCAGCCTACGCTCTGCTGGCGCTGACCGAGGGGCAGGGATACGGACGGGATTCGCAGACGTCGGTGCTGAAGTTGATCGAGGCTGCTGCTGGGGTCGAGGTGAAGTCGGAAAGTGGCCGACTGTTGGCGGCGCTGGACGAGGGTGGGAATGACTAATTCTTTATCGACGGAGCGATGAACGGATTTTCGCGGGCGTAGTGCTCGCTCGAACTACAGGGAGAAGATAGGCATGGCTGGCAAACAGGTTGGCTTTATCGGCGTGGGGATCATGGGCGGCGGGATGGTGCGGAACGTGCTGAAGGGCGGGTTCGACGTTAAGGTTTTCGACATGAACCCGGATGCGGTGGCGGAGATCGTGGCGGAGGGCGCGACGGCGGCGACTTCGGCGGCGGATGCGGCGGACGGCGCTGACTTCATCCAGGTGGTGGTGCCGGGTCCGCGGGATGTGGAGGCGGTTGTCTTCGGCGAGGGCGGGGTGGCCGAAACGGTCCGCGAGGGGGCAATCGTGATACAGCACGCGACGATCGACCCATCGACTATGAAGAGCGTGGCGGCCGGGCTAGCCGAAAAAGGAGTCAAGACGCTGGACGCGCCGCTGCTGCGGACGCCGACCCACGCGGCCTCGGGCAACCTGGGCTTCCCGGTGGGTGGCGACAAGGAGACGTTGGAGGAGGCGCGGGAATTGCTGATGAGCGTCGGCGACACCATCTACGAGACGGGCGAAATCGGCACCGGATCGGCGCTGAAGCTGGTGAACAACATGCTCAATATCACAATCCTCTGCGCGGCCTGTGAAGCGGTGACGCTGGGCGTGAAGTCGGGGCTAAAGCTGGACATGATGCTGGAGGCCTTCTATCACACGCCGGCCCGCGCGCGGCACTTCGAGATGATTCCGGGGACCTGGGAATCGCGCGATTTCACTCCCGGATTCATGACGCTACTGGGCCACAAGGACATCCGGCTGGCGGTGCAGCATGCGGCCGATGTCAGCGTGCCGGTGAATGTTTCGTCGGCGGCCTACTCGTTGATGGCGATGACCGAGGGGCAGGGCTTCGGGCGCGACTCTTTCACGTCAGTGATGAAGCTGATCGAGGCGGCGGCCGGCGTGGAAGTGAAGTCAGAGAGCGGCAAGATCCTGGCCGAGCATCGGGAGTAGCGATATGGCCAACGAGCGGATCGGAATCGGATTCATCGGCGCGGGCGGAATCGTGCGCCAGCGTCACGCCCCCGGTCTGAAGAAGATTGACGGGGTCGAGTTCGCGGCGGTGGCGAATCGCTCGAAGGAGTCGGGCGAGCGCGCCGCGGCGGAGTTCGGCATCGCGACGGTCTACGAAGATTGGCGGGACGTGATTGCGGATCCGCTGGTCGACGCGGTGCTGGTGGGCACGTGGCCGTACAAGCACAGCGAGTATTCGCTGGCGGCGCTGGCCGGAGGCAAGCATGTCTTCTGCCAGGCGCGGCTGGCAATGGATGCTGCCGACGGCCGGGCAATGGCGGAAGCGGCGGCCGACAGCGGCCTGACGACGATGGTATGCCCGCCGCCGCACGGCATGCACGCCGAGGCGACGATCATGCGGCTGGTCAAGGAGGGCGTGCTGGGCGAGTTGCGCAACATCATGGTGCGCTGCTTGACCCCGGGCCAGATCGATCCGGACGCGCTGCTGCACTGGCGGCAGAGCGCGGAATTTTCGGGCTTGCATACCGGACCGTTGGGCATCCTGATGGAAGTGACCGGGCGCTGGTTCGACTACCCGGTGAGGGTCCAGGCGCGGCAGGCGACCCACGTGACCGAGCGGCCGCTGCCGGACGGCTCGGGGATGGCGTGGGTGGAACGGCCGGACGCGGTCAGCGTGCT
Source organism: uncultured Chloroflexota bacterium (assembly GCA_964631365.1). Classification (GTDB taxonomy): domain Bacteria; phylum Chloroflexota; class UBA11872; order UBA11872; family VXNJ01; genus JASLPR01. Next base: position 355 of record CAZVZW010000108.1, on the reverse strand, counting down.
GGGTGAACTGGAAAACGGCGGGCAGTTCAACCTGGTGTTGAGCGGCGTTTCCGGAGGCGGTGGCGCGATGACAATCGAGGCCTTCGGTACGGAGGGCAGCCTGCGGATTACGCTGGACGCCGGCGCCGAAACCGGCACGCTGCGGCTGGCGACGGCTCCGGGCTGGACTCCGGCGGAGGTGGAGATCGATCCCGCCGAGGCCGGCGGCTGGGGGGTGGAAGAGGAGTTCATCCAGGCGATTCGCGAGGGCCGCAGCGGCAATCCCTCCTGGGAGGAGTCGGTGCGCTACATGGAATTCGTAGAGGCGGTTGATATCGCGGCGCGGACCGGACAGGTAGTCGCTCTGAAGGACGTG
>CAZVZW010000107.1:0-6296 GCA_964631365.1 uncultured Chloroflexota bacterium | reverse complement strand
TACCTGGCCGCGCAGAGATGGAACTGAATGTCGGTGATCTTCATTTTGCCCCCCGGCTTTGAGGTTGTGGTTACAGCTGCCTGTGGGAATGGTTCAACCCCAGAAGTTGCCCGCGTACAATTCGCGGCCGGCCCGCGGCAGCACCAGTAGCGCGCCTGGCCGGTGAGCCCCCGCCCGCTTGCGATCCGGCACGTTGCCGTAGAGCCATGAATACGGCGGAATCACGCTCCAGAGCACCAGGTAGCCCAGCGCCCCGGCCCCGCCCATCGCCGTCGCCAGCACCCAGAGCAGGTGCACGATGGCCGGGTCGGTGCCGAAGTATTCGGCGATTCCGACGGCGACGCCGCCCAGAATGCGGTATTCGTCGCTGCGGTAGAGACGTGGCCGGGCACCGGCGGCGCCGGCGCGGTACTCCGGCGCGGCGTCCTTGTCTACCGCCGCCGCGCCCTCACCCGGCTCCGCCGCCGGCTCGGCGCCCGCCTCCGGCCGCTCGGAGTCAATTGCCACAGGTCCTCAATCCCGGCGCTTATCCCGGCACCGTCGCCTTCAGGCCCATCCGCTCATACTGCTCGGCGGGGGCGTCGGTCTCGTCCATCAGGCGCACGATGTGATCGGTCATCATCGCCTCGACCGCTTCATCCCGGAACGGCTTCATCTGTTGCGGGTCGTCCTTGATATCAAACAGCTCCGTCTGGAACTGCCTTGCGCCCTCATCGGCCACTGTCTGCTGATGTGGGAACCGCCAGGTCGGGATCTTCATCACCGGACAGCCCTTGGTGAAGTCGAAGGGCTCGGCCATCACCGCGTCCTTCAGGTTGTCCACCGAAAACATGTTCTTCATGTGCATCGGCATCACGGTGTAATTGTTCAGCGGCTGATTTTCGTCCGACTCCGGCGCCAGCATGTACACATAGTGCCCGTCGGTACAGTTGATATGCCCGCCCATCACGCCAAACAGTACCGCCTCGTGCACCGGTGCGTCGCCGGCCAGCGCGTCCTTCAGCGGAACCCCCTGCATATCCTCCGGCACCTCGAGGCCGAAGAACTCCAAAATCGTCGCCGGCAAATCGATGGTCTGCACCAGCGAGTCGCACTGCACGCCGCGGCGGCCCGAGCGCGGGTCCCAGATCAGCAGCGGGGTGTGCACAAGTTCTTGATAGAACGGCATCCGCAACTTGGCCCACCAGTTGTGCTCGCCCAGCAGGTAGCCGTGGTCGGTGTTCACGATCAGCATCGTGTCCTTCCACATGTCGCGCTCGTCCATCAGGTCCAGCAACTTGCCCAGGTACTCATCGCACATGCTCACCACGGCGGCATACTCGTAGCGCAGATGCTCCACCGTTTCCGGCGATTCTGTCACCTCGGCGTAGGGCGGCCAGTCATAGTGCGGCCCGTCGTAGTCGTGGGGGTACAGGTCCTTGTACTTCTGCTGACTGAAGAACGGCTCGTGCGGATCGAAGCACTCAATCTGGCAGAACCACTTGTCGGCGTGGGCGTTGCGCTTCACGAACTTGAGGCCCTTGTCGAAGGTCTTTGCCAGCGGCTGATCTTCCTCACGAGTCATGTGCGCGCGGTTGATCCAATCCTGCGACCACATCGGCTCGGCCTTAGTCGGCGCCTCCGTCGCCACCGCTGGGATCTCCGGTGCGTCGATCTGCCCGATCCAGCTATCGCCTTCCTGGCCGCGACTGAACTCCCAGGTCCGGTAGCGCTGGTGATAGGTGGCGCCGCCGTCTTCGAAATAGTGCTGGTGATCGGTCACCAGGTGCGAGTGCACGCCGTTGTCCTTCAGGATTTGTGGCATCGAGTCGTCAAACGGCTCCAGCGGCCCCCAGCCGCGGTGCAGGAAGTTGTAGCGCCCGGTGTGCAGTTCGCGCCGCGCCGGGATGCAGGGCAGGCTGCCGGCGTAGGAGTTCTGAAACTGCACCGTGCGTTCCGCCAGGCGCTCGAAGTTCGGCGTCTTGATCCAGTCGCAGCCGTAGCTCGGCAGCATGTGCCGGTTCAGCGAGTCGAACATCAACATGATGGCTTTCATCGGTTTCCTGCCTCAGCTTTCGGTTAGTTCAGGGTGATGCGCGAAATGGAACTCTATTCCAACACTCTCGGCGCTGCGCATCAAATCACGCCGCGGCCCTCGGGCGGACCGTCCGCTCTGATTCGCCCTGCCCGCAGCCGCCCCTAGGTCGGCACCGCCTCCAGCCCCATCCGTGCGAACAGCTCCGCCGGTGCCTCGTTCTCGCGCATCAGCCGCGCCATGTGCGCGCGCATCTGGGCTTCGATCTTGGCGTCATCAATCGGGCTGGCCTCGCGAGGATCGAACTCCAGGTCAAACAGCGAAGTTGCCATTTCCTCGCTGTCATGCGGCGCGAATGAGCCCCGCTCCGCATCCCCGGCATCGGCCGGGACCCGCATCACCGGACAGCCCTTGGTGAACTCAAACGGCTCCGCCAGTTCCGCCAGCGCCAGTTCCGACGGCGCGAACATCTTCCACATATGCGTCGGCATCAGCGTGTATTCGTAGTTCGGCTCGCGTCCCGGCGCCACCATCAGGTGGTAGTGGCCGTCGGTGCAGTGCACGTGGCGTCCGTGGGTGCCAAAGAGGATCGCGTCGTGCACCGGCGCGCCGTCCGCCAGGGCGTCCTTCAGCGGTATCCCCTGCATGTCCTTCGGGCGTTCGATGCCAAAGAAGTCCAGCAGCGTCGCCGGCAGGTCGATCGTCTGCACCAGCGAGTCGCAGCGCACTCCCTGGTGCCCGGAGCGCGGGTCCCAGATCAGCAGCGGCGTGTGCGCCAGTTCCTGGTACCAGGGCATCTGGCCCTTGGCCCACCAGCCGTGTTCGCCGAGCAGAAAGCCGTGGTCGGTGTTCACGATCAGCATCGTGTCGTCCCACAGGTCCAGCTCATCCATCTTGTCCAGCACCCGGCCCAGGTAGGCGTCGCACATGCTTACCAGCGCCGCGTATTCGTACCTTACGTGTGCCACCTCTTCCGGTGACTCATGGATCTTCTTGTACGGTGGGCAGTCGTTGAAGCGCCCGTCGTAATCGTGTGGGTAGAGGTCTTTGTAGGCCTGCGGCGAGAAGAACGGCTCGTGCGGATCGAAGCACTCGATCTGGCAGAACCAGTTGTCCTCGTCCTTGTTCATCTCCATGAATTCCACCCCCTTGCCCACCGTCTTCGCCAGGTGGTGATCCTCTTCGTTCGGCATGTGCTCCCGATTCACCCAGTTCTGTCGCCAGGCGCGGCCTTCCTTCGCCACCACCACGTCCTCGGGCATCTCCGGTTCGCGCACCTGCCCCTTCCATGGGTCGCCCATCTGCCCGCGGCAGAACTCCCAGGTGCTGTAGCGGGTGTTGTACATCGCGCCGCCGGTGCTGAAGTAGTGCCAGTGGTCGGTCGCCAGGTGCGAGTGCACGCCGTTGTCGCGCAGTAGCGCCGGCATCGAGTCGTCAAACGGCTCCAGCGGTCCCCAGCTGCGATGCAGAAAGTTGTAGCGCCCGGTATGCAGCTCGCGTCGCGCCGGGATGCACGGCAGGCTGCCTGCGTAGCTGTTCTCAAATTGCACCGTCCGCGCCGCTAGGCGCTTGAAATGCGGCGCCTTGACCCAGTCGCAGCCGTAGTTCGGCAGCATGTGCCGGTTCAACGAGTCGAACATCAACATGATGGCCTTCATCGCTCTCTCCTCAGCTTCCGCGGGCCTTACCGATCCCGTCTAGTTGCATTCTCTGCAATCGTTTTCCACCGGGCTCAGCCCCCGGATAATCCCATCCGCTCGAACTGCTCCGCCGGGGCGTCATTCTCCTGCATCAGCCGCTCGATTTCCCGGGTCAGCCGATCCGCCACCGCCGCGTCTTCGATCCGGTTTTCCTGCGCATGATCCGACTCCACGTCGAACAGCATCGTCTGCAGCGGATTGCCGAAGTAGTCGTACTGCGGCGCGTCGAACAGCACCCGTTTCGCCGGTAGCTTCATCACCTTTGCCCCCTTCGTAAAGGGCAGCGGCCCGGTCACCTCGAACTCGGTCAGTTCCTCCGGGGAGAATGGCGTCCGCATATGGCTGGCCATCAGCGTGTAGTGGTTCAGCGGCTCGTTGTCGGGGCTACCCGGGGCCAGCATCAGCACGTGCTTGCCATCCGTGCAGTTGATGTGTCCGCCGAACACCCCGAACAGCACCGCCTCGTGCACCGGGGCGTCGTCGGCCAGCGCGTCTTTCAGTGGGATCCCTTGCATATCCTTCGGCCGTTCAACCCCGAAGAACTCCAGCAGCGTGGCCGGCAGATCCATCGTCTGCACCAGCGAGTCACAGCGCACTCCCCGCCGCCGCGAGCGCGGGTCCCAGATCATCAGCGGCGTGTGCACGATCTCCTGGTAGAACGGCTGCACCACCTTGCCCCACCAGTCGTGCTCGCCCAGCAGGTAGCCGTGGTCGGTGTTCACGATCAGCATCGTGTCGTTCCACATCTTCAGCTCGTCCATCATGTTCAGGACTTTGCCTAGGTACTCGTCGCACATCGTCACCAGCGCCGCGTATTCCTGCCGCACATGCTCGTCCTGGTCCGGGGTCCGGTCCGACGTCCCGTAGGGTGGCCAGTCGAAATGCGGCCCGTCATACCCGTGCGGATAATCGTCCTTGTACTTCTGCTGGGTAAAGAAGGGCTCGTGCGGGTCGAAGGTTTCAAGTTGTAGGAACCAGCGGTCGGTGTCGGCGTTGCGGCGGATAAAGTCCAGCCCCTTGGCGAAGGTCTGCGCCTGCGGTTGCTGGGCCTCCTGCTTCATGAACTCGCGATTGATCCACTCCTGCCGCCACAGCGGGGCCACCTTGTCGCTGGTCCCGGAGAAGAACTTCACCCCCAGCGCGCCCTCCGGAATTTCCGGGTCCGCCACCTGGCCCATCCACGGGTCGCCTTCCTGGCCGCGGCTGAACTGCCAGGTGTTGTACTTGGTGTGATAGGTCGCACCGCCCTCTTCGAAGTAGTGCTGGTGATCGGTGCAGAGGTGGGTGTAGACGTCGTTCTCCTTCAGGATCGCCGGCATCGAATCGTCAAACGGCTCCAGCGGTCCCCAGCTGCGGTGTAAGAAGTTGTAGCGACCGGTGTGCAGTTCGCGCCGCGCTGGCATGCACGGCAGGCTCCCCGAATAGCTGTTCTGAAACTGCACCGTCCGCGCGGCCAGCCGCTCGAAATTCGGCGCCTTTACCCAATCGCAGCCGTAGTTCGGCAGGTGGTGCCGGTTCAACGTGTCGAACATCACCATGATCGCCTTCATTACCGCCTCCCTCGCGGCTACCCGCCGCCCATCTTGAATTCAAAGAGTTATCGAAAATCCGCCGCCCACTGGCCGGCGTTGTGCGTACTGCGTATCCGCCATTCCAGGATCACGTTCAGCAGTTCCTGCTTCTTCACCGCGTGATCTGTGCTGAACCACAGATTGTCCACTTCGTCCGGGTCGGCGGTCAGATTGAATAACTGCCCGTTGTCTTCGCCCAGGAAGTGCACCAGCTTCCAGCCGTTGCCGCGCACCATCGTCTCGTAGTCCGAATACAGCCCAACCACGTCCTCGCGGTCGTGCTCGGCGAACACGTATTCGCGGCCTTCGGCGCCGGCGTCATCGTTTAGCGCCGGCAGCATCGAGATCGCCTCATAGGTCTCCGGCACCTCGACTCCGGCCAGCTCCAGCACCGTCGGGCCCAGGTCCATCCACTGGTACTGGTCGTCAACCTTGCGCCCCGGTGCAAACCGACCCGGCGCCCAGACGATAGTCGGCACCCGGGTGACGATGTCGTACATCGTCCACTTCTGGCTCGAGCCGTGATCGGTCAGGGTGTCGCCGTGATCCGAGGTGAAGAATAGCACCGAGTTTTCCATGAACCCGCGCTCCTCCAATGCCGCCACGATCTCGCCGATCTTCTCGTCGATCATCGATACGTTGGCCATGTAGTAGCGCCGCTGCCGCAGCCGCTGTTCTTCAGTCGGCCGCAGGATGTGAAACACCGAATCGTGGGCCACCTCGGTGTTGTGTTCGTGCATTTTCTTCAAGGCGTCCGGCTGCGTCGCCAATTCCTCCTCGGTCACCTCCAGCAGCGGCAGGTCGCGGTCTTCGTAGACCTTCCGCCAGCGATCGATCGGGTCGTAGGGTGGATGCGGCCCCGGGAAGCCGATCTCCAGGAAGAACGGCTGATCCAGCTGGTAGCGCTCGATCCAGCGAACTGCCGCGTCGCCCAGGAACATGTCCGATTGCAGCTTGTCGGGCAACTCCCACTCGAAGGCCCCCAGTTCCTCCTCGTAGCCCGGCCGCGCT
>CAZVZW010000106.1:3415-6327 GCA_964631365.1 uncultured Chloroflexota bacterium | reverse complement strand
TACTACCTCCATTCCAAGGAAGTCACCCTGAATGGCGGACGCAAGCAGATGATCTACTACTTCGCCGGGGACGTTCGCGACAACGCGCTCAACGCTCTGCCGGACGGCTACGTGGTAACCGAGAACACCCGCACCGGTCTGCCGATGCTGAAGAAGGGCTAACCAGGCCCGCGGTCGGGCTCACCCGGAGCGCGACCAGCAACGAAATTCGAAGAAGAAACCGCGATCACGAGATTGCGGTTTCTTCTTTGTTGTCCCCGCCCCCCGAGACTTGCCGCGACCGGGCCTGGTCGCGGCACCGCGAAGCCGATCGGACTTCCCGGCGAGACTTGCCGGAGTCAGGACGTTCCCGGCCGAACGCGCCTATCGCACGCTGCCGGCGACCTCGTCGCAACGGACCGCCAGGGCGAAATACAGATCGGTCAGGCCCTCGGCGCTGTGGGTGGACAGCGCGATCCGCACCCGCCGATGGCGGATATCGATGTCGGGATGGTGATCCATGGCCTCGGCAACTTCGGCCACCGCCTGAACGAAGGCAATGGCGGCAGGGAACGTCGCGAACTCCAACTGACAGACGATCGACGGGTCCTCGCGCTCCCAGCCTTCCAGGACGGCCAGGGATTGTTCGATCTGGGGCGGGGTGAGTAGTCGGTCCATCGGTCACCTCCGGGTCATACCGGGGGCCACGCAACCCGCGGAGCGTCCACGACGCTATCGCATCGCCAGCCTCTTAACGTTCATAGCGCCTCGGGCAGGCGGGATTCAACAGGAAATTGGGCCGCCCGCGAGCCCACTGCTGCCGGCCCGACGGGCCGGGTGACCTGTAGCGAGGATCACGCAAATCATCTACACTTCCGGCATGCTCTGCACGTGGGTGCCGGGCGACCAAATCAGATGGCCTCTCAAAGGAGAGCAGCAGTAGTGACGTATATCATTACCGAGCCTTGTATCGGCACCAAGGACGCATCCTGCGTGGACGTCTGCCCGGTGGACTGCATCCACCCGCGATCTGACGAGGCTGAATTCGAAAAAGAAGAGTTGCTCTACATCGATCCCGACGAGTGCATCGATTGCGGAGCGTGCGAGCCGGCCTGCCCGGTGGAAGCCATCTTCCCCGATTTCGACCTCCCGGCCGAGATGGAGAAATACACCGCGATCAACGCCGACTACTTCAAGAAGTAGCGCGCCGCTCGCTCTCGACAGTCCACTGCTCGAACGCGTCTTCGCCCCCGAACGCCGCAGCGGTCTCACGCAGGTCCCGCGCGCCCTGGAAGAGTCCGGATGCCACGTTGGCGATCCGGGATGGCAGAGCGGGATCGAAGCGGGGGGGCGGTGGGCGCGCTGAAAAGGCTGCTGAGATCGTTACCGGTGGACGGGGCCCGGCAAGCACGTTGGCTCCCGCCCGTTGGATTGAAAGCCGACCAATTGCGGAGGCGGCGGCGCGGGTGGGGTCAATGGCCATTTCGAATCCTTCGAGAACCGGAGGAACTTCCATTTCCTCTCTGTAGGGTTAGGTACCACATCCACTTCTGCCGATGATCAAAGGTTTGAATCGGCGGGCGTGGCCCCTGCTACCCTCGATGACGGATTGAAACTAGGAGGGAGACCGGCCGGTGGCGAAGTTCCTGCAGAACGTTCTGGTGGTGGATTTCACCCGCGTTCTGGCCGGTCCGTTTTGCACGATGACGCTGGCGGATCTGGGCGCGCGGGTGCTGAAGATCGAACCGCCGGGCGGCGACGAGGCGCGGGGGATGGGTCCGTTCAAGAATGGGCACAGTCTCTATTTCGCCAGCATCAATCGGGGCAAGGAAGGCGTGGTTCTCGATCTGAAGACCGATGCCGGCCGCGAGGCCGCCCGGGCGCTGGCGGAGAAGGCCGATGTTCTGGTCGAGAACTACCGGCCGGGCACGATGGAGCGGCTGGGGCTCGGGTATGAGTCGCTGGCGGAGTTGAATCCGCGCCTGATCTACGCCTCGCTGTCCGGATTCGGGCAAACCGGGCCGTACCGGGATCGCGGCGCGTACGACGTGATCGTGCAGGCGATGAGCGGGATGATGGGGATCACTGGTCAATTGCAAGGTCCACCGACTCGGGTGGGGGCGTCGATCGGCGACATGATCCCGGCGCTCTACACGGTCGCCGGGATCATGGGCGCTCTGTTCGAGCGATCCCAAACCGGCCAGGGTTGCCAGCTCGACGTGTCGATGATGGACTCGGTGTTCGCGCTGACGGAGAACGCGCTGGCGCGCTACTGGCTGACGGAGCAGAACCCGGCCCCGCTGGGGAATCGGCACCCGGCGATCGCGCCGTTCAGCACCTTTGCGACCGGCGATGGGACGATTGTGATCGCGTGTGGTAACGACTCGCTCTGGCGGCAACTCTGCGATTGCCTGGAGATTCCGGAAGGGCGGGACGATTCCCGGTTTGCCACCAATGAGCTACGGACTGAGAACGCGGAGGAGCTGGCGGAGTTCCTGGAGGCCTGCCTGGCTAGTAGGGCGACGGAGGATTGGCTGGAGCGGCTGCTGGAGGCCGGCATCCCGGCGGCGAAGATAAACCGGATGTCCGACCTGGCGGACGACCCGCATCTGCGCTCGCGAAACATGGTGCAGGAGATTGAGCAGGAGGGGATCGGACGGATGTTGACGCCGGGTTCGCCGATTAAGTCGAACCGATCCGACGACGACATCAGGGCGGCGGCACCGGCGCTAGGAGCGGACACCCGGCGGGTGCTGGAGGAACTGGCGGGGTGGGGCGGGAACGGCGCCGTCGGGTCGTCGGGCGCGGATGGCGACGATTAGCCGCACGCCGGAAGGAGAGATGGCCGGCCGCCGGATCTGGAGCCGACGCGGGCTGGTTAGAGCGACGGTGGTGGCGCTGCCGGCGGTCCTGGCGCTGGCGGCGGGCTGCGA
>CAZVZW010000106.1:407-3315 GCA_964631365.1 uncultured Chloroflexota bacterium | reverse complement strand
CCGGGGCGGTGCTGCCGATGCCGGTGGGGCCGGATCTCGATGCGCTGCCGGCGGCGCTGGCCCAAATGTATCGCCACGGAGACGGCTTGGCGGCGGCGCCGCTGGCCGTGGCGGTGCGCTCGTTCGCCTACCGGAGCGACATGTTCTCCGCAGCCGGCCTAGACGCGGGACAGCCACCGGCGAACTGGGAGGACCTGGCGGGTGCGGCGCGGCTGCTGACCCGGCTGCAGGAGGGCCGGGTGGAACGGGCCGGCATGAGCCTTTCGCTGTCGACGCTGGACGATAACTGGCTGTCCTTCGGCTGGCAGAACGGCGGCGCAGTGTGGCCGGATGGAGGTGGCGGCCCCGTGCTGGATTCGGCCGAGTTTCTGGAGGCGGCGCGCTACTTCCGTTCGTTCTTCCGGGACCCCCCGGCTACTTTTCGTCGCGAAATGGCGGCGGCAAATCCAACCGGGACGCTTTTCGACGCCGGGCTCGCGGCGATGGAGTTTCGGGACTTTCATGAGTTGAAGACCCGCGGGCGGCTGCCGCCGGAGGCAATGGAAACTGTGCGGCTGGCGCTGCCGCCGACGCGGGTGTCGCCGGTGACAGCGGGGGGCGGCCGGCTGCTGGTCGGGATCGCGGCGGCGACCCGGAACTTCGCCGGGGCGGTGGCGACGATTGCGCGGCTGCTGCGGCCGGAGACGGTGGCAGCGGTGACCGCGGCCGCGGGTCTGGCCCCGGCGGTGGTTTCGCTGCAGGCCGCTCTGGTGGCCGCCGACCCGCGGTATGAGGTGTATTTCCGCACGCTCGCGTTCACCCGCGACTGGCGCGCCTGGACGGTCCCCGCGGTCATCGGAGCGGCGCGACGGGCAACGCCGCGGCTGGCGCTGGCACCGGACCCGATCGAAGTGATCCTGGCGGAAGCCACTCGGCAGGCCCGGGAAATGGTGCCGGGCGCGGGAGGGGGGTAGTTGCGGACGCGGCGGGCGATCGTGGTATCGGGCCTACTGGGGGCGCTGGTCCTGGTGCCGGTGCTGGCGATCGTGATCCTCGGGGCGTACGGCACGGCGCTGGGCGGCTCGGCATCGACGACGGGCGAGTCGGGGGCCAGCTTCACCCTGCTGCCGGCTGGCGGTCCGCCGGGCGAGGCGGTGTCGATCCAGGGACGTGGCTGGCCGGCCCGTACCGACGTTGTCATCTTCTTGAGTTCGACGGAAACGGAGAAGTCGGGGGGAGTGCGGGTTCGCCTGGGGAAGATCGAGACGTCGCGCTCCGGGACGTTCGAGATGCAGACCGTGGTGCCGAGCCGGCTGGTGGCGCCGGGGATGGAGCAGGTGTTCTTCGCGGCCGAGGCCGAAGACCGTGAGGGCGTCGGCCACGAAGTCCAGCCGGTGGCGTTCGCGCTGGAGCCGTACCCGAACAGTCTGCGGGTGGAGGTTGTCGATGCCGAACGCCAGACACCGCTCTCCGGTGTGCTGGTCGAGGTTCGCGACGCCTTCGGGCAACTGGTGGCCACGGTGGCGACCGATCCGGACGGCGCGGCAAGCATCGCGAGTCTGGTGCCGGGCACGTTCACGATCGGGGCGCAGAAGTTAGATTTCGCGATTGTCCGGGCGGACGGGATCGAGATCGACGTGGACACATCCGCCGAGGCCCGGCTGGAGTTGCGGCACTCCCCGGGCAAACGGCTGTACGTACTGGCCTTTAATCGCGAGGCCACCGGACGGCCGATCCTGGCGGGAATCGATCGGGCGTCCGGCCTAGCGGTCGAGGAACTGATGACGGTGCTGCCTGGTTGGGTGACGCCGGTCGGAGACGGCCAGTTCAGGGTGTACTTCAACTTCGTCTATGCCACCGGCGATGGGGCGACCACGGCGACGCTGGCGGCGCTGGGCGCGGCCGGGCAACTGGCGATGGCGTACAGCGCGGGGAATCCGACGATTACCCGCTATGCCGGGGGAAGCGCAACCGGGATCGTGGTACTGACGACGGCGGTGGGGCTGTTCGCAGGCCAGTCGACGGCGGTCGTGACACTGGACCAGGACAGCGGCCGGGTGCTCTATCGACGCGAGGTTTCGACGACTTCGCTGACTCCGGTCGTTTCGGCCGATGGGACCCGGTTGTACGTCGGCGACTGGCTGACCGGATCGGTGCGCGTGCTGGATGCGGCCACCGGCGATGTGCTGGCCCGCCACCGTGGAGTCGTGGCGGCTGTCCGTCAGATCGTGGTTGACGGGCAGGACCAGGTGTTCGTGATGGAGCAGCAGACCGGGATCGTGAAGTTGCTGGACCCGGTGAGCGGGGTGGCGTCCGGGCCACTGCCAACCGTTCCGGGAATGCAGGGCATGGCGCTGGCCGGTGACGGCCGGCTGCTGTTGTTCGGACCGAATGGAACCGATCTGGTGATCGCCGATCCCGCAACGGGAGAGTCGCTGGAGGTGGTGCCGCTGCAGACGCCGGGCGGCTTTGTGTGGTCCGATCCGGACGGACCTTTCCTAGTGGTGGGCTACCGCGAGAACCGTCGCGAAGCAACCCTTCAGGTACTGGACGCGGCCACCTATGCGACGGTCGCGGTGGTGGAATTGCCGTTGGAGTGAGCGCGGCCGACCGAACCGAGGCGGTGGGGGTTCGCAGAGGGTCGTTCCGGTCTGGATTCAGCGGCTCCGGCGGGCTGACTGAAGTTATGCTGGTCACCGGCCGAGACCGAGATGGAAGGAGCACCCCCTGGCTGGCCTACGGCGACTGTCCGAAAACCTGTTCCTCTTTGAGGACACCTGCAACGTGTACGTGGTGCGGGATGGGGAGCGGGCGATCCTGGTCGATTTCGGGACCGGGGCGGTACTGGACGCCCTCGACGAGGTTGGCATCGAAACGGTGGACGCGGTGCTGCACACCCATCACCACCGGGATCAGTGCCAGGGCGACC
>CAZVZW010000106.1:0-397 GCA_964631365.1 uncultured Chloroflexota bacterium | reverse complement strand
GGTATCCCGATAGTCGTACCGGCAAGGGAAGCCGGCTATTTCGAGGACGTCGAGACGTTCTGGCGACAGCGGCAACTGCTAGCGAACTATGACCTGCAGTCGGACTCTTACACCCTGCGCGAGTCGGTCCAGATCGAGAGGCAACTGTCCGACTACGAGGTGTTTCACTGGCGCGGGTTGGGGCTCACGGCGCTGCCCACACCGGGCCACACGAAGGGCTCAATCACGTTGATCGGCGACCTCGACGAGGAGAAGGTGGCCTTTAGCGGTGACCTTATCAGCGCGCCGGGGAAGATCTGGCGGGCCCACGATTTGCAGTGGTCGTATATGGCGACGGACGGCATCAACGCAGCGATCGCCTCGCTGGATGCGCTGCGCCGGGTCGGGACCGACCGGC
>CAZVZW010000105.1:0-6443 GCA_964631365.1 uncultured Chloroflexota bacterium | reverse complement strand
CGCGATGCGGTGGCAGAAGCGTTGGCGAACACCCGCCGCAAGATCATCCGCGAGATTCTGCGAGGGCGCCTGATGAGCCTGAGTGGCAAGGTCGCCATTGTCGAGATCGGGGCGCCGACGGCAGTGGAGCGGACGGCGGCACGGATGCTGGCCGAAGACGCCGTCCGTGCCGGTCAAGCTGCACTGGCCGAGGGCGTCTTGGAAGGAGCCGCCAGCGCCTACCTCCACGCCGCCCACGCCCTGGACGATGGCGCTGACCCGGGCGATAGCGACGGCGCCACGATCTTGCAAAACGCGCTGGAAGCCCCGTTTCGTACGATCTTGGAGAACGCCGGAGTGGCCCCGGCGGCGCTGCTGCCGCGAGCGCTGGCGGAGTCCTATGGCCATGGGTACGATGTCCTCAGCGGTTCATTCCGGGACCTATTCGAGGCGGGGATCATCGATCCGCTGCTAGTAGTACGGGCGGCGTTGCGACACGGTGTGAGCGCGGCCGTGTCGCTACTGACGACGCGGACCGTGATCGCGTACATCCCACCGACTGAGCCCGCCGAACGCGATATTGACGCTCGGGACTACGCCGCTATGTTGTCCGACGAGTCCCCGATAGAGTAAGAACCGTATTCGCGGGGTTGCCCGCGAGCCAGCAAGGGAGAACGCAAGTCATCGCCACCCGGAACCGAGATGCCTAAGGAAATCGCCTTCGACGCCGACGCCCGGTCGCGGCTGGTGCGCGGCATGGATATCGTGGCAGAGGCGGTAGGCTCGACGCTGGGCCCTCGGGGTCGGAATGTGGCGATCGGGCGACGGTTCGGGGCACCGGTCGTGACTCATGACGGCGTCACGGTGGCCCGCCAGATCGAGTTGGATGACTCCTTCGAGAACATGGGGGCGCAACTCATCAAGGAGGCTTCGAGTCGCACTAACGATGTGGCAGGCGATGGGACGACGACATCGGCGGTGCTGGCGCAAGCGATCCTGGCCGAGGGCCTGATGGCGGTGGCGGTCGGGGCGAATCCGATGCCGCTGCGTGACGGAATCCGTCGGGCGGCGGACGCGGCGATCGCGCATGTGCGCGAGCAGGCGCGGCCGGTGCGGGATCAGGAAGAGATAGCCCACGTGGCGACGATTTCGGCGGCTGACGAATCGATCGGCCGGATTGTCGCTGGCGCCGTGGAACACGTGGGGCGGGAAGGGGCGGTTTCGGTGGAGGAATCGCGCGGGCTGGAGCTCGAAATCGAGCGAGTGGAGGGGATGAGCATCGATCGCGGCTACCTCTCACCGTTCTTCATGTCGAACGAGGAGCGGCGGGTGGAAATGGAGGAACCGTACATCCTGATCGCCAATGCGGCTCTGACCCGGGCGGCGGACATCCTGCCGACGCTGGAAGGGCTGCCGGGGAGTGGTCCGCACACGCTGCTCGTGATCGCGGACGATGTGCTGGACGAGGCACTGGCATTGCTGGTGATGAACCGGCTCCAAGGCAAACTGACTTGCGCCGCGATCCGCGGCCCCGACTTCGGCGACCGGCGCCGCGAAGGCCTGGAAGACATCGCCACCGTAACCGGCGGCACAGTCATCTCCACCGACGTGGGTCGTCCCTTGGGTTCGGTCACCCTGGACGATCTCGGTCGATGCCGGCGGGCGGTGGTGGACAAGGGGAGCACGATCCTCGTCGGCGGCCGGGGCGATCGCGAGCGGATCGGCTGGCGGATTGAAGAAGCGAAGGCCCGGCTGGGGGAGGCGCCATCGGACAGTGAGCGCCGGTTCCTGGAGGGCCGGCTGGCGGCGCTGTCAGGTGGGGTTGCGGTGATCAAGGTGGGAGGCGCGACCGGAATCGAGATCAAGGAGAAGTGTTTCCGGATCGAGGATGCTCTCAATGCGACCCGCGCCGCGATGGAGGAGGGGACCGTCCCGGGCGGCGGCGTCGCCCTTCTGAACGCCGCCGACGTTCTGGCCGACATGGCATCCGATGGTGACGACGAAGCCGCCGGAATCCGCGCGGTCCGCAAGGCGCTGGAAGCGCCGATTCGGCGCATCGCGGAGAACGCCGGACTCGAAGGCTCTGTGATAGTCGATGGCGTCCGCCGCCGCCAACGCTCGCGCAAGAACCCCGACTTCGGCTTCAACGTGATCGGTGAACGCCACGCCGACATGCGCAAGGCCAACATCATCGACCCGGCGAAGGTGGTGTGCTCGGCGCTGCTGAACGCCGCCTCCGTGGCCGCCATGGTGCTTACGGTCGGGGCGTTGGTTGCCGAACTGCCGCCGGAGCCGCCGCCGGACACGCACTCCTAGACGCCCGGGGAGGAACAGGAGCAAAACCCAGTTGAACTCTCGCCAGCGGGTCGCCGCCACCGTCGCATTGAACGAGCCGGACCGAGTCCCGCTGGATTACTGGGCCACGCCGGAGGTGGACGCACGCCTGATGGCGGAGTTCGGCCTGCCAGATCTGCCGGCGCTACGCCGATACCTGAAAGTGGACATGGTCCACGTTCCCGTCCCGGTGAAGGACGGGGCCAGACAGTATCTTCCCGACGGCGATTTTATTGACGAGTGGGGATGCCGACAGACCTGGCAGGTGCATCCGAGCGGAGGCGGGTACTGGGAACGCATTACCGCCTCGATGGCCGAAATCGACACCATCGAAGGCCTGCGCGGATTTCCGTTCCCCGACTTGGACGTGTACGACTGGGAGCAGTTCTCCCGCGATCTCGACGCCTACGACGGCTTCTCAATCTACGGCGGGTTCCACATCGTCTTTGCCCGGCACTGGTTCCTGCGCGGTATGGAAGGGTGCATGCTCGATATCGGCCTGCGGCCCGATCTCACTCGCGCGCTCGCCGAGCGCTGCGCTGACTGGGAGTGCGAGTTCCTCAGCAAGACCATTGAGGTCGGAGCGGGGCGCATCCAGTACCTGCCCACCTACGACGACTGGGGCATGCAGAGCGGCCTGATGCTGAGCTTGAAGTCGTTCCGGGAGTGCTACAAGGAGCCGATCCGCCGCACCTTCGATCTGGCGCGGTCGCTCGGGGTCGAAATCTTCTGCCACACCGACGGGTCGATCGTCGAAATCATGGACGACCTGATGGAACTGGACGTGGCGATCCTCAACCCGGTGCAGACGACCTGCGACGGCATGGAACCAGAGATGTTGAAGCGCGAGTACGGCGATCGGGTGTGCTTTCACGGAGCGGTCGATACCCAACACGTGCTGCCTTACGGCACGCCGGAGGACGTGCGCCGGGAGACCCTAACGCGGATCGCGCAGTTCGGCGGGGGCGGCGGCTACGTGGCCTGCTCCTGCCACAATCTCCAGCCCGACGTGCCGACGGAGAACATCATGGCGATGTACGAGGCGGCATGGGAGTTCGGCGGCTACCCGCTGGATATCCGGTCGGAGCTGGAGCGGCTGGGGCCGGCGCCTGAGCAGCGGGGCTAGCGCCAGGCTACGCCATCGATTGCCCAGCACAACGGTCGTGGTCGGCTTCGGACGGACGGGTTACGGGGACGGGCCAGCGGCCAGCCACCTGCTGCCCTAGCCTTCCGCGCGGAGGGCGGCCGCCTGGCGGGCGTCGATCCGCAGTCTGCGAACCAGCGGCAGCGCGGTGACGGTGGCGGCCGCCACCAGCCAGAAGAGCAGCCCGGGGTGGTCGTCGGCCAGCGGCCCGGTGGCCAGGGAGCCGATCATGAAGCCGATGCTCCAGGTCATGCTGCCGAGGCCGATCACGCGACCGTGGGCCGCCGGCGAGATGACCTCACGGGCAATCGTCGGAGTCAGCACGTCTCTCATGCCGACCCCCAGCCGTCCGGCGATCCCGGCGACGAACACCGCCGCCAGGACGTTGGGGGCGAGGGCGACGGCAACCGCGGCGACCACTATCAGGGTCGCCCCGGTGGTCACCGGAACCCAGGCGCCGCGGATGTCGGCGAAGCGCCCCAGAAGTGGCTGGACAACCGCGCCAGTAACGCGTTGGCCAGGCCGTAGGCGGCCACCAACGCCTCGCTGCCGGAGGCGCGGAAAAGCAGCAACGGAACGGCCACCGAGGCCGCGCCGTTCAGGATCGTGGGAATGCCGGTGAGTCCCAAGAACGCCAGCACCCCGCGCTCCCGCGCCAACCGCGGCAAATCCAGCCGCAGCGAGCTCGCCCCGGAATTGGCCCTCGCCTCCACGGCCCGCTCCGGACTCACTACTTCCCCGAATTCGCCGCCCGGCTGGGCGGCCGCAACCATCGCGCGTGTCGGCGTCCACGATCTCGTCCTGGAGGCTCGTATTGTAGATCGCTCCGCCAGTGGCGGGCTGGCTGTGGCCGCGGTAAACCTGAGCCCGGTCCCACGCTGAAGCGCACCCGGTGCCAGCCAGAGCCGCACTGTGATAAGTGCACGTCATTCTGCCGGGGAGCCTACCCGCCGGTATTGGGCCAGGCCGACCATCCGACGAACTCGGCCGCGGAATGCCGATGGACCCGTACCCGGACGGGAGCGATGTCTGTGGTCTGCCCGCGTCGAGACGGACGTTGGACGGGGCGGAGGTCACCGGGCCTTGCGCATGGAATAGTCGAGTGCCGTTTCATCCGGACCCTATAACCATGTCTGCAACCCGGCGGAACAAAACGCAGCACCACTAGCTGGGATGTCCGAGGATCGCCATCCGGTTCCTGAGGGGACGAAGACATCTTGGCGGCACTTTTCGGTACGCACCGGAACGCTTAGCGGTGAACTCCAGAGTTGGGTGCGGGCGTCCGAACTGCCTCGGGGGTGCCACCAACTCACAGGTTTGCGGCGTCGGGATCGCACCAAACGCTCGTTGTGGGGGACGCGCCTCAGGCGATTTCGACAATCGGTTGGGCCAGGATCCAGAGGCTGGCGATGGTGTAGGCCAACATCAGGGCGAGCATCGGGTATTGGCTGCGCAGCGCGGTGCGGTGGTCGGGGAAGGTGCGCAGAGCAATCACATGTGCCAGGTAGACCGCCAGGATGTGCCCGAGGACGATGGCCGTGACAGCGGTGATCCAGGCGAATCGCGCATTGACGATGGCAATGTTGATGTCGTAATCAAATGTGCCGAAGAGGTCCCAGCCGCGGCCGAAGGGATCCGAGGCGACCGGGATGATCAACTGGCCCTGGATGAGTAGGAATGAGAGGAAATGGGCCAGGTGGTAGGCCAACGCAATCGGGATTAACGAGTAGACGAAGACTCGAGCAAGTTGGGTGGCCGGGTCGGGGGTGCCGGCGGTGCGGCCCATCAGCCAGGCTACGAACCGGAAGATGGCGATGAAGGCGACCGGGAAGACCACAATGCCGAGCGTGGCGACCCCCTGGTGGGTGGGCAGGATGTCGGCCAGCAGGGCCCGTATCTCGCCCCAGGTAGGGGTGGCGGTGAAGCCATCGAAGGTGACCGTGGAAAGGAAGAGAATCACGAAGGCCAGCGCCGAGGTGGAGACTGTCTCGTGGCGCAGTAGGCCGACGGCGAAGGGTCGGAGATTCAGTCCGCGGCTTTCCGGGGTCGCGTGGCGGAAGCAGTCGATACAGTCGATGCAGTGGCCGTCGTGATCACGGCAGTCGAGTTCACAGTCGCCGCAAACCGCCGTATCGGTGACCCGGATCTCGGTAGGGGCGAACCGCGCCAGGAACCCGAAGGCAATGCTGAAGGCCTCGCCGTGGCGGAGCCAAGTTTCCGGTCCAAAGAGGACCATGCCGGTCCAGGTGACCAGCGAGTAGATGATGGCGAAGTAGGCGATGTTGGCCGGAAGGGCAGAGCCGGGGAACACGATCTCGACCCAAGCGAACGCCAAGAATAAGAAGAATCCCGGCCAGTGGCCGAGCCCGGGCGGGTACGGCAGGTCGAGCGTGAGGCGGCCCTCGGGATTAATGGCCCGGTAGAGTGAGGCGGCCCAATTGAACAGGATTCGCCAGGGGTTGATGAGCAGCCATACGTCGCCGATCAGCGCGGATAAGTAGGCCATCCCGACCCACCAGATGATCCAAACGGCGGTGGGCGCCAGGTTGAGGCCGGGGGCCGGATTGCCGGCGAGCCCGGTGACGATGACGAGCAGGAAGAATGCGACTGCCAGGATCTGGATTGGCACTGTGAGGGCCGGATGGACGAGCGCGCGGCCGAACGGATGGTGCAGCAAATTGAGCCTGGGGTAGGTATGGGTGCGGCTCGTGCGCCGCAGGAAGAAGCCGATGACGACAAATGAGAGAGCCACCGCCGCCCCGGCGCCGCTGATGTAGAGCCACAGCGGGACCGGCAGGTCGTAGCGTTCGCCAAAGCCGTGGGCGAAGGCTGGGGAGGCGGTGAGGGCGGCGAAGATGAGGGCGGCGGGGGTGGCCAGTAGGACACGGCGGCGGGCGGCTACCACGAGCGGGCCCGGTGGCTGGAGAGGCGGTACGTTACGACGGTCGAGTTCAATCGCGCTCCCGTCCCTGATCGCCTTGCACCT
>CAZVZW010000104.1:0-6471 GCA_964631365.1 uncultured Chloroflexota bacterium | reverse complement strand
TCGCAATGCATCCGGGTTACCATGCGCTTCCCATCCACCTCGGAATACTGACTCGCCCGCGCCTGGATCGGGTGCTCACACTCCGTGGCCGCCACCGCCCGGTTTTCGACGATCTTCGGCTCTTCAATATCTTTCTCCTTGAAGGACCACATCGGCGTCCTCCCTCTCCGCCCCTACCGGCGGTCTCTTGCAGACCGCCGCCCGCGGCGCTGACTGACTTGATCTCTAGAATCCAGCCTGATCTCCCGGACCTAAACCCGTTATCAACAACGCCGCCGGCACCATCACAAACCCATCGCTGCCCTCCGGACTTTCGCCGCGAGGCGTTTGCCGGTTATAATCCGTCTCGGCCTTTAATCCGACCCGGTGAGGCGGAAAGGACGGGAATCTGGAGCCGCGCTACGCAACCGAATACCGACTGCCCTCCCACCCCCCGGGGGTGGCTTTTTTTTTGCCCCGAAACGATATTCGATTGAACCGGCGACAGATCATGGACGCTGACGATATGCGCCGCGCGCTAACCCGCATCGCCCACGAAATCGTCGAGCAGAACTCCGGCGCCGCCGACCTGGTCCTCGTCGGTATGCACACCCGCGGCGTCCCGCTGGCCAGGCGCGTGGCCGCCATAATCGGCGAATTTGAAGCCGCCGCCCCGCCGGTGGGCGAACTCGACATCACTCTCTACCGCGACGACCTCGGCCTCCAGGCCCTTCCCCCGGCCGTCGCGCCGACCGACATTCCGTTCCCGATCGAAGCGAAGAACGTGGTCCTCTTCGACGACGTCCTCTTCACCGGCCGCACGGCCCGCGCGGCGCTGGACGCGCTGATTGACTTCGGCCGCCCGCGCACGATCCAACTCGGTGTGATGATCGACCGCGGCCACCGCGAACTGCCCATCCGCGCCGACTACGTCGGCAAGAACCTCCCCACCGCCCGCAATGAAGACGTCGAGCTACGGGTCCAGGAAATCGACGGCGCCGACGGCGTCGCCGTCGCCACCCTCGACCGGCCCTACCGGGAGGATTGACCGCATGCCCCTTTCCCAGCGCAATCTCCTGGACCTGGACGAGTTCGGCCGCGACGACATCGGCCTGATTCTCGACACCGGCGTCACGATGGCCGAGATCCTCAGCCGTCAGATACCGCGCGTCCCCACCCTGCGCGGCACCACCATCGCCAATCTCTTCTACGAGGCCAGCACCCGCACCCGGGTATCGTTCGAACTGGCCGCCCGCAGCCTCGGGGCCCACGTGGTCAACGTGACTGCCTCCGGCAGCAGCATCGAAAAGGGCGAGTCGCTGGTCGACACCTTACGGACGGTCCAAGCGCTGGGCGCCGACTTAGTCGTCATTCGCCATCGTGACGCCGGCGCGCCCTACCTGGCCGCGGCCACCGTCGACTGCCCGGTCATCAACGCCGGCGACGGCTGGCACGCCCACCCCAGCCAGGCGCTCCTGGATCTGTACACGGTGCGCAACCGGCTCGGCCGGCTCGAAGGGCTAAAGCTGGTCATCGTCGGCGACATCCTGCACAGCCGGGTCGCCCGCTCAAACATCTGGGGATTCGCCCGCATGGGCGCCCACATCGTCCTGTGCGGCCCGCCGCAACTCCTGCCGAACGAGATCACCCAATTCCCCGGCACCGACAGGCTGGTCACCATCGAGCCCGACCTCGACATCGCAGTCGAAGGCGCCGACGTCATCATGGCCCTGCGCATCCAGCAGGAGCGCATGGACGGCATCCACCTGCCCGATCTGCGCGAGTACTCCCGTCTGTACTCGATCAGTGAAGCGCGGCTCGCCCGCGCCCATCCCGACGCCCTGGTCATGCACCCGGGTCCGATGAACCAGGGTGTGGAAATATCGGCCGCCATCGCCTACGGCGACGCCTCGGTCATCGAGGAGCAGGTCACCAACGGCGTCGCGATCCGCATGGCCGGCATCTACCTGCTGGCCGGGGGCTCCGCAGAGGCCGCCAATGGCCGCTAGAGACCTGTTGATCCACGGCGCGCGCGTCATCGACCCGGCCGCCAATCGCGACGAAATCGCCGACGTGCTGGTCCGGGCCGGTCGCATCGAAGCCGTCGATTCGAACCTCGGTGCGCCCGACGGCGCCGAAACCATCGACGCCGGCGGCCAGGTGGTCGCCCCGGGGCTGGTCGATCCCCACTGCCATCTGCGCCAGCCGGGGTTTGAGTACAAAGAGACAATCGGCACGGGCAGCCTCGCCGCCGCTGCCGGCGGATTCACGACGATTTGCAGCATGGCCAACACCCGCCCGGTCGCCGACGACCGCTCCATCATCGAAACGATCCTTGAGTTCGTCGAGCGCGAGGCGGTGGTGCGGGTGCTACCCCTGGCCAGCGTCACTCTCGGGATGCAGGGGCGGCAACTGGTGCAGATGGGCGAACTGGTCGACGCCGGGGTCATTGGCTTTTCCGACGACGGCATACCGCTGCCCAACGCCGACACCATGCGCACCGCCCTCGAATACGCCACCCGGTTCGACCGCCCAATCGCCAACCATGCCGAAGACCCGTCGCTGATCGCCGGGGCGACCATGCACGAGGGACTCACCTCGACCCGCCTCGGTCTCCCGGCCGCCCCGCGCCAGGCCGAAGAGATCATGATTTCCCGGGATGTCCTGCTATCCGAACTGACCGGCGGCCGTTATCACGCGCTGCACCTGAGTTCCGGCAGCTCGGTCGAGTTGATCCAGCACGCCAAAGAGCGTGGCGCTTCCGTCACCGCCGAGGTCACCCCCCACCACCTCACCCTCACCGACGCCATCGTCGGCGGCCGCGAGGAGCCCGCTGCGGCCCGCCTAAACCCCTACGACGCCAACACCAAGGTCAACCCGCCGCTGCGCGAGCCGGCCGACCTGGATCTCCTGCGCGCGGCGCTGGCGAGCGGCCTCATCGACTGTGTCGGCACCGACCACGCCCCCCACGCCCGCCACGAAAAAGAGGTGGAGTTTGCTCGCGCCGACAGCGGCTTCTCCTGCTTCGAGACCGCCTTCGCCACGATGCTCGGACTGGTCCACACGGGCGTCCTCGACCTGCCGACCTTGATCGATCGGATGACGGTCGCCCCGGCCCGCGTCTACAACCTGCCGCACGGCACGCTGCGACCGGGCGCGCCGGCCGACATCGTCATCTTCGACCCCGACCATGAGTGGGTGGTCGACCGCAAGCAGTTCCTCTCGAAGGGGCACAACACTCCGTATCACGGCCTGCCGATGAAGGGCCGGGTGCTGCGCACAATCTTCGCCGGCGCGACGGTCTTCGACCTCGCCGCCTCCGCGGCGGAAACGGGCGGTAGCGTTGGCGCCTGAGAACCGGGCCATCCTCTCGCTGGAGAGCGGCGAACATTTCTTCGGTTACGGATTCGGCCCTTCCCACGACTCCGCCGGCGAGCTAGTGTTCAACACCAGCATGACCGGCTACCAGGAGATCGCCACCGACGCCTCCTATCGGGGTCAGATCGTCACCCTGACCTACCCGCTGATCAACAACTACGGCGCCAACCCGATCGATGTCGAATCGCGCCGCGCCTGGATCGCAGCCCTGGTCGTCCGCGAACTCTCCCCCAACCGCAACAACTGGCGCCAGCAGCGCGCCCTCGACGATTTCCTGGCCGCCAACGACATCCCCGGCATCCAGGGCATCGACACCCGCCAGCTGGTCCGCATCTTGCGCAGCGGCGGCGTCCGCCGGGCGGTGCTCACCCGGGTCCGGCCGGACGAGTTGCCGGACGCCGGCCCGTTCGAGTGGCTCCACGGCCAGGTCACCGGTCTCGACCGGCTTTTGCCGGCGCTCACCGACCGCGCCCTCAACGTCCTGCCGCTCTCCGACCAGCGCCTAGTGGAAGATGTCACCACCCCCGACCACTACCTCCACAACGTCGAGCCCTGGGCGCCCTGGGTCGCCCCGCCGGTCCGCGAATCCCACCCGCGGATCGCCTTGCTCGACTGCGGCGTCAAGCAAAATATCCTGCGCTCGCTCTCGATCCGCGGCTGCCGGGTCACCGTGCTGCCCTACGGCACTTCGCCGGCCGACATCGACGCCCTGAATCCTAACGGCGTGATGCTGGTCAACGGCCCCGGCGACCCGGAGCAGGCCATACTGGCCATCGACACTATTCGCTCCCTGGTGGGCCGCTACCCGATCGCCGGCATCTGCCTAGGCCACCAGTTGCTTTCGCTGGCCATCGGCGCCACCACCAGCCGCCTCAAGTTCGGTCATCGCGGCGCCAACCATCCGGTCAAGGACCTGGCCACCGGCCGCGTCCACATCACCTCGCAGAACCACGGCTTCCAGGTGGACGCCGACTCCATCCCGGCGGCCAGCGGATTCGAAGTCAGCCACGTAAACATGAACGACGGCTCGGTCGAAGGCATCGCTCACCAGGAGCTGCCGATCATGACCGTCCAGTACCACCCAGAAGCCTCGCCCGGCCCGCAGGACAACCAGTACCTGTTCGAGCGCTTCCTCGACCTGGTCGAAGGCGCCGCATGACTTTGCCAACCGAATCGGGTCCCCCCACCGACCTCAAGAAGGTCCTCATCTTGGGCTCCGGCCCGATCGTCATCGGCCAGGCTGCCGAATTCGACTACGCCGGCACGCAAGCGTGCAAGGCGATGCGTGAAGAGGGCGTCACCTCGATCCTAGTCAACTCGAACCCGGCGACGATCATGACGGACGAGGACATCGCCGACATCGTCTACATCGAGCCGCTCACCGTGCCGGTCGTCGAGCGCATCATCGCCCGCGAGCGCCCCGACGGTCTCCTGCCCACCCTGGGCGGCCAGACCGGACTGAACCTAGCCAAGGATCTCAACGACGCCGGCGTGCTCGAGAAATACAACGTCCGCATGCTGGGCACGTCCATCGAAGCCATCCAGAAGGCCGAAGACCGCGAGCTCTTCAAGAACCTGATGGAGGAAATCAGCGAGCCGATCCCGGGCAGCGCCAGCGCCAACTCCCTGCCCGAGGCCTGGGAGATCGCCGGACGCCTGGGCTTCCCGCTCATCATCCGCCCCGCCTACACCCTGGGCGGCACCGGCGGCGGAATCGCCCGCACCGAAGACGAATTCGAAGCCGTGGTCGCCAGCGGGCTCCGCTTCAGCCCCATCAGCCAGATCCTAGTCGAGGAGTATTTGCAGGGCTGGAAAGAAGTCGAATACGAGGTGATGCGCGACGCCGCCGACAACTGCATCACGGTCTGCAACATGGAGAACATCGACCCGATGGGCGTCCACACCGGCGACTCAATCGTCGTCGCCCCCAGCCAGACCCTGAGCGACAAGGAGTATCAGATGCTCCGCAGCGCGGCGCTCAAGATCATCCGCGCGCTGGGCATCGAAGGCGGCTGCAACGTGCAGTACGCGCTCGATCCGAACTCATTTGAATACCGGGTCATCGAGGTCAACCCTCGGGTAAGTCGTTCTTCGGCGCTGGCGTCGAAGGCCACCGGGTATCCAATTGCCCGGATAGCCGCGCGGATCGCCATCGGCCGCACCCTAGGCGAGATCGCCAACCCGATCACCCGCGAGACCACCGCCGCCTTCGAGCCGGCGCTCGACTACGTAGTCGTCAAGATCCCGCGCTGGCCGTTCGACAAATTCGCCAGCGGCAACCGCACCCTGGGCACGCAGATGAAGGCCACCGGCGAAGTCATGGCCATCGAACGCACCATGGAGGCCGCCCTCAACAAGGCCGTCCGCGGACTTGAATTCGGGGGGCGCACGCTGCTCTGGGAACACCCGGCCTGGGTAAGCCCCGCTGAACTCGCCCCGCTCATCGACTTCCCCAATGACCAGCGCCTCTGGGCGCTGATGGCGGCCCTGCGGCGCGGCATCACCACCGCCGAACTCGCCCGCCGCACCGCCATCGACATCTTCTTCCTGGAGAAGCTCAACAACATCTACCGGATGGAGATCCGCCTCCTCGAGAAGCCCCTCGACCCGAGTCTGCTCTGGGAGGCCAAGCGGCTGGGCTTCTCCGACGAGATGATCGGCAGCCGCGCCGACGTCCTGCCCGGGCGGGTGCGTGACCTGCGTGCCACCTGGGGCATCCGCCCTGTCTACAAGATGGTCGACACCTGCGCCGCCGAGTTTGCCGCCTACACGCCGTATTACTACAGCACCTACGAGATGGAGAACGAAGCCGCGCCTTTCGACGATCCGGCCGCGGTGGTGGTCGGCTCCGGCCCGATCCGAATCGGCCAAGGCATCGAGTTCGACTACTGCTCGGTCCACTCCGCGTGGGCGCTGCAGGAGGGCGGGCGCAAGAGCATCATGATCAACAGCAATCCGGAGACGGTCAGCACTGACTTCGACACCTCCGACCGGCTCTACTTCGAGGCCCTGGACGAAGAGAGCGTCGCCGACATTCTCGAAAACGAGACCGGTCTGCACGCGCCGCCGGCGGTCGTGCAGTTCGGCGGGCAGACCGCCATCAACCTGGCCGGC
>CAZVZW010000103.1:0-6537 GCA_964631365.1 uncultured Chloroflexota bacterium | reverse complement strand
CTGCCGACGCGGTCTCCCTTCGCGGATTCCCGTCCGCCACCTGAGCGGTCAGGCCAACCCGCTGAAGATCCGTTCGACGTGCAACCAGAGATTACAGACTCGTGACCGTTCGTTCCTGGCGTTGACCTCTTCTTCTATAGTGGAGCAGCGGATAGAGGGCGTCGGGAGCCGACCGGAAATAGCAATAGGGCACCCCGCGCTCGCAGACAAACTCCGCCAGTGCCACGTCGCGTTGATCCAGATAGGACCCGAGCAGGTCGGCGGTCTCGATGTCTCGCGGGCTCGGCTGGCTCATGTCCAGGTACTGCGGCCGCGAATTGGGGTGATTGTGAAACAGCAGAACCGCGTCGTAGCCGCCGACCCGGCAGCGATCCGCGATCGCCGCATCGGGAAGGAATGAAGAGACCCCGAACTTGTGCGGCCCCTTGTTCAGCCACATCAGGTCGACGGTCTGCCCGCGCGCGACGGCCCCACCGATCGCGGCTAGCCGTACGAGCCAGAACTCCACCGGGTACCGTCACCTTTGTACGTACGAATCGACCCCCGGCGAGTATCCCGCGAACGGGATCATCGTCCAACGCCCTACGGGAATCAGTCAGAAGGCGAGCGGTCGATGACCGCCGTGGATGGCTAGTGGAAGTTGGGGATTTCGACGGCTTCCCCGCCCCGCAGCGCCGACTCGTGGGCGCAGATGCCGGCCGCCGCCCAATCGGCCGCGGCAATCGCGTCCAGCGCGGGCGGGCGCTCCTCCACGACCGCCTGCACGAACTCGTGCACCAGGTGCGGATGCGACCCGCCGTGGCTGCCGCCCTGTAGGAACGAGCGGTCCGGGTTGGCCTCGTCATACACCGTCTGCCGGGTGAATCGGGCGATCTCCGGCAGCAGCAAATCGGCCCGGTCAGGTATCTCCACCCGCTCCGCCGAAACCTCGGTCACCCGCGACGCGTTCTGCTCGGCCATTCGAAACAGCACCGGCGCTTCGGCCTCGATTTGCTGCCACTCGAACGTCGCCTGCTCACCGTAAACGTTGAAGCTTTCCGAGTAGGCCCGGGCGGTGTGGAACAGCGACCGCGTCACCTCCGCCGCCACGTCCATCCCTTCAAGCTGGAAGATCGCCGTCTCCACCGGGAAAGGGTTGCCGTAGCGCTCTTGCAGCTCGGCCCGCATCGTCCCCGACCCGAAGCAGTGCACTCGGCGTGCCCGGGTCCCGGCCAGCGCCAACAGCGGCGAAATCGCGTGGGTGGCGTAGTGCATCGGCGGCAATCCGAGCCAGTAGTCCGGCCAGTTCTCCATGTCCTGGTAGTGCGCCCCGCGCAGGAACTGAATCCGCCCCAGCGCGCCGGATTCAAGCTGCCCGCGCACCCACAGGAACTCCCGCGTGCGCACCGCCGTCTCCATCATCATGTAGACGCGGCCCGACTCGCGTTGGGCGGCGATCACGGCCTCGATATCCGCCAGGCTCGTGGCCATCGGCACCGCGCAGGCGCAGTGCTTCCCGGCCCGTAGCGTCTCTCGCGACTGCTTCGCATGGTCCGGGATCGCCGTCACCAGGTGGCACCGCGTCGATCGCCGGGTCGTCCAGCACAGCGTCCAGGCGCTCCCGCCGATCCTCCACCCCGAACCGCCCTCCGGCCGCCGCCAGTGCCTTCGGATCCGCATCGCAGATCACCACCCGGGTGACGTCGGGGTGATGCAAGAAAATCGGCACGAACTCGGCTCCGAAGCGCATTCCAACCACCGCCACCGTGATGCCGTCCTTCATCGGATTTCGACCTTTCGGTAGGGCCCCGCGCCCGGGGGGGGACTGCCTCTGTACCTTAGACTGCCACCGCATGGCCCCTGGCGGCGATCCTTCAGACAGAAAACCATCGGTGACGGGGCTACCGACAGTCGTCACCAGCTTCCAGTGCGATTACCGTCTGGCACCGGTCCAGTTCCACCGCGCAGCAGTCCAGCAATGCGTCCTTTAGCCGGGCGCGGCCGCGCTGCACGCGCGACTCCATGTCCGGCACCGAGACACCGGCCTGCTCGGCGGCGTCCTTTGGGGTCAGGCCGTCCAGCTCGGTCAGTTGCACCGCCGCGCGATGCTCTTCCGGAAGTTGATCGACCATGGCGCCCACGCACTGCCCGATGGAGCGATCGCGACGCTGCTCGACCCCGGCGGCGGCCGGTGGTGGCGAGTCGGCCTCCACGCGGGACGCGGGGTTCATTTCCTGCACCCTGGCCCTGGATTTGGCCCGCGCGCGGTAGAAATCGGTGATCGCCCTGGAAGTGATGCGGTAGATCCAGCCGGCGATGCGCTGCTCGTCCGGCAGGCGCTCCAAGTTGGCGTGAATACGCAAGAACACATTCTGGAGGATCTCTTCCGCGTCCGCCGGGGGCGCCACCCGTCGGCGGATGTAGCCGCGTAGGCCGTCGCTGAACCCGCGCCAAACCGCTTCCGTCCCGCTGTCGGCAATCGCGCTTACAGGCCCTCCCCTACAAGGCGCCGGCCGGTTTCACCGCCTCGATGTTAGCCGACGCGACCAGGTCTATCGTCTCCCAGGCGGCCTCCTAGCCGGCCTCGTCCAGCACGTGCGGGACCACCACCTTCTCCATCCAGCTGATCATCTTCTTCGGCGGCGAGGCGTAGAAGTCACCGCTCTGATCGTCTGCGAACTGGGCGGCGTCCAGGTAGCGCTTCGTCGCCACTGTGACGGTGTCCGACATCCCCGGCAGGATCTTCATCAGCGGCAGCATGATCCGGCGCATCATGAATCCGGCGTTGCGCGGGGCGCTGGTGGTCAGGGCGTTGCCCGGCGAGACGGCGTTCACGGTCATCTCGGCCGGCAGGCGGCGCGCCAGCGTGGCGGTCCAGTAGGCCACCAAGACCTTGGCCATCGAGTAGGCGGTGGTCGGGGAGTATTGGAGGGGTGGATCGAAGCGCTGGATCGCGACGGCGGCGATCGGGTCGTTGGCGAAGTGCTCGGCGGCCAGCTTCGGCGGCTCGATCGAGTTCATTATCGGCACGTCGCCGCGGGCGGCCTCAGAGCCGGAGGTAACGATGCGGGTGTCTTCGCTCAGGGGGCCGGCTTCGAGCAGGCGCATCGTTAGCCGGTGGTGGCCGATCATCGGCGCGACGGTCCCCTCTATGCCCTCTTCGGTCCGAATCAGCTCGCCGCCTGACAGCACCCCGGCGTTCAGCAGTAGGAAGTCGATCTGATCCCCGCGCCGCACTAGCTCCACGCCTGCCGCCCACACACTCTCCGGGCTGTCCAGTTCTAGCGCCAGCGTGGCGAAGACATCGCGGCCGGTCCGCGCTTCCAGATCGGCCCGGGCCTGCTCGGCCCGTTCCAGGCTGCGGCCGGTGATGGTCACCCGCGTGTAGCCTGCCTCTGCCAGCTGCGCCGTAGCCTCAAACCCGACCCCCGAGGTCGCGCCCAATTACAAGCTGCACGTCTACGACCTTCCCGAGCCAGCCTAGGAGGACACGGCCCCGCTGGGCGGCCCGACGCTGCTGGCCCCGGCTACGCTGCGCGATCGACTCGGCGAAGGCTCCTGGGGCGAGACCGTGGTCGATGTCCCGCTGCTGGGGATCGCCTTCGAGCGCGTGGTGGCGGGCGACTCGCTTGCGGCGCGTTCCCAGTCGGGCGACGACATCGTGGCCGTCCACGCCGGGCGGGCGGAATTTGATCTTGGCGATGGCCGGGTTGAGGTGGCCGGTGCCGGCGCGATTCTGGTCATCGGACCGGACGGGCGGCATCGAATTCGGAGCGTTAGCGAGAAAGCGCTTCTGCTGCTCAGGGTTTCGGCGTCGCCGGTCTAGTCCTCTTCAGGAGTTTCGTTTCGCGTCTCGATTGGCCGGGTAGTCCGGCTCAGCCTTCCGCCGGTATCTACCCGGTCCGGCCCGGCGGGCCAACCCAGGTTGAAATCATCCCGGTGGAGCCGGAGGGGTGGGGTGCTGTCCGGCGGCGGCGCGAAGCGGGCCGGTATCAGCCGGGAGAAGATTGCCCCCAGGAACAGCGCCGCGGCCGCGCCGGCAAAGGCGATCCGAAAGCCGCCAGCCAGCACTTCGCCCCCGGCCTCCAGGGCGCTCGGCGCGCCTCCAGCCATGATGATCGCCGCGAAGAGCGTGCCCAGGATCGCCTGACCCAGTGCCTGTCCGAAGGTGCGCGACAGCGCCATAAACCCGGCGGCCAGCCCGGTCTGCTCCGTGGTGACCGAACCCAGCATCGTGGTCGCGTTTGCCGGCTGGAACAGCGCGTGACCGAATCCCAGCCCGGCGAAGGCTGCCACCATGCTCCAGGGCTGCGGGTCGGTGGCCAGCAGGCTGATCGCCAGGAACGCCCCGCCTTCCACGATCAACCCGGCCGTGCGAACCATGCGATGGCCGATGCGATCGGTCAGCAACCCGCCCAGCGGGGCGGTCAGGAAGATGCCCACCGGCACCGCGGCGATCAGCAGACCGGACGCCGATGGGTCGAGCTCCATGTGTAGCTGCAGCAGGAACGGACCCAGCAGCAGGAATCCGCCCATACCCACGAAATCCAGTGCAGCGACGCCGTTGGTCAACATCAGGACCCGATTGCGCAGCAGCGCCGGGCTGACCAGCGCGTGCGGCCGGCGGCGCTGGACGTAGGTGAAGACGCTCGCCGCGACCAGCACCACTGCCAGCGCGCCCAGAATTTCCGGTGCCAGCCAGCCCAGCACCCGCCCCCGGGTCATGAAGAAGAACAGCGGCACCATCCAGAGAACCAGCAGTGACGCTCCGGCCAGATCCATGCGGGCGCGCGCGACGACCGGCCTCTCGCGCAGGTAGCGGAATCCGGCCACCGCCGCGATCAGCATCACCGGCGACGGGATCACGAACACGTAGCGCCAGCCCAGCGTCTCGGCGACGATCCCACCGATCACCAAACCGGCCACCGCGCCGATGGAGATGCTGGTGGTGTTGATGCCCATGGCGGTGCCGCGCTGGTTGGCGGGGAAGGCGGCGATCAGGATGGCCGGCCCGGATGCCTGCAGGGCGGCCTCGGCGAGGCTCTGCAATCCGCGGGCGGCGATCAGCAACGGCAGCGTCGGCGCCAGTGCCGCTAGCACCCCGCCGGCGCCCAGGACGACGATCCCGGTCAGCGCCACCTTCTTGCGCCCGACCAGGTCGGCCACCCGCCCGGCCGGCAGCAGCAGGGCGCTCAGACCTAGCAGGCGCATCAGCGCTACCCACTGCACGGCGGGCAGATCGGCGTCGAAATCGGCGGCGATGGTCGGCAACGCCACCAGCGCCCCGCCGACGTCGATCCCGGCGAACATCATGCTGCCGGCGATGACCGCGGCGACCTGCCATTTGTAGCGATTCGAAGTGGTGGCGGTCATTGGTCCCGGTGGTGGCGCGGGCGGCTTGCGGCCGGCTCGGTAGAGGTAAGTACACGATACCCGCCCGGCGGATTCGCGATTCCGGCCCGGGAACGTGGCAGACAAGCCACTTACGGCAATCAGTCAGAAAGAAGCGGTCTGTGATCGCCGCATGCGATCGCGAACGATGACAAGGATCAAGACGGCCAGCAGGAGCGCTAGCGTCAGTAACGTCGCCGGGAGAAAGCGGGCGGTGGCGTTCATCCAGGCGTGCAGCAACGTTCCGACCAGCACGCTGCCCTTCGTGCGGTTGTATAGCCAGGTGAGGATCACGGTAAGAACAACCATCAGCACCCACTCCGCCATGGTGTTCTCGACGCTCTTGGCCTCGATCCCGCTGAACCGCGTCGGGGCCCCAGATGACCCCGAGGAACAGACTGGATACCGGCGGGCTGAAGCGGGCCTGGATCCGCGGCAGATCGAAGCCGCGCCAGCCGGGCTCCTCGGAGAGCCCGCCGTGCACGAAGTTCGACAGGAACAACAGCACGATCAGCCCTAGCAGCTCGGCGTTGAAGGGTCGAATAACGGGCGTTCGGCATCTCCATGCTCAGCACCCGAGTGAGCAGCAGCCCGCCGGCTCAGATGGCCGGGATCAGCAGCAGCGCCAGCACATAGTAGCCCGATGCGCCGGGTGGCTTGAAGTAGGTAGACAGCAGGCCACGGACGCCCGGCACGGTCGAGAAGACCTGTGAACGCACAAAGGCCGGCAACAGCGCCACCAGAAGCCGCCCAACAACGAGCCCCGAAGTCAGGTCCAGGTCTTCGCCGAACCAGTCCTGGAGCAGCAGAGCCGCGATGGCGATCGGCCAGGCGACCAGGAACGTAACGACCGCGGCCCGGCGGCTGCCCCAGCGCGGACGCGGCCGCAACAGCTTCGAAAGCGCGATGGCCACCAGCGCCGGTCCGAAAATTCCCAGGCTCAGCAGCAGCGCCGCCCACTCGTTTCCGGCCTGGTGCACTGGCTGTAGCGGTATGAAGAGACCCCACGTGAAGGCATAGGTCAAGACGAAGTAGGCGATCAGCGGATAGCGCCGGATGAGATTCGTCAGATCGCTCGCCGACTTTCCCCGTTGGCGGGTAGCGCCCCTGTCGGTAGAGCGCGCTTCACCATACCGCGCCCCCGCGCTCGGCGCCCCGGGGCGGCTC
>CAZVZW010000102.1:0-6605 GCA_964631365.1 uncultured Chloroflexota bacterium | reverse complement strand
GGTGCTGGCCACCGTACGCGGCATCGACCGCCCCGCCATCCTGGTCCGCTAACTTGAGCAGAGTTTGGTTGGACGATCGCGCCAGCGCCGGCGATCGTTTAGGATTGGAGAACCAATGGTGGCGGTGAATCCGTTTGGTCTGCCCGGGGAGTGGCTGAAAGGCAACACCCACTGCCACACCAACCTCTCCGACGGCGAATTGTCCCCCGGCGCCGTGGCCGACTGGTACGCCGGGCACGGCTACGACTTCCTG
This sequence comes from uncultured Chloroflexota bacterium, assembly GCA_964631365.1. Lineage (GTDB taxonomy): Bacteria > Chloroflexota > UBA11872 > UBA11872 > VXNJ01 > JASLPR01. The sequence goes on along the minus strand of CAZVZW010000102.1, from coordinate 6,352 downwards.
TCGATCACCGACCACCGCATCCTCACCAGCCACGCCGAGATCGAGCGCGCCGGCATGATCGGCGTCCCCGGCATGGAAGTGAACGGCTGGGATGAAGCCAGCGACTGCGAGTACCACGTCGTCGCCCTGGGTCTCAAAGACCTGCAGGCGCTCCCGCCGGGGCGCTCGTTGCAGGAGGCCATCAACAACGTCAAAGAAGACGGCGCGGTTACCATCCTGGCCCATCCCCACTGGCTCGGATTCGAGGTGCCGTGGCTGGAATCGATCCGCGAACTCGACTGCTTGGAAATCTTCAACGCCACCTGCCAGCTGCTGAACGGCAAAGGCTACGCCGGCCAGACGGTTGACGGGCTGCTGGCGCTGGGCAACCGCTTCGGCCTCATCGCCTCCGACGACACCCACTGGCGCGGCGACGACGCCGGCAAAGGCTGGCTGCACGTGCGCGTCGAAGAGCGGACCTCCGCCGCCATCTGCGAAGCCATCATGACCGGGGCCTTCTACGGCACCCAGGCCCCTGAAATCCACGATTTCCAGATCGAAGACCAGCGCGTCATCGCTCGCACTTCGCCGGCCACCGAAGTACGTTTCATGTCTTGGCGCGGCACCGGCCAGGTCCTGCATGCCGAAGGCGACCCGCAGACCGAATGGGCAATCGACCTGCGCGGCGGTGAGAAATGGGTGCGTCTGGAATGCGTCGCGCCCGACGGCAAGGTCGCCTGGTCCAACCCGATCTACCTCTAGGCGGCGCGCAATGAAGATGGTCACCGTCGTCGTCACCGGCGCCGCCGGCTACATCGCCGCCCAGCTGGGCTGGTCCCGGGCCTCGCCGAGCGCTACGAACTTCGCCTCCTCGACGTGCAGGACCGCGACCGCGACGGCAACGTCGTGCCGGGCATCAACATCGTCCGGCTAGACGATCCCGATCTCGACTCCTACCGGGAGCACTTCCACGGCGCCGACGGCGTGGTCCATCTGGCCTACAACAAGGGGCCGTCCGGCGGATTCAAGAGCCGTGGTTACGAGCAGGAGCGGGTGAATCTGGACATGGCCCAGCACGCCTACCAGCTCGCCATGGAAGAAGGGATCGGGCGCGTCGTCGTCGCCAGCTCCAACCACGCCGCCGACTGGTACGAGCATCAAATCCGCACCCGCGAAGTCGAGATGCTCGGCCCCGAGGCGCCGCGACTCTCCGACAACTGGTACGGCTGGGCCAAGGCCGCCTACGAGTTGATGGGCTTCCTCTACGCCACCGGCTCGCAGGGGTCGGCAGTGGAGAACGTCCAGTTGCGCATCGGGGCGCCCCGGCCGATCCGCTGGGCCGACTTCGCCCCCGACGACCGCGTCGGCTACAAGCGCGACCTGGGCGCCTACATCAGCCCCCGTGACCTGGGTCAGCTCTGCCTCAAGTCGCTGGAGACCGACGACATCCGCAATGAGCACGGCATCCCCTTCCAGGCCTTCTACGGCATCTCCGACAATGCCCGCGCGTTCTGGTCGCTGCAGAATGCGCGCAAGGTCATCGGCTACGCGCCCCAGGACGACTCCGAGGTCGCCTTCGCCGCCGAGATTCACGCCGCCCTGATCGAACCCGCCTGCACCGGCCGTCTGTAGCGCGGTGGCGCCGAATTCAATCCGCCCGTCCACTCGCGACCGTCTCCGCCGGGTCATCGACGCCGCTATCGCCGCCGCCGACCCGGCCTCGGCGATTCAACGCCTGCTGCGGACCGACGGCGACACCCTGCTGGCCGGCGAGGAGCGCTACGACCCGGCCGATTTCGACAACATCACCGTCGTTGGCGCCGGTAAAGCCTCCGCCCGCATGGCCGCCGCGGTCGAAGCCGCGCTCGACGAACGCATCACCGGCGGCTTCGTCGTCGTCAAAGACGGCCATCGTGAGCCGACCCGCCGGGTCGAGGTCGTCGAAGCCGCTCATCCGGTGCCCGACGAGCGTGGGGCGCGGGTCGCGGCCCGTATCCATTCGACCCTCGCGGCGGCCGGCGCGCGCGACCTGGTCATCGCCGTCCTCTCCGGCGGCGGCTCAGCGCTGCTGCCGGCCCCGGCAATCGGGATCAGCCTCGTCGAGCTGGGCCAGACCACCAACCTCCTCCTGCGCGCCGGCGCCACCATCAACCAGCTAAACGCCGTCCGCAAGCACCTCTCGCTGGTGCATGGCGGCCACCTGGCGGCGGCCGCCGTCCCCGCCACCGTCCTCGTGCTGGCCGTCTCCGACGTGCTCGGCAATCCGCTGGACGTCATCGCCTCCGGCCCCTTCGCACCCGACCCATCGAGCTTTGCCGACGCCCTGGCGGTGCTCGTCAGGTTTGACCTGCTCGATAGCACCCCCGCTGCCGTCGTCGAGCGCCTGCGCGCCGGCAACCGTGGCGACATCGCCGACACCCCCGGCCCCGGCGACCCGGCGTTCGCGCGCGTGCGCCACGTCATCGTCGCCGACCTGCCGGTCGCCGCGGCGGCGGCGGCGCGACAGGCGGAGGAGGAAGGCTTCCAGGTGCAAACCGAGTCACTCCAGATCGAAGGCGAGGCCCGCGAGTTCGCCGGCGTGCTGGCCGCCACCGCCCGCGATCTGGCCGCAGGCGCCTCGCCCGCGATGACTATCCATGGCGGCGAGACAACGGTTACCGTACGCGGCAACGGGCGCGGCGGGCGCTGCCAGGAGATCGCCCTGGCGGCCGCCGGCGACATCCAGGGGGTGGCCGGAGTCGGCGTCCTTGCCGTCGGCACCGACGGCACCGACGGCCCCACCGACGCCGCCGGGGCGCTCGTCGACGGTGGCACGCTCGCCCGGGGTCGGGCCGTCGGATTGGACGCGGCGGCGATGCTGGAAGACAATGACGCATATGCTTTTCTCAAAGCCAGCGGCGACCTGGTCATCACCGGGCCGACCGGGACCAACGTGAACGACCTGATGATCGCGTTCAGTGAAGGCGCCACTCCGTGACCGAAAGCCCCACCGGGCGCGTCAGCCCGGTCGAATCAACCGGCCGCCTCACCTGGGCGCCGGTCACCGGCCACGACGCCGTACGGGTCATCGACCACAGCTGGATTCAAATCGGCCGCGTGGTCATCCTGTTGGCGGCGGTCATCGTCACCTGGCGCATTCTCGACTGGCAGGAGACCAAGTATACCGATAGCGCTCGCGAGGCGGCCGTACAGTACGCCGCCGAGAGGGGCCCGGACATCAGCTTCCCCACCGACAACGGCGCCATTTCGCTGCCCACTATCCGGCCGGTCGCCCCCCGCGCCGCCGCGCTCCCCGAAGACCTAGCCGACCCGGACCGCGAAACCACCCCCGAACCCTCCTCCGGAACCGAGCCCACCGAGTACACGGTTGTCGCCGGCGATATCCTGGGGCAGATCGCCGACCGCTTCCGCGTCCCGGTCGAGGCGCTGATGGAGGTCAACGACATCGACGATCCGGACCAGATCCAGGTCGGCCAAGTGCTCAAGATTCCGAACCCCAGCCGGCAGGTCCCCGGATCCGGTGGCAGCCCCGACAGCTACATCGTCGCCGAGGGCGACACCCTGCAGGGGATCGCCGATCGATTCGACCTCGACATCGACGTCCTGCAACGCTTGAACGGCATTAGCGATGTCGACGCCATCTTCCCGGGTACCGTTCTGGATCTGCCCTGACGCACCGAAAGCGTTTGCGCCCGCCGACATCATCCTTTAGTGTCCTGACCCCGGCCGCGTACGCTGTCCGGCCGCGAACATCTGTCTCAAGACCAGCCCTTTCCGCATCGTCGTAGCCCGTTGTACCGCCACATTCGAGGAAGTATCCACATGGCCAAGAAGTCCCCGGCAAAATCCAAGATCGCCGAGAACGTCTGGGAGCGCGTCGGCGGCCGCGAAGGCGGCACCATCGCCGCGCTCAGCGTGGCCCCCGGCCCCGACGGCGAACGACGGGTCTGGGCCGGCACCATGGCCGGCGTCTTCGTCTCCGAAGATGACGGTGCCAGTTGGGCCATCAGCAACACCGGGCTTGCCAGCCCTTACGTGCAGTTCGTCGCCTCCTCCCCCAACTTTCAGAACGACCGCACCCTTATCGCGGCCGCCGCCCAGGTCGGCGCCTTCGGCAGCGTCGATGGTGGTAAGAACTGGAACCGACTCGACTTCTGGGGGGTCATCCCCGACGTCACCTGTATCGACTTCTCACCGGGCTACCAGACCGATCGCACGGCCTTCATCGGCTCCGACGACGAAGGTGTCTTCCGTACCGTTAACGCCGGGCGCACCTGGAACGCCTCCAACAGCGGTCTCGGTGGCGAATCCAACCAGGCCATCCTGGTCTCTCCCGACTTTGAATCCGACCAGCGCGTCTTCTGTTCCGTCACCGACGGTGGCCTGTACCGATCCAGCGATGGCGGCCGCACCTGGGACCAGATCGGCCAGTCCGAGCTTCATGAAGAAACCTTCCAGTGCCTGGCCAGTTCCGCCAGTCTCAGCGAGGGTGGGCGGCTCTTCGCCGGCAGCGAGATAAGCGGCCTCTGGGTCAGCGACGACGGCGGCAAGAGCTTCACCGCGGGCGCCGGGCTCGAAGAGCAATCCGTCAACGCCATCGCCGTCTCGCCCGACTTCGCCAAAGACAACACCGTCTTCGCCGGCACCGGCGAGGGTGGCATCCACCGCAGCGTCGACGGCGGCCAGAGCTGGGAATTGGTCTCCGCTCCCGAGGACGCCTACCCGGTCCTATCCCTCCTCGCCTTCACCGGCGCGAAGGAAAAGACGGTTCTGCTCGCCGGCACCTTCGAGCACGGCGTCCGCCGTTCCGAAGACGGCGGCGACACTTGGACCGACTCCAGCCGCAACCTGGCCAGTCAGAACTGGCTCTGCCTAGCCCTATCGCCTGACTTCGAAAACAAGCCCGTGATGCTCGCCGGCGGAGCCGCTGGCGGCATCTTCCGCAGCTCCGACGGCGGCGCCGGCTGGGCCGATGCCGCCGATGGCACCGAAGCCGTCCCGGTAAACCGGATCGCCTTCTCATCCGACTTCGCCAACGATGACGTCGCCTTCGCCGCCACCGGCGACGGGCTCTACAAGACCGCCGACGGCGGTGATTCCTGGAAGCGCTGCTCGCGTGGGCTCGGCAAGCGCGACGTGCGTTCCGTGGCGGTATCGCCCAACTTCGCCGACGACGAGACCGTTGTCGCCGGAGGCGTACTCGGCGAAGCCTTCATCAGCACCACCGCCGGCCGCAGTTTCCGAGCGCTTGAAGAGAACTTCGACGGCGAGACCGTCGCCGAACTGCAAATCTCACCCTCCTACGCCGAAGACGAAACCATCGTCGCCGGCACCATCGGCAACCGCCGGGCCGCGATGCACCGTTCCGTCGACGGCGGCAAGACTTGGAAGCGCTGGGTGCAGCACGGCACCGACTCGCAGTGGATCTCCTGCTTCCTGCCGTCCGACTACAACGGCCAGAACAACTCCTGGTACTTTGCGGCCGAAAACCAGGTCTTCAAACCGGCCCGCCGGTTCCGCCAGGTCTGGTCCGGGGTCAAGCCCAACATCACCAAGACCACCGTCCTGTCACTCACCGGCACCCCGGGGTTTGAAGAAGAGCCGATCATGTACGTCGGCGGCAGCGATGGCGTCTTCAGTTCCGGCGATCGCGGCCTAACCTGGATATCGATCAACGAAGGGCTGCAAAACCGTTCCGTCCTGCAGGTTGCGGTTTCCCCTGCGTTCAGCCGCGATCGACTTGTATACTTGGTCGGTCTGGGGGGAGAGATCTGGCGCTTCAAGGACGTGCCCTCGAAGCGGACTATGCAAGAGACCGAAGCCGCCAGTTACCAGTAGCGGCGTCGCCGGCAGATGGCCGGCGAGCGAGCGGCTTGCGGCGGCTGGAAGGGGCTCCGGCAGCGATGAGCGACACCCGCGGCAATAGGGAAACCCGGTCCGGGCCGAGCCGCCGACGTTTCGTCGGCGCGCTGGCCGCCGGAGCAACTGCGGTGCTCGCCGCCTGCGGGCGGTCGGTCGAGGCCCTTCCCGAGCTGAGCGAATACCAGGAAGGCCTGCTGCAGTCCGACGCCATCGCGCGGGCGGCGTCCACCCGGCCCAGCGGGGTGGTCTTGCCCAGCAAGCCCATCACCGTCGCGTTCGTCCAGTCCGCCTGGGCCCCCCGGGGCAACGACTACCGCAGCCTCATCGCCCGCGCCGGTACCGGCGACGAAGAAGTCGTCCGGCTCAACTCCGATCCGCTCGGCTATCCCGAGGCAATCACCCTCGGCCAGATGATCGCCTCCTTCCCCGGTAGCAAGCCCGTCGACCTGCTGACCTTCCCGGTCTCGCAACTCCGCGACCTGGAAGAGAACGGCACCCTGATCCCGATGGA
>CAZVZW010000101.1:0-6686 GCA_964631365.1 uncultured Chloroflexota bacterium | reverse complement strand
ACTCGTACATCAGCACACGTCAAACCGATTTGACTTGATCTATCCTCGCGAGCTACCATCGTTATGACTACGCTAGGTGCTAAGGCGTGCAATTCGGCGCGGCAAGGCGCATTTTCAACCGATTGGGACAACAACACCGGGAGGAGAACCACCATGAGAAAGATGGCATATCTGACTGGCTTGGCCGCCGCAGTGGCGCTGCTGGTCACCGTGGGGCACGGAGAGGCCAAGGCCGCGGACACGTACAAATGGAACGTACCCCTCATCTGGACCTTGCCGCACCACATCAGGGTCGAGCAAGAAGCGTTTCAAAAGCGCGTCCTGGAGCGCTCCGGTGGGAAGATAAATATCTCGCTTCACCAGTTCGGTGAAGTCGGGCTGGTGGACTCCGACGTGCTCAGCATCGTTCGCGGTGGCGAGTTCCCGCTGGTCGAACTTGACCATTCGAAGACGGCGGGTGACGAGCCTCTCTTCCAGATCTTCAACCTGCCCGGCCTCGCCTTCAGCATCCAGGACGCGATAACGATTGGCAAGGCGACCGCGGGCCTGCGCAAGAAAGCGCTCGACGAGCGCAACGCGGTCGAGGTCGGCATGGCCCACTACATGCCGGGGCAAGGGGTCTTCACCAAGAAGCCCGTGCGCACCATCGCCGATCTGAAGGGCGTCGGCATCCGCGTTTACAGCGGCGTGTTGCTCAGTTCCTTCAAGCTCCTCGGCGCCCGACCCCAGCTCATTCCCTGGGGCGATGCCCCGGCGGCATTGCTGCAGGGAGTGGTCGACGGTGCCATCACCAGCCCCAGTTCCGGCATCAAGGTCGGGTTTGGCGACACCACGAAGTACATGACGACAATGCCGCTTTCGAACCGCGTTTCGTGGATCATGAATAAGAAGGTCTGGAATTCGCTGCCCGCGGAGATCCAGAAGCTCCTGCAAGATGAAGGCAATGCCTCGGCTGCGCGCATGCAGGAGAAGTGGAACGCCGAGGAGGCCGGGGTGGCTAAGATGGTGCAGGACGCGGGGATGACCTTCGTCCCACCGTCGGAGGAGTTCAAGGCCGCGGTGACGAAGCTGCTGCGCCCCGTCTGGGACGAGTGGGCAGCGAAGACCAAGTACGGGCCCGAGGCGATCAAGCTGGCGCTGAAGGCTCTGGGACGCTGAGAAAGCTCGTCGGCCACACGGCTGGGCTTCAGCGAAGAGTCTAAGGAGCGGATGGGGCAATATGTAGCACGACGCCCCATCCCTTTCCCTTCGAAGCGCGGCCGGTCGTGGGACGGAAGCGAACCGTCTCATGATCGGCCGCGCGACGACGATTGATGCTCCCGGGTAACGGTCCGTGCAACATCGACCATGCCTGGCGCCCCTTTGTGCCGACCTTCGGCGTTCGGCAGGTGGAAAGGAAGACGACCTTGGGATCACTGCTCAGAGCTGGCCGGACCCTCGGCGCGTTGATCGTCGGGCTGGCCAATGGATCGGGGGCCATCGCCGCGCTGACGGTACTGGCCATGTGCCTGCTGATCACCGGCGCCGTTTTCATGCGCTATGTCTTCGGCTTCCCCTTGGTCTGGGTGCCCGAGATCGTCGGCTATCTCATGGTCGCGCTCATCTTCCTGGCCCTCGGTGATGCCATGTTGGCGGGTAGCCACATCAGGATCGACCTCTTCATCGGCAGGATACCGAAACGCCCCCGCGACATGCTCGAACTGTTCACCCTGATTCTGTCGACCGGGATCTCCGGCTTCTTCTCGTGGCATGGGGTGAAAACCATGCTGCGCTCTTACGAATACGACCGAACCGATGCCTTCGGAGCCTTGAACGCGCCTCTCTACATTCCGCAGGCGGCCATTCCCATCGGGTTGTCCATCCTGACGCTCGTGCTGGTGCTCCTGGTGTGCAGGAAGCTCCACGTCGTCCGTTACCCGGCGGAAGAGTCGGACGTCGACCTGGGCTCGCAGCTTAAGGACCACCATTTATGATGCCCCCGGCGGGTGTGGTGACGTTCCTTGGCACGCCGGCCCCGATTCGCCTGCGCGAAGGGGTTCGGGTCGAGGGCTCACAGGCCTGAGCATGAACGAATATCTTTCAGCCTGGCAATGAGGTAGCTCCGTGGAAGTCACTCTGTATCTGCTGGCGCCGCTGATCATCTTGCTCCTGCTCGGACAGCACATCGCCTTCGCGCTGCTGATCTCGGCCTTTCTCGGGTACTACATCTTGCTCGGCGGTCCCCTGCCCGGCACGATCGGCGTCACCACGTTCAACCTGACCTACAACTTCGTGCTCACGGCGATTCCGCTCTTCATCTTCATGGGAGAGATCATCCTGCGCACGGGCTTCAGTGGGCAGTTGTATCGCGGCCTCTCGCGATGGTTCCAGCTCCTGCCGGGCGGCCTGCTGCATTCGAACATCGGAGCCTGCGGCATGTTCGCGGCCGTGTCGGGCTCCAGCGTCGCCACGGCCGCGGCCATCGGAACCGTGGCCCTGCCCGAGCTGGAGAAGCGCGGTTACGACCGCAAGCTGTCCGCCGGCTCCCTGGCGGCGGGCGGTACCCTGGGTCCCCTGATCCCGCCGAGCATCGCCTTCATCATCTACGGAGTGATCACCGAGACCTCGATCGTCCGTCTTTTCATGGCGGGCGTCTTCCCCGGTCTGCTGCTGGCGGGGATGTTCATGGCTTATATCGGCGCGCGCGTGGTCCTCAACCCGTCCCTGGTGCCGAAGGAGGATCCCATGTCGTGGAGGGAGCGGCTGATCGGGACGATGGAAATCCTTCCCATCACGGGACTGATGGTTTTGGTCCTGGGTGGTATCTATGCGGGGGTCATGACGCCGACCGAGGCCGCCGCGGTCGGCGCCTTCGGAGCGCTGGTCCTGGCCGCCGGCTTCCGCATGCTCAGCTGGGATATCCTCTGGGAAGCCCTGAAGGAGTCCATGCGGTCGACCGCTTTCATCATGTTCATCATCGTGGGCGCAATGCTCCTCGGGGTGGTGCTGGCCAATCTGCGCATCCCCGCCGCCCTGGCGAACATGGTGCTGGAGGCGCAGCTCTCGCCGCTGATGGTGATGCTGGCCATCTATGCAATCTACTTCGTCATGGGGGTCTTCTTCGACGGAATTTCCATGATGATTATCACCCTGCCCGTGATAGTTCCGGTGGTCGTTGCAGTGGGCTATGATCCGATATGGTTCGGAGTGGCCTTTGTTATCATCATGGAGGTCGGCCTGCTCACGCCGCCGGTCGGTCTGAACCTCTACGTGATCCATGGTATTTCCAAGCACCGGCCGTTCAGCGAGGTCGCCCTCGGCAGCGCGCCGTTCTTCGTCGTCATGCTGGTGGCCCTTGCAATCGTCCATGCGTTCCCTGAACTCTCCGTGTGGCTGCCCTCGGTCCTGTTGGACTAGTATCCTCGGTTCACATGCCCAGGCAGCCGGGAAGGCCGATTCCATGAAGGTCGATCCGATCAAGTTTGAGGTCATCCGGAACGGCTTGCTCGAGGCTACCGAAGAGATGGCGGCGGCGTTGCGGCGCAGCGCCTACTCGACCAACATCAAGACCCGATGTGATTTCTCGTGCTGCTTCTTTGATCGGGATCTTCGTCCCATCGCCCAGGCCTTCACCCAGCCCAACCATCTCGGCTCGATGGTGGAAACGGTGCGCCAGGCGGTGCTGGAATACGGTGCCGAGCACCTCGGCCCGGGGGATCACCTAGTGACCAACTACCCCTATCCCGGCGGTGCTCACCTGAACGACATCGTGGTGATCGCGCCGTTCCACTACCAGGGCGAGATCTACGGCTATCTCGCCAACCTGGCCCACCATGTGGACGTCGGCGGTGGGGCCCCGGCGAGTGTGGGCGCCTTCCGCGAGATCTACCAAGAAGGGGTGATCATCCCGCCGGTGAAGCTGGTGCGGGCGGGCAAGATCGTGGACGACATCTTCCGGCTGATGCTCGCCCAGATGCGGTCCAAGCGCGAGACGGCGGGCGATTTCCGGGCCCAGTTCGCGGCCAACAACACCGGGGTGCGGCGGCTGACGGTGCTGCTCGAACGCTACGGCCCGGAAACGGTGAGCTTCTATATGGACGAGCTCGTCACCTACACCGATCGGCGCACGCGCTCGGAGTTGGCGAAGCTGCCGAAAGGGGAGTACCGGGCCGACGGTTACGTGGATAACGACGGCTTCACCGACGAGCCGGTGCATCTGGAGGCGCGCGTGGTGATCGACGCCGACGGGGTGTTGTTCGACTTCACGGGGTCGGACCCACAGCGCCGGGCTCCCGTCAACTCGACCTACGCTCAGACCTACTCCGCCGCAGCCTACGCCCTCAAGTGCATCGCCGATCCCGACCTGCCGGTGAACGAGGGGTTCTACCAACACGTCCGGATGGTGGCCCCGGAGGGGACGGTGGTCAACTGTGTCCATCCCTTCCCTGTCGTCGCCGGCTGGGAGACGCAAGCCCGCCTGACGGACGTCGTCGTCAAGGCGCTGGCCCAGGCCCTGCCCGACAGAACGGCCGCCGGCACGAAGGCCATGATCTGCCATGCCGGGTTCGGTGGTGCCGATCCCCGTACGGACGAGTACTACTGCTATCTGGAAACCGTCTCCGGCGGCTACGGCGGCCGGGCCGAGAGCGATGGCCCGGACGCGGTGCAGGCGCATGGCCAGAACACGGAGAACGCGCCCGTCGAGGAGACGGAAATCAACTATCCGGTGCGCATCCTGCGCTACGAACTGGTCGAGAACTCCGAGGGTCCCGGCAGGCACCGGGGCGGTCTTGGGGTGCGCCGTGACTACCAGTTCGACGACCACGAGGTAACATTTACCATCCTGGCCGACCGCGACCGGTGGGGTCCGTGGGGCCTGTTCGGGGGACAAGACGGGCGCAAGGCGTACTACATCGTCAACCCCGACGGCGAGTCCCGCGAGCTGATCTCGAAGACGACACTGGATGTGAAACCAGCGGACATCGTCAGCTTTCAGACCTGCGGCGGCGGGGGATGGGGGCCGCCGGAGGAACGCAACCCGGCGCTCGTGCTGCGCGACGTGCGCGAAGCCAAGGTCTCGCTTGAGCGAGCCCGCACGGCCTACAAGGTTGCCGTCGACCCCGGCACGTGGACGGTGGACGAGACCGAGACAGCACGATTGCGTGGCACGAACTGACCGGCGCTATGGATGAGGAGGCACGGATGGCCCAAGCAACCAAGAAGACCGATTCCATGAAGGTCGACCCGATAAAGTTCGAGGTCGTCCGGAATGGATTTCTCGAGGCTACCGAAGAGATGGCGGCGGCGCTGCGCCGTAGCGCCTACTCCACCAATATCAAGACCCGCTGCGATTTCTCATGCTGCTTCTTCGATCGGGATATTCGCCCCATCGCCCAGTCCTTCAGCCAGCCCAACCACCTCGGCTCGATGGTCGGAACGGTGCGCCAGGCGGTGCTGGAGTACGGGGTCGAGAATCTCGGCCCGGGGGATCACCTGGTGACCAACTACCCCTATCCCGGCGGCGCCCACCTGAACGACATCGTGGTGATCGCGCCGTTCCACTACCAGGGCGAGGTCTACGGCTATCTCGCCAACCTGGCCCACCACGTGGACGTGGGCGGCGGGGCGCCGGCGAGTGTCGGCGCCTTCCGGGAGGTCTACCAAGAAGGGGTGATCATCCCACCGGTGAAGCTTGTGCAAGGGGGGGAGATCGTGGACGACGTCTTCCGGCTGGTGATCGCCCAGATCAGATCCAAGCGCGAGACGGCGGGCGATTTCCGGGCTCAGTTCGCGGCCAACAACACCGGGGTGCGGCGGCTGACGGCGCTCCTTGAACGCTACGGCCCGGAGACGGTGAGCTTCTATATGGACGAACTCATCACCTACACGGATCGGCGCACGAGGGCGGAACTCGCGAAGCTGCCGAAAGGGGAGTACCAGGCCGACGGTTACGTCGACAACGACGGCTTCACCGACGAGCCGGTGCATCTGGAGGCGCGCGTGGTGATCGACGCCGACGGGGTGTTGTTCGACTTCACGGGGTCGGACCCACAGCGCCGGGCTCCCGTCAACTCGACCTACGCTCAGACCTACTCCGCCGCAGCCTACGCCCTCAAGTGCATCGCCGATCCCGACCTGCCGGTGAACGAGGGGTTCTACCAACACGTCCGGATGGTGGCCCCGGAGGGGACGGTGGTCAACTGTGTCCACCCCTTTCCCGTGGTCGCCGGTTGGGAGACCCAGGTCCGCCTCAACGACGTCATCTTCAAGGCGCTGGCCCAGGCGCTTCCCGAGAAGATGATCGCGGGAACGAAGGCGATGCAATGCCACGCCGGATTCGGTGGGGCCGATCCCCGCACGGGAGCGTACTACTGCTATCTGGAGACCCTCGGCGGCGGCTACGGCGCCCGGGCGAAGAGCGATGGTCCGGACGCGGTGCAGACCCACGGCCAGAACACCGAGAACGCGCCCGTCGAGGAGACGGAGATCAACTATCCGGTACGCATCCTGCGCTACGAACTGGTCGAGAACTCCGAGGGGCCCGGCAAACACCGGGGCGGCCTCGGGGTGCGCCGCGACTACCAGTTCGACGATCATGAGGTGACGTTTACCGTCCTGGCCGACCGCGACCGATGGGGTCCGTGGGGTCTCTACGGGGGGCAGGACGGACGCAAGGCGTACTACATCCTCAACCCCGACGGCGAGTC
>CAZVZW010000100.1:3906-6726 GCA_964631365.1 uncultured Chloroflexota bacterium | reverse complement strand
TCGAACGCACCCTTCCGCCAAGCATAGATCAGGCCAAAAAACAGGATGCCCATGAATATCAGCATCTCGACGAAAGCGAGCGTACCGATCTCACCTAGGACCGCCGCCCAGGGAAACAGGAAGACGCCCTCGACCGCGAAAATGATAAAAAGAATCGCCATCAAGAAGTAGCGAATGTGGACCTGCCGCCAACCGCCACCGGTCGACTCCATCCCGCACTCGTAGATAGTGCGTTTTAGTCGGGAAAACTGCTGCGGTGCGAGAACAAAACCGAGACCGATGGATACGCCAACGAACCCTATTGCCGCCACCGTCGCCACCAGTAGTGGCAGGTAGCTCGCCAAATATTCGATTTGCAGGGTGTGCAGCCTTCCTCGCCAACCTCCCGAAAAGCGCGTTGATTCTAGCTCAGGCCGTCGCCCGGCGCTGCAAACGAACCGACAATCTTTCAAGGCGTAGCGGTCTGCGCCGAAACTCCTCCGGTGGATCGCCGATCCCGGCCCGCAATCGGCGTCGCTCCCGGCCGCCGGGGTCCCCGATTCACCCCGACCGCGCCGTAAAGCAATTTCGCCGGAAGTGGTAACGGGTGAACACTTTCAAGCCCCGCGGTCACCTACCATCACGATGTCTTGATTCCGGTTAGATGAAGTGCTGATCATTCTTCTAGGCGGCGAAGTTGCAAACGGCAAACCCAGTGTGAGATGGGGACGCAAGGCCACGGGACTCTACTGAGTCCGCCGGGCCGCCGCCACGTCGCACAGCCGGAATCCCCGGGGGGGAGGGGGCGATTCCCTTGTGCTCCCTGCGTTTCTCATCCAAGATTGCTGCCCGCCAAACGTAAGGAACCCGAAATAGGAAACAGCAACCCCGAAGTCTCTCCGACCCCGAAACGTTTCGTGCTCAGTCGCCGAACCGCCCTGCGGCTCACCGCAGGCGCCTCGCTGCTCGCCGCTGCCGCCGTGCCTGCCACCACGCTGGCCGAAGAGACTCACCCCGCCAAACAGCCCGCCCCGGCGCCCTTCCCCTCCTCGCGAGTCCCGGTTCTCGGCGAATTCCCCGGCGGACATCTCGGTGCCGACCGCCGTTTCGGCGGCGTGCTCTGCAGCGACCTTGTGCTGCCCCACATCAACCAGCCCGAGAACGTCACTCAGCTAAGTGTCGCCTGGACCCGCGAGCAATTCCTCTGGGACACCATGTCCCACTACGACCCGAATCTCTTCTTCCGGATGTCCACCGACCAGAACTATCTCACCAGCATCGAGGTACACGGCCTGCTGCAGTGGGTCGCCGGCTACGCCAATGGCGGCCAGGACAAGCGCATCCCTCCCCACGGGATGGATCTTCCTTGGTATGACAGCGGCAATCATTGGGGCTGGATGGCCCATCACCTGGCCAAGAGTCGCCTCCCTGCCTACGAAGATCCGGACGGTATTCCCCGCGCGGCCGACGGTCGCAACCCGGTCTCGAAATGGATCATCGGCAACGAGCCCGACATCTGCAACCCCGCCCATCCCGGCTACTCGTGGAACTCCGACCCCGCCACTTACCTGAGCCTCTTGCGCAACGCCTGGCTCGCGATCAAGAACGCCAGTCCCGACCTTGACATCATCATGGCCAGCCTCGGTATCGTCGACGATCTCTGCAACGTCGACGGCGACCTGCGGACCTTCTGGCACAGCTTCCTCGAAGCGATGGACCAGGACCCGGCCGCCGCTGATAACCAGTTCTACTTCAACCATATGGGGCTCAATCTTCACAAGGAGCCCGAGCGGATCGGTGAGTTCATCAAGGCCTACCGCGAGGAACTTGACGCCGCCGGCATGGAGGACAAAGAACTCTGGCTCACCGAGATGGGCGTTCCGGTCAGCAACGACCCGATCGATCCTACTCAGAACTTCGGCCTGTTTGCCAGTCCCATCGAGCGCGTCCACTTCCTGGTTCAGGGCTACGCCAATGCGCTGGCCGCCGGCGCCGACCGCATCGCCATATACAACATGCGCAGCTTCCTGCGCGACGACATCTCCTACCCGGTCCTGCGCCTCTGCATGAAGTATCTGAAGAACACCTATTCCCGGCAGGCCACCAAGACCCCGGATCTCTACGGGCCCTCCATGCAGACCTCGCGCCGGATGGTGCGCATCGACATTTCCGGTCCCGATTTCATCACTACCATCATCTACAACCTGAACCCGGCGCCGCAGTTCCTCCCGGCCGATTTCCAGACCGTTAGCGAAAACACGGTTCCCGGCATCTACAAAGTCGGGATGGAAGGTGACGAGCAGCAACTCCAGCCCGGTTTCCAGACCTTCGGCTTCGCCGGCGCGTCCGCGCACTTGGAGGCCTGGGGCAAGAAAATCTACTTCATCGGCGGCGGCACCACGATGTACCGCTATCCCGACGGGTACCGCCTGGTCACCCCGACCATCGTCTAGGCCGGCGGCCAGCTGGCAACCGGCCCGCTGGAGATTGACGCTGATGGCCGAGCCTGCCGATCGGCTGCCCGGTCCGTTGTATTCGTGCTGAACGCCGTCGGCCCGCACGCTATTATTCGCGGCCGCCGCTGCCGCTCGCCGGCATAACCTGTACGGCGGCCGAAAATCGGGCCTGCCGGGCGACATATCGGGCGGCCTCTCTCCGGGCGTATCTACCCATGAAGACTGATCGCGACCGTCGCGTCGTACGGGCTGAAAACGAGCAACTGCTGCTCGGCGGCCTCGACCTCGTCGGCCGGGTCCTCGGCAAGGATCCGAAGGAAGAGCGGCGCCTTCTCGAACTCGACCCCGGGTTCGATCCCCGCGACACTTTTCTTGTTGTCCTCGA
>CAZVZW010000100.1:1968-3896 GCA_964631365.1 uncultured Chloroflexota bacterium | reverse complement strand
TTCGCTGCTGCGCCTCGCGGTGGTGGCCGACGTCGTCACCGATCCGGCCCACCAGGGTCGCGGAAACACGCGGACCGTCATCGACCTCGCGCTTGAGGCCGCCCGCGCCGCCCGCTATCACTGCGCCGTCCTCTTCACCGAGCTACCCGATTTCTTTTCCGAACAGGGCTGGAGTCCCTGGGCCCAGCCCGGCTGCACCATCATCCCGAAAGCGCTAGTAATTCCCGCCGCGGAGCAGCAGGTCCGCGATTTCCGGCCCGATGACCTCGGGACCGTAATGGCCCTGCACGGGCACTACGGTTCGGCGTTCGCCGGCCCCCTCGCGCGCACGATCGGTTGGTGGAAGGCCGATCTCCAACGAGAGACTCCGCCCGGCGAGGTCCTAGTCCTCGAAGTCGACGGCCGGATTGCCGGCTACGCCCGGGCCCGCGCTCGCCGGCGGCGCCCGGAAGAGTTCGCGATCCTCGACCTCGCGGCCCTTGACGACAATGACCAGCGGTTATTGCTCCGGGAACTCGTCCGCCGGGCCCACCAGCGCGGCTTCACCAGCGTGACCCTGCAGGGACCGATCGCCGGTCGCCTGGCGGCGGTCGCCCCGGAATTGGGACGGGTGGCCGAACTCCGTCGGGACAAGCACACGATGTTCAAGCTGGTCAATCTCCGACGGCTCGTCGGCGCCCTCATTCCCGAATTCGAGGCCATCTGCGGGCGCGACGGATTGTGCGAAGACGGACAGATAGACCTGCTGGTCGGGCATCTCGCCGCCGAGCTCAGCTCCAGCGCCGGCAAGTTCGAGGTCAGCGTGCCCCGATCGAACAAACCAAGCTTTCTACAGTTATCCGAAGGCGACTTCTGGCGAATGCTCTTTGATGGGCGGATGCCGCCGACGGCACCCGAGCCCGCGATGCTGCGGACGTTGTTTCCGGAGCGCGAGTTCGCGTTCTGGCCAGCGGACGAACCCTAGGCGTCGGTGATGTTCAGGTACTCCCCGAGCACCCAGCCGCCTTCGTTCAGTTGGTACCAGGTATCGCCATCCACCAGCCTGGTGACGCCGGTCAGATCGACCTCCTGACCGTCCTCCAGCCCACCGGTTCGTTCGCTTTCGATATCCGGTTCCTCGCGAACGTTAAGGCCGTCCTCGGCGACAACGATTCCCTTTAGCGGCGTAGCCGTAGCCGTAGCCGCCGGAGTCGGTCGCGGGGTGAACTCGCCCGAGGGCGACGGAATGGTAATCGTCTGGCCGACCTGGATCGAATCCGGGTCGTCGATCTCATTGAACTCCGCCAACTCGTCAGTGGTCAGCCCGTTGGACTCCGCAATCTCCGAAAGCGAGTCCCCGTCCTGGATTTCGTAGTTGCGCGGTGCAGGGGTAGCCGTCGCTGTGGCAGTGGCGGTGGGCGCCGGGGTCGGTGGCGGCAGCGGCGTCGCGGTAGCCTTGGGGATCGTCGGCGGCAGAGTCGCCGGGGTGACGGCACCGGTTGGTCCGGTTGCGATCACCTCGGGCGTTGGCACATCGAGCACACGACTGCTGCCGGCCTCCGGATCTTCGGCGTCGGATCCCACGAACACATTGACCAGTAGTACCACGATCAGCCCGACCACAATGACTGGAAGTGCCAGGAAGGTAAGGAATAATCGATATCTGCGAATTTCGCCCATCAAGCGCCCCGGAATAAGTCAGCCGTAACACGTCTGACCCTGCCTGCAGCCCGGCTTGCTAGAAGCCTGGACTCTCCGCCTCCCTCAGGCGGGGTCGTCCACGGACCATGTTAGACGATCAACGCCGTTTCGGGACCGTTTTCATGAAGAACCGCTAGCCGAACCGCTCTTCCGCGAACGGTTCGCCCCGCATGTGATAGCCGTTGCGCTCCCAGAATCCCGGCGAATCAGCTGCCGAAAACTCGATCCCGTTCACCCATTTCGCGCTC
>CAZVZW010000100.1:0-1958 GCA_964631365.1 uncultured Chloroflexota bacterium | reverse complement strand
TCTTCCAGGCGTACAGGTGCGGCACGATCAGCCGCACCGGTCCTCCGTGCTCGGCGCTGAGCGGAGTCCCGTTGCGTTCAAACGCCAGCAGATTCTCCGCCCGCAGAAAGTCATCGAGCAGCAGATTTGTCGTGTAGCCGCCCTCGCAGCGCACCATCACCGCCTGGGCTTCCGGCCGCGGCTCCACCAGCTCCATCAGCGCCGCCACCGGCACCCCCTCCCAGTCGTTGTCCATGATGCTGAAGCGCGTCACACAGTGAAAATCGGCATGCACCGTCGCTGCTGCGATCGCCCGAACCCCCTTGAGATCAAACTCCAGTTCCCGCTCCACCCGGCCGGTCACTGAGATCTGCCAATCGGCAGCGTCTTTCGACGGCGTCGCACCGTGAGTCAGCACCGGCCAGTCCTCCACGATGTGCTGCCCTGGCGGCAGTCGGTCCGCGAACCGCTCCGCGAGTTCCAGCTGCCGTTCACGTCTTGAAGATGACGAACCGAACATAGCTGCTCCCTGCTAGATCGGGCTTTGGGGCGCTTCGCCAGAACCGCAGCCCACCATATCGATTGCGACAATCATCCACCCTTCGCCGGTCCGGCCGAAAACCATAAAACGCGCGTCCGGTTTACGGCACCCGGAACGCAACCTCCTCGGCCTCGGCCCGGTTGCCCGCCTCGTCAATCGTCACCGCCCGCAGTACGTGGTTGCCCGGAACCGACGCCCACACCACCTGATACGGTGCCGCCACCGCCGTGCCGACGAGATTGCCGTCGATAAAATACGCCACCGACTTGACCCCCAGGTTGTCGGCCGCCTCCACATTCAGCGCCACCTGGCCCCTCGGCAGCGTCGCCCCCGCCTCGATACCGACCAGCGCGACCGTCGGCGCGGTGTTGTCGACCACGAATTGCCGGAACGCCAGTTCCTCCCGGCCGCCCTCCCGCAGCACCGTCAACCGCAGCGTGTACACGCCGTCGCCCACCTGAATGGTGTCCACCGCGCCCAGCTGCACCCGATCGCGCGCATCGCCGTGCGTGCCGGCGATGCGTCCCCACTGGGTCGGGCTTACGCCCTGGCCGATCTCCAGCACGAAGCTGACAAAGCCCTCCCCGTGCGCGCTGCCAATGATCTCCAGGATGCTTCTGACCTGCTGATTCTGGGCCGGCACCGCGATTGCCACATTGCCTAACGGCGTCGGCGAATCCAACGCCGTCGCGAATTCCTCCGGAGGCAGGTAGAAAGGCGAATCCTCGTCCTGTTCCGCCTGCCAGTCGGCAGCCTCCGGCGGCAGCACCGGGTACACCTCCACCACAACCTCTTCCGGCGGCGTCGCCGGCCCGGCCCGTTTGCCGCTCGGCTCGTGGATGCGAATCGGTTGGTGGTAATAGTCGCGACGCTCCGGCACCGTACCCGGGATGAAGAACTCGGCAATCGTCTTCGGTGTGTATTCCCCCGGCACCAGGCCCGAAACCGGGTCGATCTCCGCGCTGATCAGACCGCCCGGGCGCGCGAACCGGGCCTCCGGCAGCCCGCGGTGCGCGATTTCCATGACTTCGTTCCAGATCGGCCCCGCACCTTTGGCGCCACTGACCTCGTCCATCTCCGTTCGATCCGCGTTCCCGACCCACACCGCCACCACCCGTTGCGGTGTGTAGCCGACCGTCAGGGAATCGCGAAAGTCGTTGGTCGTGCCGGTCTTCACCGCCGCCGGTCGGTCTTCGAGCATCAGGGTTTCGCTGCGTCCGAAGCCGAGTTCTCGGGCCACCGGGTCCGCCAGGATATCGGTGATCTGGAACGCCAGTTCCGCGCTCAGCGCCCGGGTACCCACCGGCGCCCCGGTTTCTTCCACGACCTCACCCTGCGAATCCACTATCTGCACGATTGGGTTTGGCTCGATCCGCACCCCCCCGTTGGCGAAGACCCCAAACGCCGTCGCCATATCCAGCAGCCGCACCTCCCCTGA
>CAZVZW010000099.1:0-6816 GCA_964631365.1 uncultured Chloroflexota bacterium | reverse complement strand
CGGTCGCCCCCGGCCCGCGCAACCTGCTCTACGGGGCCCCGGCCGGCGGCGGCGAACCCGTCTATCTCGGTCGCCGTAGCGACGGCTGGCGCAACCGGGTCGAGCGCTGGACCGCCCCCGATCGCCAGATCCCCGGTTGGTTCGTCGCCACCGGGTCCGACGTCCTCTCCAACATCGACTCCTACTTCGTCCATAACCGGCCCGGTCGCGATCTCCGCTTTCGCCTCTACGCCGCCCGCACCCGACTAAGGTCCGTCCGTCCGTTCGACAGCCTCCGCGCCTTGGCCGTTGATCTTCGGGCCGAAGTCGCCGCCGCCCTCACGCCGGTCGCCCACAGCCGCCACTGGCCGGCCTGCGGCGTCGAAGTACTCGACGGTGGCATCCAGATCGACGCCGGACTCGCCGGGCTCGGCGGCGAACCGGTAGCTGGGCTCACTCTGCGGCGTCGCTATGAACTAGCCGGCGAGCGCCTCCTGGTCGACGAGACGCTCACTGCCACCGACTGTGACGCGCCCGTCACCTACTGCCCGCCGCCCGGCGCTCGTGACCTGCTCTGCGAGCCCGATTGCGACTGGGACACCTCCCCGGCGCAGGTCACCTTCCACCCCCGCGGAGCCCCCGCGACCGTCCGGATATGCTTTGAGCTCTAACCCGACCGACCGGCCGGCCCCGCGACTCACCATCGTCGCCAACGCCCGCATCCCCGGAGAAAAGGCCCACGCCATCCAGATCGTGCAGATGGCGGCGGCGTTCAAAGAGGCTTTCGCGGACGTCCGGGTCGTCTTCCCGCGCCGCGCCAACACTGCCGCCATGCAGGCCGTCACCGACCCCTTCGACTACTACGACGTGCCCCGCGCGTTCGGCTTGGTCGGCCTGCCCTGCATCGACGCCGTCAAGCGGATCACCATCGACTGGCCTTCCCTCAACCGTTTCCCCTTCCCCCTGCTGGCCCACCTGCTGCAACTCTGGAGTTTCGCCTTCTCCGCCCTTCTGTTTGTCGCTCGCCTGCCCGGCGGTGTCGTCTACTCCCGCGATCTCTTCGTGCTGACCGTCCTGGCCCTGGTTTTCCGCCGTCGCGACCGCCGCTTCATCTTCGAAGTACACACCCTGCCCCGCTCCGGATCGGCCCGCCGGCTGCACCTCTGGGCCGCCCGCCGCGCCGACGCCATCGTCGCGATTTCCGATCATCTGCATAACTGGTACCGCGATCGCGGATTCGACCCGGCGCGGCTGCTGGTGGCCCGTGACGGTGTGAATCTCGAGACCTTCGCCGCCCTACCCGATCGCGCTCTGGCCCGCTCCCGGCTCGGAATCTCATCCGAAGCCCGCGTCGCCGCCTACACCGGTCATTTCTATCGCTGGAAGGGTGCCGACACCCTGGCCGCCGCCGCCGGACTCCTCCCCACCCCCTGGCAGGTGCATCTCGTCGGCGGCATCGGCTCCGACCTGGACCGACTTGCCATCCTCGCTGACGGCGACCGCCTGCACGTCCACGGCCACCGGCCGCAGCGCGAGGCCATCCGGTACGCTGCCGCCGCCGATGTCGTGGTCCTGCCCAACTCGGGCGAGTCCGAAATCTCCGCCGACTACACCTCGCCGCTCAAGCTCTTTGAGTACATGGCCTCCGGGCGACCGCTGGTCGCCTCCGACCTGCCCTCCATCCGCGAGGTCGTGCGCCCTGACGAACACGCCCTGCTGGTACCGCCTGACGATCCCGCCACGCTGGCGGCCGCCATCCTCCGACTCGCCGCCGAGCCCGACCTCGCCGGCCGACTCGCCGCCACCGCCCGCGAATACGTCGAAGACTTCACCTGGCCGGTCCGCGCCCGCGCGATCGCCGATTTCATCGAGAGTCTCCCGTGAGCATCACCTTCGGCATCTTCCGCTTCCTCTTCGCCGCCTTTCCGCCGCTGCGCGCCCTGCTTGGCTACCTGCTGCCCCTGCTAGTCCTCTACCGCCGTCTCCTTTTCGAAGGCCACGCCTGGCTCGATCTCGACTTTCTGATCGCCTACCGCCCCCGCCTCGAAATCCTGCAGACCGGCCTCCACAACGCGCAGCTACCGGTCTGGACCGACACCTACCTCAGCGGCTTTCCGGTCGCCTATTCCGAATACGGCTGGTTCTATCCGCTCACCTGGCTGTTCCTGCGCATATTCCCGATGCCCTTCGCCTACCACGCCGAGGCCGCCCTCGGCCTGCTGCTGGCCGCGCTCGCCGCCTACGCCCTGGGCCGCGCCTGGGGCTTGGATCGCCTGCCCGCCTTCGTCGCCGGTTATCTCTACGCCTTCGCGCCCTTCGTCTTCGCCACCTCGCTCTTCCTGAACTTTTCCACCGTCTTCTTCGTCTTGCCGGCGGCCATCCTGGCCATCGAGCGCATCGCCCAGGGCCGCCGCTGGTTCATCCTGCTGCTGGTGTCGGTGGTCGGGATCAACGTCCTCGCCGGGCACCCCCACATCTCGGTCTTGCTGGCCGTTGGTGCGGCGCTCTACGGCGTCTTTCGGGCCGTCTGGACCTACCGCGACAACGGCGCCGTCGCCGCCCTGCGACTCGTCGCGCTGCTGGGCTTCGCCGCCGCCCTCGGCCTGCTGCTCGCGGCCGTCCGCCTGCTACCGCTACTGGTCATCACCGGCGAATCCACCCGCGCCGGCGGCATCGACTTCGGTACCGCCGTCGCTGGCGCCATCCATCCGTTGGCGCTCCTGCTTGGCTACCTCTACCCCGCCTTCGACCTGCCGCGCGTCTTCGACGGCGTTCTGAAGGCCGAGCCGCTGGCCTATCTGGGGCTGCTGGCGCTGCCACTGGCGTTCTTCGCCATCGCCCGGCGCTGGCGTCGGCGCACCATCATCTTCCTCGCCGTCCTGACCGTGCTTTCGTGGATACTCGCCTTCGGCGACACCGCCCCGGCCTTCCGCGCGCTCCACTCCCTGCCGCTCTTCGGGTTCTTCCGCATCCCGTCGCGGTTCATCCTGCTGGCCGGCTTCGCGCTGGCGTTTCTGGCGGCCTTTGGCCTGCAGACCCTGCGCCTGCCCCACCCCGCCCCGCTCCCCGTCACCCACTGGTTTGCGCGGGTCTTCGCGGCCTACGGTGTCTTCTTGGCGCTGGCCGTGGTCGGCGCGACGCTCATCATCGAAGTCAATTACGGCCCGCTGCGCAACACCCTCAACCGCGGCATCGACCGCTTCCTGGTCGGCGGCGCCGGCGCCTACGCCACCCCCGGTGAGTGGCAGGGCATGTTCGCCGACGCCCGCCAGCGACTCGAGCAGGCCTTCACCCTGCTCAGTTGGACCCCGATCTTCACCGCGCTGCTCGCGCTGGCCGCCGCGCTGGCCTGGCGCCGGCTCGCTTCCGGCCGTTGGAGCCCCGGCGCCGCCACAACCTTCCTGGCGCTGTTCCTGATCCTCGATCTCACCTTCTCGATGGGCCACGGCATCGAGACCGTCTCCGCTGAAACCCTCGACGCTGAGATCCGGTCCGCCACTTTCCTGCAGAACCTCGGTCCCACCCGCGTTCTGTCGTTCCGCGGACTCGCCGACAAGTGGGAGCTGTCCATGACCGGCCGCAACGAATTGCTCCCGCCCGACGACCGCGACCGACTCGAATACCTCTTCCTGCGCGAGATCATCACCCCCGACCTGGCGAGTCGCTCCGGGCTCACCAGCGTCGACGGCTACGAGAACCTCATGACCCGCAATCAGGCCGAGGTCCTGGCCTATCTGGGCAGCGAACGCTCCACGGTACGCGGCTTCGCGGTCAGCGCCACCGGGTCCGAAGAGAGCAAGGCCGCCACCCTGCGCGACCGCCTGCCGGCGCTGGCCGCGTTCAACGTCGGCGCGGTACTTTCGGGTACTAACCTGGACGCCGCCCTTGGTCCGCCGGCCTACGAGATGGAAGTCGAAATCCCGGCCCGCTACGAAGCCGACCAGACGGTCTGGATATACCGCGTCCCCGAGCCGGCGGGCGACTACTTCCTGACCAACACCTGGCGACTCGACGATCCGAACGAGTCCACCGACAGCGTCCTCGACCGGCTCACGCAATCCCCGCCCGGTCTGGTGACGCTCGACGCCGATCCCGGTTTCCCGGCGGCCCCCGGACCCGCCAGCGGCTCGTTCGAAGTCCTCGACAGCGTCCCCGGCCGCCACGTCCTGCGCGTCCACGCCGACGTTCCCACCATCCTGGTCGTCAACCGTTCCCACCTGCCCGGCTGGTCGGTGGCGCTCAACCAGTACCCGGTCGAACCGCTCCTTGCCAACCGCTTCGCCGTGGCGGTCGCCGTTCCGGCCGGCAACAGCACCATCGCGCTCAGCTACACCCCGCCCGACTATCCGCTCGGCGCCCGACTCAGCTTGGCGGCGTTGGCCGTCCTCGTCATCCTTGCCGTCGTCGCCTACCGGCGCTCGCGCCGGCCGCAGGAGGACACGCTCCAATGAAGGTCTGCCTGGTCGCCGATGCTCTGGAGCCGGTCACCGGCTGGGGTCGCTATGCCGGCGAGATCGCCCGCGGGCTCATCGCCGCCGGAGTCGATGTCCGGCTGGTCTCGCCGCGTGATCACTGCCGCTACCGCGACCTGGCCGCTCATCCCGACCATCGCAACCTGCGTTCCTTTATGTACGGCGACCGCCACTGGGCCAGGCTGCTCGTAAAGACCTTTCCCGCCCTCTGCCGCGCCACCGCCGGCTGCGACCTCGTTCATTGCTTCGTCGAGCCCTATCTGCCGGCGCTGGCGCTGCTGCCGCGGCGCCTGCCGCTGGTCGCCTCGCTGGTCGGCACCTACAGCCTCCCTAGCGTCCATCCCGGACCCGAGCGCCGCCTTATTCAACGGGCCTACGGCCGCGCCCGCGGCTTCCTGTCTATCAGCGAGTACACCGCCCGCCGGGTCGCCGCCGAGTTCCCGGTGGAGAACGTCCACGTTGTCCCGCTCGGCGTCAACACCGCCGACTTCCACCCCCGCCGCCCGCTTCTCCATCGCCAACCGAAGCTGCTGCTCACGGTCGGCATGGTCAAGCACCGCAAGGGCCTCCATGTCTCCATCGAGGCCTTCGCCCGGGTGCTCGAAAAGCACCCCACCGCTCGCTACATCATCGCCGGCCAGCTTGAGCGCAGCTCCTACTTGGACGAGCTCAACGCCCTCATCGACCGACTCGGCATCGCCGACGCCATCGAGATCCGCGGCGAGATCACCGAGGACGAGAAAGTCGACCTTTACCACCGCGGCTCGGTCTTCATCGCCCATTTTCTCAGCAGCCAGACCAGCTTCGACGGCTTCGGCCTGGTCTACCTGGAGGCCAACGCCTGCGCCCGCCCGGTCGTAGGCACCTACGGCTCCGGTGCCGAGGAGCCCATCCAGCCCGGCCGCAACGGCCTGCTGGTCGCCCAGGGCGATGTCGCCGCCACTGCCGGGGCCATCGACCGCCTGTTCACCGACTCCGAGTTTGCCCGCAAACTCGGCGCCGGCGGGCGCATCCGCGCCGACGAACTCAACTGGCAAAACACCACCGACCGCGTTATCCGCCTCTACGAATCCGTCCTCCAGCGATGATCGCCCGCCGCCTCCCCGCGCCCCGCTTCTGGACCCTGCTGGCGATGCTCTTGATCGCCGCAATCGCGCTCATCCTGCGCCTCAAGCGCATCGACGAAAGCCTCACCCTCGACATCAAGCACTTTGTCGAGTTCGCCGAGACCCTCTTCACCGGCCGGCACATCGACTACTACGCCGGCGTCAGCGGTCACGAGTTCACCTACGCCCACCTGCCCGTCTTCCCGCACCTGCTGGCGCCGGTCCTGCGGCTGTTTCGGTCGCTCGGCCTCGACGACCTGCATGCCATCAAGGCCGTCGCCTACGCCGCCGATCTCGGCGCGGCTTCTTGTCTCTACCTGCTGGCCCGCCGCGAGGGCCTCGCCCGCGTCCCCGCCCTGGCGCTGATGACGCTCTGGCTCTTCCACCCGCGAGTCGTCGAAGCCAGCGTCGGCCAGGCCCACGTGGTCTCGCTGGCAGTGCTCTTCATGTTCTTGGCCCTGCTCCGCAAGGACGTCCCCTGGCAGGCCGGGCTGTTCTGGGCCCTGGCGGTCGGCACCCGCACCGAGTTCATCTTCCTCGCGCTGGCCGCCACCGTGCACTACGGCGTCCATCGTCGCGCGCAGGTCCGGCCGTTCTTGCTCGGTGCGTCGGCGGTCTTCGCGGTTTTCGTCCTGCCCTACGTCATCCGCGATTTCGGCGCCCTGCGCTGGGGGGTCTACGGCCACCTTGGCGGACGCGGCGACGGCCTGCCGCTATTCCGGGCAGTCTTTGATCTCTTCGGCCGGCCCTTCCCCGACGCTCTGACCGGGCCCAACGACTGGTATCTGCGGATCGCCGCCCCGGTCGCGGTCGCGCTCACCGCCTTCGACCGCAACTTCCAGCGCGTCCTGATGGCGGTCTCGTTGGTCTTCGTCCTCAGCCTGATGGTCGTCCACGCCCGCTATCTGGTGATGCCACTCTCGCTGGCCGCCGTCTACGCCGGCCGTCCGGCGCTCATCTGGGTTCTTGTCGCCTGGTACGCCATTGACGCACCCACCGCCCTGCGGCCCGACCAGTACCTCCTCGGACTCGAAACCGGGCAACTGCTCTGGGTGGTCATCGCGATCGCCCTCTACGCCGCCGCGCCGATCCGGCGCTACGTTGCGGCTCGCCTGCCCGCCGCCGTTGATCTTCCCGACCCGGGATCCGCCGGTGGCCACTGATTCCAACCGACCGACTGACGTCGGCCGCCGCGCCATCTCCGGGGTCGCCTCGCTGGGACTGCGCGAAGGCGGCATGCGCATCCTGGCCTTCGGCGG
>CAZVZW010000098.1:0-6892 GCA_964631365.1 uncultured Chloroflexota bacterium | reverse complement strand
CCGAGATCTACGCGCTGCTGCTGGCCGACGCTGACGGCGACATCCGCGAGATCACTCCTTCGGAGCTTCGTTCTGAGGGTGAGTGGTTCGACAAGGCCTAGCCAGATCCCGTGGACCGACCTGCGTGCAGGTTGGGATCGGCGCCGGCAGATCAACTTTTGTCCTCTGCCAGAGCAAGACGGACCGCGTCCGCTAGGCCCCGGTGAGCAACCGCAAATAGTCCCGGGCTAGTTCCAGGTCGCGCAGCGCCTGCTGCGCATCGCATATCGGAGCGCGGTCGCCGCGAATCGCCAGCACGAAGTTACGCGCCTGGGCATACGTGGCGTGGGTCGACGGCATCCCCGGCCGGCTCGTTTCGGGCGGCAGACCCTGCCCGGCGTCGCGCAGGATCTCCACCGTCCCGGCCCGATTCCGCGCCAGCGGCGGCGGCAGGTCGACGCGCACATACCCCTTTGCAAGACCCACCAGGGCCGACTCCTGCCAGTCCAGGGTCGTCTCGTAGGGGCTCATCTCGATGGCCACGGCCACCCCCGAAGCGCTGACTCCCGCCAGCAGTACGCCGGCCGGATCGGCGTAGGTGATTTCGTAGTCCTCATCCAGCAGGAAATTCACGTAGTTGACCTGGTGGATGTAGTAGTTCACGAACTTCACGTACTCCGCGTAGCTCGCTTCGTCCAGGTCCGCCGGGCGCCCCTCGGCCACCGGTTCCGGGTACGGATCGTCGGCGTCGATCAGCCCCGCAAAGCCACCGGCGATCCAGTCGCCGGCTGGCATCGTGACCCGCACGTAGCGCAGTTCGCCCAGTTCGCCCGACTGCTTCAGGTTGCGGATGTGATCCCGCGCGAACTCCGAGGCTGGGTCGCTGCGCTTGTGATAGCCGGGCATCACCCAGCTACCGCTGGCCGCGATCTTGTCGAGCAGGAATTGCCCGCCGGCCACGCTGGCCGCCAGCGGTTTTTCGATGAACAGCGGCTTGCCCGCCTCCAGCAATTCGGGCAGCAGCCGGACGTGATGCTCGAACTGTTGCGAGGCGACGATGCCGTCCAGTTCTTCGTTTGCCAGCATAGTAGTGGCGTCCGGGTAGACTTTGGGGATGCCGTAGAGGCCGTGGCCACCTGCCGGGCGGTCTGCTGGCGGACGTCGGCCACCGCCACGACCTCGCATTCCGGGATCACCGCGTAGTTGCGTAGGTGCGCGCACTGCCCCATCCGACCCACCCCAACAAAGCCGATTCGCACCTTCTCCGCCGGCATGGGCGCCCTCCCCGGTGTAAGCAGTCAACCGCCGCCGAGATTACCGTACGCCCGCTACCCGCCCTCGCTGGTAGAGCCAAAACAGCCTGTGGCTGCTACGTCCGCCGTTGGCCCAGCACCCCCACCACCCGACGATCCATCCGCAGCAGGTCGGCCTCGCTCATGTTGCGGTTCTCCACGTTCAGGTTGATGGTCACGTCCCCGGCTGCCTCCGAGCTGCGCAGGATGCGCTCGCCGCTGTGGACCATCGCCCAGAGCGGCGCGCCGACCGGGCCGGGCACCACGCCACCGTGGGCAAACCAGGGCGCGTTCTGCCCGCCGTGGGCCTCCTTGTAGACCTCGTTATCGCCAGTTCCTGGAAGGTCTTGCCGGCGTTGTTGCCGGTCTCGACCACCGCGTCCATGTTCTGCACGATCCAGGCCTGGGTTGGCGCGTCCTCTTTCGGGAAGGCATTAGCGACGATCTGCTCCGGCGTCTCTACCGGCGCCGCGGCCTCCGGCTCGGGATCGCTCGAATCCGGGTCAGGGTCGCTGCTCGGCGACGAAGACGGGCCGGACTGCGACGACATTGCCGCCGCCACCAGTGCCGCATCCAGGCTGCCGTACTGGCCGATCAGGCCTGCACAACGCCGTCCATCTCCGTGCCGCTTATCCCCAGCGCCGCCGCCATCTTGCCTGTATCGCGAATTCCCTCCACCGCCGCCGCGCGCTTTCCCTAATATCAGTCCGACCGCCACCGCCATACTCGCAAAGGGGACCCCATGCCAAGAATCAAAGTCGTCGGCGCCGGAACGCCCAGCCGCACTCCCAACCGCTGGGGCACCTGCTTCCTGCTCGAGATCGGCGGCGAGTGGCTGATGATCGACTGCGGCCCGGCCGCCACCTACAAGATGTACCAGATGGGGGTCGCGCCTACCGAGATCGAGCACCTCTTCTTCACCCACCTCCACTCCGACCACATCGCCGACTACCCCTGCTTTCTCATGACCCGCTTCGATCAATCCAACGGAACCCAGCCCGACCTGCAGGTCTACGGGCCCGAGCCGATCAAGGACGTCACCGAGCGCATCTGGAGCAAAGAGCGCGGGGCGTTGTGGTATGACGTCGTCGCCCGCACCAACCACCCCATGAGTGTCCATGCCTATCACACCCGCGGTGGCCAGGGCGACCGCCCCGAGCCGGTCATCCACGTCCACGAGTACACCAACGGCAAGGTCGCTAGCGGCAAGACCTGGGAATGCACGGCGCTGGAGGTCAAGCACGCCCAGCCCTACATCAACTGCTACGGCTTCCGCTTTGAGACGGAGGAAGGCGTCATCGTGTTCAGTGGCGACACCGCGCCCACCGAGGCCGTGGTCGATCTGGCCCGCGACGCCGACATGTTCGTGCAGGAGATCGTGCGCCGCGAGGCCGACATCGCCGACCGCCCCAGCCGCATTTCCGAGACCGGCAGCATCGGCGCGGCCAAGATGGCGGCTGAAGCCGGCGCCAAGCGGATGCTAGTCAACCACCAGGGCGGCGACCTCGAAAACCTCGACGCCATGGCGGTCGCCATCCAGGACGTCAAAGCCCACTATGACGGCCCGCTCTACTGGGCCCAGGACTTCACCGAGGTCGAGTGGTAGGGATTTCCACAGTTCTCCTGTTCGACCGGCGACACGGCATATCCCGAATCTCCAGCCAATCTTCCACCACCCCAGGAGGCACCCCTTGGCAATCCAGAACGTAGCCCTCATCGGTGCCGGCATCATGGGCGCCGGCGTCGCTCGCAACATCCTCAAAGGCGGCTACGAAGTCGCCGTGTTTGATATCAATCCCGAGGCGGTTGCCGCGTTGGCAGCCGACGGCGCCCGCACCGCCACCAGCGCCGCCGACGCCGGTCGCGACGCCGACATCGCCATCACCGTCCTTCCCGCCCCGGTCCACTTGGAGGCCGCGGTGTTCGGCGAAGACGGCCTGGCCGAGACCCTTCGCGAGGGGCCATACTGATCCAGCAATCCACCATCGACCCGGCGACGGTCGTCGACCTCGCGCGGCGTCTCGAGCCGCAGGGAGTGCGGATGCTCGACGCGCCGATGCTGCGCAACCCGGCCGCCGCGGCCGCCGGCACGCTGTGCTTCGTCAATAACATGCTCAACATCACCATCCTCTGCGCCGCGCTCGAGGCCACCGCCCTCGGTATGAAGAGCGGGCTGACCCTGGAGCAGATGGTCACTGCGTTCTCCAAGACCTCCGCCTGGACCCGCCATCTGGCCACGTATCCGCAGGTCTTCGAAGAGCGTGACTTCACGCCCGGATTCATGACTGCGCTGGCCCACAAAGACATCCGCCTGGCCATGCACCATGCCGCCAGCGTGGAAGTGCCGCTCAACGTCTCCCACGCCGCCTACGAACTCATGGCCCGCGCCGAGGCTCAGGGTTACGGCCGCGACCAGTACTTCTCGGTCTTGAAGGTCATCGAAGAGTCCGCCAGCGTCACCGTCGAGTATGAAGGCAAAGCCCCTCTGGACCTACCGACCTAGCCTCCTTATCCGGTGGCCTGACCTGTTTGCAGGTTGGGATTTCTAGCGCGTACTGGCCAGCCAGCAGCATCCGCCGGAACCGACCGCCGTACTAGATGCTCCAGTCCGGCAGACCCTCCGGCGCCTTCCCCTCGTACTGCACCGTCACGCCGGCCGTCTCCTCGATCACCTTCAGCACCGACACATAGCTGTCTCGCGCGTAGCCCTGCGACTCCGCCCGCGCCATCAGTTCGTAGGCCGAATGCGCCACACTCAGCGGCACCTGCAGGCTGGTAGCGTGCTGCATCGCCAACCGGATGTCCTTGTGCCCCAGCGTGGTCATGAAGCCGGGGCTGAAGTCGCGATCCTCGAAGACCTGCGAAATGCCGCTCAGGTGCCGCGCCCAGGCCGGCGTCTTCGAAAAAGCCACCATCATCTGCTCCAGCGTCAGCCCGCTCTTCACCCCCAGGACGGTCGCCTCCAGCGCCGCGCACAGGATGGTTACGTTCAGCATGTTGTTCACCAACTTCAGCGCCGACCCCGTGCCGACCGGTCCGATGTGCTCCACCGAGTCCGCCATGCAATCCAGCACCGGCCGGGCCCTGTCGAGGGCCGCCTCGTCCCCGCCCACCACGAAGCCCAGCGTGCCGTCCTCCGCGGCCGCCGGGCCGCGCAGCATCGGCGCGTCCAGCACCGCCACCCCCTGCGGCTCCAGCCGCCGCGCCAGATCGATCACCGTCGCCGGATCGATTGTCGACTGCTGCACCAGGACCGTTCCTTTCCCGGCCGTCTCCGCCACCCCGTCCGCACCGAACACCGCCGCCTCTACATGGGCCATCTCCGGCAGTACCGTCAGCACCACGTCGGCGCCGTCGCTGGCGTCCGCCGCGCTCGTTGCCCCCCGGGCGCCGGCAGCCGCCAGCGTTCGCACGGCATTCGGGTCGGTATCGAACACCGCCACCTCGAACCCGCCCTTCATGAT
Source organism: uncultured Chloroflexota bacterium (assembly GCA_964631365.1). Classification (GTDB taxonomy): domain Bacteria; phylum Chloroflexota; class UBA11872; order UBA11872; family VXNJ01; genus JASLPR01. The sequence continues at coordinate 2,157 of CAZVZW010000098.1, read as the reverse complement.
GTTCCGCGCCGCCCCGCCGCCCATCAACCCCACGCCGATCACCGCCACCTTCTGAATTGCCATGCCGTGCTCCTGTTCCGGTTCGCCGGGCAAGTCCGTAGTTGCCGCCCGCGTCGCCCAGCATGCCACGTCCGCCCCGCGCGTCTCATGCGGCCCGGCTGCCGGAACGAGGGACCCGGCGGTCTAGATGAGCACTGGTGCGTATGTTGTCGGCGCGTCGGCCGTCTGCTGGTAGGCCTCCCACGCCCGTGCCAACCGCCACACTCCTTCTTCCATTCCGCGGCCGGTTGTGCACGAACGGAATTCGCAGATTGTGTCCCTGTCGCTCCGATGGTGAGGCCGCCGGACCCGGAACCACCGTCACTCCGTGGTGCAACGCCAGCTGGGCGAATTGCGTAGCGTCGCCGTCGATCCGCACCCACAGACACAGCCCACCGCGCGGGGAAGCCTAGGTCCAGTTCGGCAGATGCTCTCCCAGCAGCGCGGTTAGATTCCGGTAGTGGCGCTCCATGTCTTCGCGGATGAAGCGCCGCGATGCCTCGATGTCCGCCAGCAGACGCGCCGTTACGACCTGGGTTATGACGTTCGACCCCAGGCCGGCCACCACCTTCAGCCACGCCAGCTGCGCGATTACCGGCACCGGCGCCCGTACCCAGCCGAACCTCAGCCCGGCCCAGAAGATCTTGCTCGCCGAACCCACCGTGATCACCACCCCCGCCGAGTCGTACCTGGCCAGCGGCGGTGAGGCGGCGTTTCCAGTTCGATGTCAGCCAGCACCCGGTCGTCGATCACGGGCACCGCCGACTCCGCCGCAATCCGCACGATCTCCCGACCTGCCGACTCCGTCATCACCGTTCCCGTCGGTGTCTGAAGGGCCGGAGTCAGGTAAATCAATCCCGGGGTAGTCCTTGCCACCGTCTCCGCCACCGCCGCCAGATCAACCCCGTTCGGGCCCACCGGAACCGGGATCATCCGCGCTCCCGTCGTGTCTTGAAGCGCCCGTAATCGAGTCGGGCTAGGAGTCCCCCTCGGGGGACCGCGGGGACCAGATCTCCTCATCAACTCCCGCCAGCTCCGCCTGCCGCCGCGCCAGTTCGAACAGATAGTTCGAAAGTTGGTTCACGAACTCCAGCTCCACCGTCTTCAAGGGGCGAATCTCGTGCAGCTGTTGCGCGGCCCGTTCCGCCCGCCGGCAGATCGACCGGCACAGGTGGATCGCCGCCGCGCCCGGGTCGGCGCCGGGCACGATGAAGTTCTGCAGCGGCGGCAGCGCGGCCGCCAGCGTCTCCTTCGCCGCGATCAACTCCGCCAGTTCCGCCTCGCCTACGCCCACGCTGTGCCGCGACTCCGGGTTGGCGATCCCCGCCCCCAGTTCCAGCAACCGGTGTTGCAGTCCCAGCAGCTCCTCCCCCGCGCCGGCGTCCGCCGACAATGACCGAGCCAGCGCCAGTGCGGAGCCCAGCTCGTCCAGCGAACCCAGCACCTCCATCAGCGGATCGGTCTTTACCGTCTTCCCGCCAAAGTAGGCCGTCGTCCGCGGATCGTCCCGGCGTTTGGCCACGTTCGCTCCAATCGGCTCGCTTCGCGATTCCAAATATAATCGGCTGTGGCCAAACGAACCGCAAAATCCCGTCGCTCCCGGTCGGCTTCCCCGCCGCCCCCCGCCGCCCACATCAGTGTGCGCGGCGCGCGCGTCCACAATCTCCGCGAAGTCGACCTCGATATTCCCCGCAATCGTTTCGTCGTCATCACCGGCGTGTCCGGTTCCGGTAAATCCAGCCTCGCCTTCGACACCCTCTTCGCCGAGGGACAGCGCCGCTACGTCGAGTCGCTCTCGGCCTATGCTCGCCAGTTCCTCGGCCAGCTCGAAAAACCCGAGGCCGATCACATCGAAGGCCTCTCCCCGGCCATCTCCATCGACCAGCGCGGCGTTTCCCGCAACCCCCGTTCGACTGTCGGCACCGTCACCGAGGTCTACGACTACCTCCGCCTGCTATACGCCCGTGCCGGTGAGCCGCACTGCCCGCAATGCGGCCGCCCGCTGCGCAGCCATACCGTCCAGGAGATGGTCGACATCGTCCTCGACCGGCCCGAGCGCACCCGCCTGCTGATCCTGGCGCCGGTCACCGCCGGGTCCGACGGCTACTCCGGGGTCTT
>CAZVZW010000097.1:4843-6931 GCA_964631365.1 uncultured Chloroflexota bacterium | reverse complement strand
CACTTGCCGTATTTCATCCAACGTCATTAATTTCCCGTAAGGAACGGTTTTCATATACAAACACACTCCTCCTCGGGTTGATTGCCGAACATCATGGCGGCCAGCCATTAAATCGAATGCTCAAACAGACCTTTTTCGATCCCTTGGGAATCTCTGCCGGACTACTCCCACAGGACGCGGCTCCGGTGAATACAGCACGGCCTCACGGCGATCGCCGTATTTGGGGAGGTGAGGGATTCGGCGATCTTTCGGAGTTGACTACCAGTTGGCTAGACGACTGGGTTCTCCAGACAAATCGGACGACTTGGATTGGCGGAGGGGTGGTAACAACCGCTGGGAATATTGCTCATTGGGGATACGAATTATTCAGCGAAGACGGGCGCGCCTTGACACCCACCTTACGAGCACAACTTCTTGAGTCCTTCGTTGGTGACCCGGTCCGTATGGGCGTGACCCTAATGTACGGCTATCACGTGACAAAGCTCACAATGGAACTCAACGACGGATCGTCGCTGACCCTGTATGGGCATCCGGGATCCGGAGCTGGATTTACATCAATCCTCTATTACTCTCCCCAACTCGACATTTCGGTTTCCGTCCTCGCTAATTCCCATAGCAATATCCGCGTAGGGGATCCCGTGAATACGGTCCTATCACAGGCAACTCTTTATTCAGTTCTACGTGAGATCTGTCTCCACTACGCGCAGGCTACAAGCAACTAACACTAGATTGGACCCCCACGTATCGTCAGGCTTCCCAGTCCAAGGACCCCTCAGGTGTACGACGGCGCCTACGCGGTATGCGCCAAATTGATTTCATTTGCATCTCACGCTAGGTGCCTGTAAATCACCTGGACCAAGTGCCGAAATCTGATCCCGATTCCGGAACTCTTACGGTGCGCATCAAACCGGACTTGCGGCGAAACGTTGCCTAACGAATCGCCCAGGATCTTCGTGACTGCGATGCCAATAACTGCCAAGCGCGGGTACACTGCGGCGGGCGCGCCGGTCCGGCGCCGCACACCTGGCAACCGGGGGAGGTTGGAGACTATGGCGAAGTTCCGCGTTGTCATCACCGAGTGCGATTTCGAGATGCCGCCGGCGCTCGAAGAGGCCGAGCTCGTCCCGGTTGGCGCCGAGGTCATCGTCGAACAGTGCAAGAGCGAAGGCGACCTCATCGCCGCCTGCGCCAACGCCGACGCCCTCCTCTTCCAGTACGCCCCGCTCACCGCTCGCGTCCTCGACAGCTTGAAACAGTGCCGCGTCATCGTCCGCTACGGCACCGGCATGGATACCATCGACATCCCCGCCGCCGTCGCGCGCGGCATCATCTGCTGTAACGTCACCGGTTTCTACCTCGGCGAAGTAGCCGACCACACCATGGCCCTCCTGCTCGCCTGCAACCGCGCCATCGTTAAGCTCGACCACTCCGTCCGTCGCGGCCAGTGGGACGCCGTCGGCGTCGCCGGCTCCACCCGGCGCAATCACGGACTCACCCTCGGCTTCATCGGCCTCGGCGCCATCGCCACCGCCGTCGCCGAGCGCGCCCGCCCCTTCGGGCTCAACCTCATCGCCTACTCCCCTCGCGCCCCCGAGTCCGCCTTCGCCGCCGCCGGTGTCACCCGCGTCGAACTCGACCATCTCCTCCAGCAATCCGACTACGTCTCCGTGCACACCCCGCTACGGGCCGAAACCCATCATCTCATCGGCTCCCGCGAGCTCGCCCTCATGAAGCCCACCGCCTACCTCATCAACACCGCCCGCGGCGGCCTCATCGACAGCAACGCCCTGTGCGCGGCCCTCGATTCCGGTGACATCGCCGGTGCCGCCCTCGACGTCTTCGATCCCGAGCCCATGCCCGCCGACTCCCCCTTGCGCCAGGCCCCCAACCTGATCTTCACCCCCCACTCCGGCTTCTACTCCCAAACCTCCATCGAGGCCCTGCGCCGCGAGACCGCCGCCGAGGCCGCCCGCGTCCTCAACGGCGAGGAGCCAACATCCCGGGTCATTGCCCAAGTCTGATTCTCTTGGACCTTCGCCGCGGCAATTCCGTAGGCTCCAGTGAGGGCGTCGACACACGGGCAGACTT
>CAZVZW010000097.1:0-4743 GCA_964631365.1 uncultured Chloroflexota bacterium | reverse complement strand
GCAGACTTCCCTGCCCCACCGGAGGCCATCTGGGACGCCCTCATCGTCGCCGAAATGCACGCCGATCTTACCGGCCACCCCGCCACCTCCGACGCCCGGGTGGTCGGCAACATGACCGCCGGCGGCAACTACATCGAAGGCGAGTACCTCGAACTCGACCGCCCAGACCGGATCGTGCAGACCTGACGCACCTCGGATTGGCCCGACGGCTACGACCACTCCCTACTGGAATTCCAGCTTGAGCCTATCCCGGACGGAACTCGCCTGACGATACTCCACACGGCCGTTCCGCAGCCGCCGCTCACCGACTTCGACGACGGCTGGAAGGAACACTACTGGGAGCCGCTCCGGCGCTATTTCGAGCGCTCCTGAGCGCAGCCCGCCGTGTTCCTACAGCGGCCAGACGATCGGCACCACCACCAGCGAAACCCCCATAATCAGCAGTGTCAGCGGCCCGCCGACCCGTACAAAGTCAAAGAATCGATACCCGGCCGTGTTGTAGACCAGTACATTCGCCTGGTGCCCGATCGGCGTCAGGAACGCCGTCGAACCCGAGATCGCCACGATCATCATCACCGCGTGCGGCGACATCCCGGTCGTCACCGCGATCTGTAGCGCCAGCGGCGCCACCAGCACCACCGCCGCCGCGTTCGACATGATCTGGGTCATCAGTGCTGTCAGCAGGAACAGCCCCGCCAGCAGCGTCAACGGCCCGCCCGGCTCCAGCAGTCGCACCACCTCCCGCGCCACCACCCCCGCCAGTCCCGACGTCTCCATCGCCAGCCCCAGCGGCATCAACGAGCCAATCAACACCAGGATCCGCCACTCCACCGCCGCATACAAACGCTCGTAGGGCACCACCCGGAACGCCAACATCAGCACCACCCCCAGCGTCCCCGCCACCGAGATGTGCGCCATGCCCGTCGCCGCCAACCCGATCACCCCCGCCAGAATCGCCACCGCCACCACCATCCGGGGTTGCGGGCGCACCGCCCGCGACCGCTGCTCCAGCACGATGAACTCATCCGATTCCGTCAATTCCGGCGCGCGCTCAACCGGAGTCCGGACCAGCAACACGTCCCCCGGCCGGATTCTCACCCGACTCAGCATCTGGCGCACCGGGCGCCCCTGTCGCCAGATACCCAGCACCAGCCCGCCGAAGCGCAGCCGAAACTGCAACTCCGCCACCGACTTCCCGTCGTCCCCGAACGACGGACCGGCCACCAGTTCCACCAGCGCCGCGTCCTCGCTCTCCACCAGCGTGTCGCGCACTCCCGCCTCGGCGGCGAACTCCATCCCCTCCTCCGTAACCATCCGCACGATCTCGTCGCGCTCGCCGTCCACCAGCAGCACGTCTCCGATGTAGATCTCATCGCTCGCCGACGGGAATCGATTTCGGCATCCGCGGCGCGTGATCTCCAGCACCGAAACATCAAACCGGGCCCGCCAGCCCAGTTGGATCAGCGTCTTGCCCACCGCCACGGACTCGGTCGACACCAGCACCTCGCCCAGGAACTGCCGTGTCTGCTCCAGTTCGCTCAGCACGTCCGGCATCTTCCGCTCCGGCATCAGCCGGCGGCCGATCGTGATCATATACAGCACCCCGGCCACGAACACCGCCGCTCCGGTCGGCGCAAAATCGAACATCGAGAACGGCCGCTCCCCGGCCGCCGCCAGCGCCTCGCTGGCCAGCAGGTTCGGCGGCGTCCCCACCAGCGTCACCAGTCCGCCCATCAGCGAACCGAACGACAGCGGCATCAGCAGCCGCGACGGCGCCGTCTGGTTCTTGCGGGCAATCGTGATCGCCGCCGGAATCAGGATCACCGTCGCCGCGATGTTATTCATAAACGCCGACATGACCCCGACCACCACGATCAGCGAGATCGTCACAATTGTCAGACTGCTACCGCCGAAGCGCGTAATCAGCCCCGCCAGCGCCTCCGGAACCCCGGCCTCGACGGTCCCCGCGCTGAGCACGAACATCGCCGCCACCGTAATCACCGCCGGGTTGCTGAAGCCGCCAAACGCCTGCCCCGGGTCCACCGATCCCGACAACACCAGCGCCAGCAGCACGATCAGTCCCACCACGTCCGGCCGGATGCGCTCGCTAGCAAACAGCACCAGCGCCCCGACCACGATCGCCAGCAGCACCCATTGGTCCGCGGTCACTGCACCACCCTCACCGGCCGCCCCGCTCACCCATCCGGCGACCGGCCCTTCGTATGCCAGGTCTCCGTGCCCCACACCCGGTAGACCCCACCCTGCGCCAGCACCTCGTCGGTGTAATCCTCGGCGTTGTCGCGCGGTTGGTAACCCAGCTCGATCGCCGCGTTCGTTAGGTCCCAGTAGCCGCGCGAGTTGTTGGAAATCCCGTAGTAGACCCCGTAGCCAATCCCCGGTGCGGTCACCGACTTCTGTATGAGTTGCAGCAGGTCGTCATCGCTCAGCCACGTCGATAGGATTCGCGGCCCCATCCCGAAATCCGGCGGCCTGTGGCGGTAGTTGTGGCTGCCGATCCGCAGGCAAACCACCTCCAGCCCGTAGCGATCAGCGTAGTAGCTCCCCAGCGCCTCTCCCCACGCTTTCGCCGCGCCGTACAGCCCGTCCGGCCGCACCGCCGTCTTCGCATCCGCCCGCTCCCCGGACACCTCCGTCCAACCCGTCGCATGATTCGAACTCGCGAAAATTACCCGGCGCACTCCGGCCAGCCACGCCGCCTCATAGGTCGTATGCACATCCACGATGTTCGGCTGCAGATACTCGGTCAACGATTCGCTGTCGTTCGCTGCCTTCGCGTGCAGGTGCACCACCGCATCCTGCCCGGCAAACGCTGCCTGCACCGCCGCCACGTCCGCATAGTCCAGTTGGATGAAGCGCGGGTCGTTCCGGGGCGAACGTGAAGTACCGGTCAGCGCGAACTCCGCGTCCAGTCCCTCCATCAGCGCCCGCCCGATCCGTCCGGTCGCGCCAGTCACGAGCACCTTCAGTTTTTCCGGCACATGGCCCCCTTACCAGAATCGCGGCGCCGGCCCATGCTGCCCGGTCGCCATCCGCGGCAACGAACTAATAGCGCAGGAACCCGCCCAGTTGATCCCGGTCCGCGAGTTCGGTCCAAGCATCGCGGAATATCTTGTTCCACTCGTCCGTACCCGGATGCCGCAGCATCTCCCAGTACACGCTCGGGAACGTAATCACCGCATCGGCGCCGGCCGCATAAGCGACGTGCGCGTGCGCCGCGTCGCGGATGATCCCGGCCATAATCCCCGGAGTGTCCGGCCGGCCCCGGTAGGCTTCCGAAATCTGGTTCACCAGCGCGAAACCGTCGCTACCCCACGCCATCGTCGGTCCCACGAACGGCGCCACCCAAGTCGCTCCCGCGGCCGCCATCAACACCGCTTGGTTAAGCGAAAAGACCGTCGTCGCCATCGTCGGCACGCCCCGATCCCGAAACGCCGCCAGCGCCCGGATGCCTACCGGCTTGGTCACGATCTTCACCATCACTTTGTCCGACATCGCCACCGCCACGTCCGCCGCATACATGAAGTCGTCGTCAGTATCGCCATCCACCTCCACCACCAGCGCCGCCGGTTCCAGTTCTAGGTAGCGTTCCAGCAGCGTGCGCAGGTCCTCATACTTCTGGGCCATATCGCGCAGGATGATGTTGTTGGTAATAATCCCGGAGATGCCCAGCGACATCATGTCGCGGAGTTCCTCGGGGTCGCCCTGCAGCCAGATCTGCGGACCCGGCCTTCGCTGTGCGCCTTCCATCCGACACCTCCGCGTCGGTGCCGGCGCGGAAACGATCCCCGCGCCATTTACCGACTCGGACATCGTAGAACCGTTGCGACAAAAGCTCAATTTCCATCCCGTACCGCCGCCGTCCGCCCCGTTCCGTGACTTCCCCCGTTCACCGGGCGATAATGCTAGGCTGCCGCCCCACCGGCAGCGCGCAGCGTCCTCGATCCCGGAGCGGTCACCAATGAGCGAATCGGCCGCCCTGGTCACCGAGTTGCCGGCACGCTACGCCGCCGACCTCGACCGCGTCCTGCGCGAAGTCATCGGCGAACGCGATGACCCCATCCACCGCATGGTTCGCTACCACCTCGGCTGGGTGGACGAGCGCGGCCGACCCGGCCAATTCAGTCGCGGCAAGGGGCTGCGCTCAACGTTATGTCTACTTGCTTGTGAAGCCCTCGCCCGCGACCACCGCCCCGCCCTCCCCGCCGCCGCCGCCCTCGACCTGCTCCACAACTTCACCCTGGCCCACGACGACGTCATGGACCGCGACATCCTGCGTCGCGGCCGCGCCTCCGTCTGGAAACTCTGGGGCGTCGATCAGGCCATCAACGTCGGCGATCTCCTCTACGCCCGCGCCTTCAGCGCCCTCGGCGATCTCGCCGTTCCCGAGACCGTCGTCGCCGCCCACCGCCTGCTCGCCGACACCTGCGTCACCATCGTCGCGGGCCAGTCCGCCGACATCGAATTCGAGCGCCGCGACGATGTCAGCGTCGACGAGTATCTGGAAATGATCTCTCAAAAGACCGCCGCGCTCATCGGGACATCGCTCCGGCTCGGCGCGCTGGCCGCCGGCGCCCCGTCCGCCACCGGGTCGGGCCTCGCCGAGCTGGGCCTCGCCATGGGCATCGCCTTCCAGATACGCGACGACATGCTCGGCGCCTGGGGTGATCCGACAATCACCGGCAAGCCCGTCGGCCAGGACCTCCGCCGCAAGAAGAAGACCCT
>CAZVZW010000096.1:0-7089 GCA_964631365.1 uncultured Chloroflexota bacterium | reverse complement strand
TACTTCGTTAAGACCGCCCCCAACACCAGCAACGAAGCGAACAGCGCCCAGCGATAGCGCTGGCCCGCCCCGTACTTGAGCAGCGCCAGCGTCGCCGCCACCAGGAAGAAGGTGACCCCAGGCTCGGCGAAGTCCAACTTCGCGAAGGGCCAGGCCATCGTCGCCAGCCCGAACGACAGGCCGACCCCAACCGCCACCCCGATTCCGTAGCCGAGCCGCCGGGTGATCTTGACCACCATCGCCGCGGTCGCCGCGGTCAGCAGCACGCTCAGCAGCGGCGCCCAGTACCGCAGAAAGAACTCCTTGTTCTCACGCTCGGACCAGATCCGCCCCTGTCCCGGGAAATTGATCAGCTCGCCGGTCCCGGCCGCCCGCACCGACACCGCGTCAACGAAGAAATGCCCCGGCGGCCCGGTATAGAGAAGCCGCGCCGTGACCGGGTCGATCGGTTCGGGAAACTCGAAGCCAGCGAAGTAATAGTTAGCGCGGGTGTTGCCGATGTGTTTACCGACCACCGGAGCGCGTTCGTGTTGGACGGTCAGTTGCACGTCACCCCGTTCATAGGCCCACTCGGCGGTCTCGATGCCAACCCGGATCGGCAGCCGGATCACCCGCCCGTCGGCCTCCACGATCCGCAGGCTGGCGATCTCGGTCCCCTGCGGCATGTCCACGCTTAGTCCGGAGTGGCTGACGATGTTCAACTCGGTGATCGGTAGGGACGGTATCTGCAGGCCCAATTCCGAGCCGCCGTCGCCCTGGACCATGGTCGGGTGGCTCAGCGCCGGAAAGTAGGTGAGGAAATATTCCTCGCCATCAATCGGCAGGCGGTCGCGCTCCGGCGCGATGTCCGACAGCGGCTCGGCGAACGCCACCAACGGCGTCAGCATCACCGGCATACCGATTCCCCAGCGCGAGAAGTTGCGGTAGTACTGGCGGAAATACTCGTGCTTCGAATCGGCCACCAGGCTCTTGGCCATCTCAAACGCGAAGGTCCCATCGGGGCTGTAGCCGTAGCCGGTGCGGTTCACTCCCATCGTCAGCGAATAGAAGCTGACCAGGAAGATGAACACCAGCAGCACCGGTCGGGCTCCCAACCACCGGGCGCGCGCGCGGATTCGAGTCATTCCAGCCACGCCCGGCGCACCGCCACGCCCAGTTCGCGAGTGTCGGCCCCACCAGAGACTTCCGCCGGGGTCCAAGCCCGGGCCACCGCGATCGATAGTTCCAGCGTCTCCGCGTCGGCCTCCGGCAGTTCCAGTTCCAGCGTCGCCCAGGTATCCGGCGCCAGCACTTCCGTCCGCTTGACGCCCGCCGCCCGCAGCGTCACCACCACCTCCCCGGTCAGTTCCGGCGGACCGGAGTACAGCCGCATCTTCGCCGCCCCCTCGCCACCCCAGCGCAGCGTAACCATGGCCTCTTGCGCGGTCCAACGCACCGCCGGCGGCCAGACTTCGCGCGGGTACCAGCCGCGTCGCAACTGCGCCTCTTCGGCGTCCTCCATGTCCACCACTCCCGAGCCGGTCCGCGGGTACGCGTGCACGTCGGCGAACATGTCCGCCGGGTACGAATAGCGCGGCGGGCCGGTCTTTTGCGCCGACAGGTGAATCACGTCCAGGAAGTTCCCGGCCAGCCCGGCCCGGTCCAGCCAGCCGACCGCCCGCTTCAGCCACGGTGCGTAGTCGTAGCCTGGTTCGTAGTGGGTCTCCAGCCGCGCGATCCGGTAGCCGTTGGCCTCAAACAGCCGGGTTAGCTCGGCGGGCGTGAACTCGCGATTGTGCCGCGCCGTCCAGCCCCAGCCCGAGTACGGCGGATACAGGTTCTGCCCGTGCAGGACCTTCCAGAAGTTCTCCAGCCGGAAGGCGTTGGGGGTGCTGACCACAAAATGCCCGCCGAGCTTCAGGATACGGTTCACCTCGTGCAGGGTGTGCACCGGGTCCCAGGCTAGGTGCTCGATCGTCTCGCACAGCACCACCACGTCGTAGATCTCGTCGGCGTAGGGGAAGTCATCGAATTCGATGTTGAACTTCTCGTACTCGAACCGGTGCGCCTCATCCCAGTCGCGGTGCTTAAGTTGGAACACCCCGTCTTCGCCCTCGGTGAAGTCGGCCTCGTTGGCCACCTCCAGCCGCGCCGGAAAGTGCTTCAGCATCAGCGCGGTCATGAAGTACGGCTGCGCCGCCAGTTCTAGGATGCGGTCATCGGGCCCCATGTCCGGGAACAGCCGCATGGTCTCCAAGATTCGCTCGACGGCGGTGTTCAGGTAGTAGTCCAGACCGAACCCACGCACGTGCTCGAAGCCGTCCAGGTACTCCCGCGCCGCGACCGGACCCGGCAGCCCGCCCGGGCGTCTCATGCCGGCGCCAACGTGGCCACCAGCTCCAGCAGCCGGTCCCGAAAACGCTCCTCGCTGAACCGCTCGGCCGACACGACCGCCCGCGCCGCCAGCCGCTCGCGGGTCACGTCATCGGCGATAATCTCCGCGGTCCTCTCGGCCAGTTCGTCCAGTGTCTCCCAGAGCGCCCCGTTCACCCCAGCGGTCACCAGTTCCGGCTGCCCGCCGCGGTTGATGACCACCGGTACGCAGCCGGCCGCCATTGCCTCGACGGTCGTGATGCCGAAGTGCTCGAACTTCACCGGGTTCTTGCGCTCGTCCTGCCCGTAACCGCTGGCATGCCAGTAGATCGCCGCCCGCGCATACAGCTCTTGCAGGTCGGCGAACGGCAGATCCGGATGCAGCATCACCGGCGCACCGGCCGCCGCCCGCTCCAGCCCGGCGTAGTACTCGGCGTCCACCGGGCGGGTGCCGCGGTTGCCGGCCACGTGCAATTCCCAGCCGGCCAAGTCTTTCGGATTCTTCGCCACCATCTGTTTGAAGGCCTCAATAAGGGTGTCGTGGCGCTTCGAGTGCCCGCCGGCCCCAAAAAACCGGCCAACGCTCAGAATCACCTTCGCCTTCTCCCCCGGGGCGAAGTCGCCCACCCCCACCGGCGGATACAGGATCGGCCCGTCCTTGCCCCAGTACTCGTGCATCCACTTGCGCGAGAATTCCGAGATCGGGCAGATCAGGTCGTAGCTGTCCAGGTAGTCCAGCGAGGCGTATTCGGTGACGCCCTCTAGGCGCAGGCCGAGTCCGCGGAAGAGCTTGCGGAACAGCAATTTGTAGAGCCCGTGCCGGGGGTGCAACACGGCGGCGTCGGTGACCGCCACGGCGATCTCGCGGTTGTCGTCCTCGCCCCGGTCGGTCTGCGGGTTGTAGGTCGGCGCTTTGATGGTCAGGTCCAGCAGCCGGCCGCCGGTCAGCCGCGCCGGCACGTCGACCAGCCACCAGCGATAGGTCCCCTTTTCGGGCTCCAGGGTGACCCGCCCGACCGTCTCGCCCTCCACCATCGCCGCGGCCTCGACCGCGCCCAGTTCCGCCGGCCGGAAGTTGCCCAGCATCACCTCCACCTGCACATCGCGTCCCCGGCGTGGATTTCGCAGCCGCACGGTCGCGTCGGCGGTCGAGTAGCGAAACCACCCCTCGCCCAACTCTTGAACGTCGTAGAAGCCGTCGATGTACTCCGGCAGCAGCAGTTCGCGAATGATCCCCTGGCCGACCCATCGCCGCAGCCTTCCGCCGAGCGACTTATCCATCGGCGACGGGAACAGCACCAGCATCATCCGCCGCTCGGCGGCCGCCGGCTGCCCTGTCATGAAGGAGGCGTTCACGAACAGATCGTACTCGCGGGTGAACTCCCGAAAGCGATTGGCCGGCATCGCCGGAACGACCCGCAACCCGACCCGGTCCAGGTCCACGTTGAGCCGGCGGCCCAGTTCGGCCTTGTCCAGGCCGCGATGCGAGATCAGTTCCACCTCGTGCTCTTCCGCCAGCACCGCGGCGGCCATGCACGAGTGCCGCTCGCCGCCGCCGAAGGTGTGCAGCCAGCGGTTATACACGCCGACCTTCATGCCTCCACCACCCACTCCGCCAGTTCTTCTTCCGACAGGCCGCCCAACTCCATCTCCCGCCGCCGCGCCCGCAGCACCGCCGGCGCGGTCCAGGCCAGCCACGCCAGCGCCTTGACCCGCGGCCAGAACTGGCGAAAGGCCGGCCCGGAATCCCGAGGGGCCGTCAGCGCCTGCCGCAGCCACCCCAGGCCGGCGACGGCGGTATCGCGCCCGAGCGCCAGCAGCGCCCGCCCACCCAGTCCCCAGGAGCGGTGCTTCAGCAGTACGTAGATCCGATTGCGGGTCACCTGTTCGAGGAAGAACGGCGACCATTCGCCGGCCAGGGCCGCGTGGTGATGGCGGATCACCGACCCGGGCTCGTAGCGCACCCGGCCGCCGCGCCGGCGCAGGCGATAGGCCAGGTCGGTGTCCTCGTAGTACATAAACATCCGCCCGTCGAAACCGCCGGCCGCCAGCAGCGGTTCCCGCCGCAGCAGCACGCCGGCGCCGCACAGCGAGAACACGTCCTGCGCTTTTTCGTAGCGGTCGCCGTCCCAATCGGCATAGGGACTGCTGCCGGTGATCAGCGTGCCACGATCGCGCGAGGAGCCGTCAGCCAGCAATTCGCTGCCGGCGTTCTGCACCACCGGCCGCGCCCTGCCCCACGCCCCTCCCGGCAGCGCCACCACCTCGCCTATCGGCTTCGCCCCCACCGTTCCACCATCCAGGGTCTCAGCATCCGTACCGATCCCGAACGAAACCTGCTCTCCGTCCGGTCGCGGCGCCGCCATTTCCATTGAAATCACCACGTGTCCGTCGCCCCCCGCGACCCCCAGTTCACCGCTGCCAGATGTCCAGCGAAACTGCCGCCCGGCCTCGTCCAATTCGATCCCGCCGAAGCCACTCCGGTATTCCACCGCCAGGTCCCGTCCCCCGGTGATCCGCGCGCTGGCCGAGTAGACCCGCAGACCCAGCGTTCGCTCGTCATTCCCGAGGCCTGCCTCCCGGGGCACGAACGTCTCGGATTCCAGCCAGATCGATAGCCGGTCCTCAAACAGCAACAGTTTCGGGCAGACCGCCGCAATGTCCGGTGCCTCCCCCATCGCCCGCACCAGCGGCCACAGCCAGCCCGGCTCGACCTCGGTATCCGGATTGACGAGCGCCACGAATTCCGCGGTCGTCGCGCGGATGCCGGCATTGTTGCCGCGGGCGAAGCCCACGTTGCCGCCGCTGCGAACCAGGCGCACATCGGGGAAATCGGTCTCCACCGCTTCCGGCGAGCCATCGATGGACAGGTTGTCGACCACGATCGTCTCCAGCCGCTCGACCGGGTAATCGGTGGCGGCCAGCGCCTGCAGGCAGGCCGACAGGTAGTCGCCACCGTTGTAGTTCAGCACCACCACCGCCACCCCCGGCGCCCCCCCTTTGCCGGCCGCCGCCGTCATTCGATTCGGATTTCGCGAATCGCCAGCCCCAACTCGCGGGTGTCCGGGTCAATCCCCGCCACCGCCGGCACGAATGTCTCCGCCAATTCCAGGCCGATCTCCAGCCGGGTGGACTGGTTCACCGGCTCCAGCGGAATCACCACGTCTTCGAAATCGATCCCGCTGATCTTGAAGTTCGTAATCGGTTTGCCGTCCACGGTCACCGTGCCCTGCACCGGCCGCTCGGCGTGCATCGGCCGGCAGGCCGAAACTATTAGCGTGCCGCGGGCCACGTCCTGGGTCAGCACCACCTGTGCCCGGCGCCCGATCCAGCGTACCGCCGGGGGCCAGTTCTCGACCGGATGCCAGCCGTCGCCCAGGTACTCCTCCTCGCGGCGGCCCATGTTCAGCACTTCGGGCGGCATAGACCAGGGCACCGACAGCGAAGCGGTGGTCATGTCTGGCTGCGGCGCGGTCGCTTCGTCCACCTGGGCCAACTCACCACCATCGGCCGCGGCCACCCGCCAGGTGTGCGGAATCACCGTCGTGCCCCGGTGAGTGCCGCTGGGCTTGCCCATGAACAGCGTCAGGTTGTTGCGCAGCAGGTGCCACGGCTTCGCGCGCTGGCCCTCGCCCCAGACCGCAAGCGAGAGGTGATAGATCCCCGGACCCAACGGCAGCGGTCCCAGCCGGCACTCGACCAGCCCGGTCCCCGATTGCACCGAAACCGGCCCCTGGCTTTCGGCGGTCGAGGTTTCGTGCACGTAGAGGCCGTCGCTGCGCCGCAGCGCCGCGCCAAAGATCACCGCGTCCTGGTATTCCTCGGTCGCGTAGCGCACCCGCAGCGTCACCGTCTCGTCGGGCAGCGCCGCGTAGGTCTCGCGTCCGTTTTCGTCCACCAGCGCCGCCTGCACGATTTGCACCGGCCCCGCCCCCTCCTCCGCCGGGTCGGTGGCCGCCTGATGCTCCATTCCGGCGATCGGCGCCTGCGAATCCTGCAGGTATTCCTGGATCACTTCGCGAGTCGGTCCGAGGCTGCGAATCCGCCCCTCCTCCAGCCAGAGCACGCGATCGCAGAAACGCCGCACCTGAATCGGATCATGCGACACGAAGAGCATCGTTCTTTTCGCCTTCTTCACGTCCGCCAGCGCGTCGTAGCACTTGCGCGCGAACGCCGCGTCGCCCACCGCCAGCACCTCGTCGATCAGCAGGATGTCCGGATTCAGGGCCAGCGCGATCGCAAAGCCCAACCGCATGTACATGCCCGAGGAGTAATGCTTGATCGGGGTGTCCATGAACCGTTCCAGTTCGGCGAACTCCACGATCCCCGGATACAGGCGCCCCATCTCCTCGCGGTGGATGCCCAGGAAGGAGCCGTTCAGGAACACGTTCTCCCGGCCGGTGAGGTCCGGGTGGAAGCCGGCGCCCAGTTCCAGCAGGCCAAACACGCTGCCGGCGGCCTCGATGCGCCCGCTATCCGCGCGCAGGGTTCCGCTGAGTAGCTTCAGGATGGTGCTCTTGCCCGAGCCGTTGCGCCCGATGATTCCCAGCGTCTCGCCGGGCTCCACTTCGAAACTCACATCGCGCAGCGCCCAGAACTCCTCCACGTCCATGCCGGCGTTACCGAAGGCCGCCAGCAGCAGCGAAACCACCGACCGGCCGCGCGAGTGGGTCAACTCAAAGCGTTTGGAGACTCTGCTGAAGCACACGGCCGGCACGGGGCTAAACGATCTCCGCG
>CAZVZW010000095.1:0-7096 GCA_964631365.1 uncultured Chloroflexota bacterium | reverse complement strand
GGGACCTGCAGGTGGGACGTCCACTGCTGCGGCTGCGGGGCTCGCGGATCGGGATCGCCGGCTTCGGGCGTATCGGCCGCGAGACCGCGAAACGAGCGGCGGCCTTCGGCATGGACATCACGGTGTTCGATCCGTTCCTGAAGCAGGAGGACCTGCCGGCCGGGATGGAACTGGTGTCGCGCGAGCGGCTGGTGGCGGAGTCGGATTTCATCACCCTGCACGTGCCGCTGACGGACGAAACCCATCACCTGATCGACACAACAGCGATGGAGAAGATGAAAGATACGGCGCTGTTGATCAATACCTGCCGCGGGCCGGTGGTGGACGAGTACGCGCTGGCCGACGCGCTGAACACCGGGCAAATCGGCGGGGCGGGGATCGACGTGACCGTTATCCAGCCAGCTCCAGATGACCACCCGCTGCGCAACGCCAGGAACTGCATCCTGACCCCGCACGCGGCATTTTGCTCGGAGGGCTCGGTGCTGGAACTGGAGCAGCGAGCGGCGCAGGCGGTGGCGGATGTCTTCAACGGGATCGTGCCGTGCGACCCCTTTAATCATGCGGTCTTGCCGGGAACCGGACTGAAAGCGCGAGAGGCGGGCGAATAGTGAAGGTAGAACGGATCGAGGTCTTCCTGCGCAGCGAGAAGCTGGTGCGGGAATTCTGGATGTCGCTGGCGCCGATCCCGGGGCGATGGAAATCATCGTGCGCCTGACAACCGACGACGGGCTGGTGGGGATCGCCCAGTGCCACGGGATGCCGCAGGAGCCGGTGACGGAAATCCTGACCTAGGCGATGCCGGCGATCGTGGTGGGGCGCGATCCGTTTGAGTACGAGCGCATCTGGGACGAGACGTTAACTCTGTGCCACTACCCGGGCTGGAAAACGGAGGGCTGGAGTCGGGCGTCGATCATGACCGCCATCGCCGGGCTGATGGAGGAGGTGGGGTGTACGTGAACGAAGACGACCACGACGCGGTGAAATTGAAGGTCGGCCGGGACGTGGCCGAGGACCTGCGGCGGGTGCAGGCGGTGCGCGATGCCCATCCGGAAATCGACATCATGCTGGACGCCAATCAGGACTGGGACGTGCCGACGGCGATCACCGCCGCGAAGGGCCTGGAACCGATGGGCATCCGCTGTTACGAGGAGCCGGTGCACTGGTACGACCAGGTGTAGAGACTGTGGCGGGTGGTGGAGAGCACGACGCTGCCGATGGCTAGGGCGAGCAGGAGATGACCCGCCATGTGTGCCGGGACATGATCGAACGCAGCGGGGTGCGGATCACGCAGTTCGACGCGACCAAGGCCAGCGGGATCACGGGATGGCGCAAGGTGGTGGCGCAGGCGGGGTCGGGAGGGCAAGATGGGGCAGGGCAGGGCACCGCCAGGAGGGACCGATGGATGCCGGTATCGCGGTTGTGATGGCCGTCGTCGCGCTGGCCGCGGCGCTGTTGGCTGCCAGGCTGGTGATGGGAGGCCTGCGCGGCCTGAACGCGCGGCTGGGCGAGTCGGACGAACGGGTGGTGCGGGCCATCGACGCCATCCACGACAGCGTCACGACGTTGTCGGGAGCCAGCCAGTCCACTCTGATGCAGGTGTCGCAGAACCTGGGCGAGCTGCGCAAATCAAATGACGGCCTGCTGCTGGAAACGCAGCGGCTGGGCGAACTGCGCGATGCCTTTCGCCTGCCGGGCCCGCGCGGCGGCATCGGCGAGCTGTTGCTGGAAAACATCCTGCGCGACCTGCTGCCGGCCGGACAGTACGATCTGCAGCATTCCTTCAACGATGGCAGCCGGGTGGACGCGATCGTGCGCGTGGGCGACAAACTGGTGCCGATTGACTCGAAGTTTCCGATGGCGGAGTTCGGCACGCTGGTGGAAGCGAGCAGCGACGAGGACCGCCGGAGCGCCCGCCGTGGCTTTCTGCGGGCGGTGCGCAACCACGTGAACGCGGTATCCGCCTACGTGAAGCCGGATGAGGACACGGTGGATTTCGCGCTGATGTATATCCCGGCGGAGAACGTGTTCCACCAATTGATCCTGCGGGAGCGTGGCGAGGACGCGGACAGCGCGGTACCGGAGTATGCCCGCCAGCGCAACGTGCTGGCGGCGTCACCGAACACGCTCTTTGCCTACCTGCAGACGGTGGCGATGGCGCTGCGCGGGATGGCGATCGAAAGCCACGCCCGGGAGATCGCAGCGCGGATCGCCGGCCTGACAACGGACGTGACCGAGTTGCAGCGTGACCTGGGCGTACTGGGCGGCCACCTGACCAACGCGGGGCGGAAGTTTGAGGACGTGGAACGGGCCGTGGAGGGGGTGGGGCGCAAGCTGACGATTTCGGAGGACCTGCTGGACGGCGACGACCCGGAGTAGGCGCAAGACCGGCTAGCGGCGGCCGGGGCTGACCGTGGACTTGTCCAGGAACTGGATGGAGGTGAAGGCCGGGCGGGGCGTGAAGTCTGGGGCGAGCACACCGAAACCGTGCTCGGAGGTGTTGGGCCGGCCCAGGGTGCGGAAGTTGAGGTTAAACAGGAACATGTTCTGGATGTAGGGGAATTCGCGCTCGACCATGCGGTAGGACTCAACGGTGTAGCGGGCCTGGAGCTCTTCGCTGATGAAATCGCCGAACGGGAAGTCGATGTGCTGGTTGGCGGTAGTCCAGCCGAACTCGGTGAGCCATACCGGACGGGCGCCGTCGCCGTACTCTTCCATGACGCGGCGAAGCTGGCGGAAGCGCTTGAAGTAGAAACTGGGGTGGTCCAGGTACTGCACGCCGGAGCTCTGCAGGCGGGAGTCGAATTCGGCCCAGGGTGAGGACCGGTAGCCATAGGAGTGGTTGCCCATGATGTCGAAGAAGTTGCGGACGATGCCGTCTTTGTAGGCGTAGACGCCGCGCAGGAATTCGACATCGTTGATGCCGTGGGCGGCGTCGCCGGCGCCGTTCTGGGCCAGGCCGGCGAAGAGTACCAGGGCAAAGGGATCGCCGGCCTTGACGCCACGATGGCCGGCCATCAGCAGTTCAACGTACTCGCCATAATCAACGTCGCGACCCCAGAACAGGGCCAGGTTGGGCTCGTTCCAGATTTCGTAGGCGTGAACCCTTCCCCGGTAGCGCTCCGCCAGAAGGACCATAAAGTGCTCGAACTTGCCGAGGTCATCGGGACGTCCAGCGGCGCCGCCGCCGGCACGGGTCCAGGCCGGCGCTTCCAGCACACTCAACAGGATCTTGAGATCAAATTGTTCCGCGGCGGCCAAGAAGGCGTCGAGCTGGGTCCAATCGATACCGGTCTCGGTAGGCTCGATGTCGCTCCATTTGACCTGGTGCTTGACCCAGCCGGCGCCGGCGATGGCGGCGCGCCAGGTGACCAACTGCGGGTCGGAGTTGTGCCAGGTGTGGACCTGCATGCCGAAGGCTAGCGGCGCAGGAGGGGGGAGCGCGGCCGAGTTTTGATCAAGGTTCAGTAGTTCGCGACCGATATCGCCGAGCTGGACCTCATCGCCCACACCCTGTAGCTCAGGATGCCATTCCAGGCGGGCGCGGGGGAAATACTGAACGATCGGCCCTCCGGAGAAACCGTCGTCAAACGCGGCGGAAATGGGCGGGCCGAAGCGCCCGCGACCGTTATGGACCTCATAGAAGATGCGCAGGGCATAGCTGACCGAGTAGCCGGTTTCGGGGAAGAAGAGGTGTTCGTCACCTCGTGGCGCCTGATCCTGAGAGAAGGGTAGCCGGTGCTGCGTGATCATGCGGCCGGTGTCGAGCAGGCTGACGTGGCCGCTGAGGAGATCTATCTGCAGGGCGCCCTTTTCAAAGTATTGACGGACACAGGCTTCGGTGCGCAAGCCGGTGGTGATGGGCAGGCCGAGGTAGGTGGCGCCTTCGTGGGCGTCGTAGGCGGCGGCCAGCCGGGGATCGAGGCAGGTGTCGCCGTTGCAGACGGTGGCCGCGCGGGCCGGGCCGGGCGGGTGGCCGGCGGCGGCACCGGCGGTGGCCAGGCCGAGCAGTTGCAGGAGGCGGCGGCGCTTCATGAGGCCCGCGGGCGAGATGGCCGCTTTGCGAACCGGGAATATCGCCGGCCCCGACACCGCCGGTCGATCTAGAATCCGCCCTGGATGTAGGAGGGCGGCCAGTCGATTTCGACGCGGAGCTCGTGGGCGGCGCGCAGCGGCCAGTAGGGCTCGCGCAGAAGGATGCGGCCGAGGGCGACGAGGTCGGCGCGCTCGTTGCGGATGACCTCTTCGGCCAGCATGGGCTCGTTGATGCGGCCGACGGCGATGGTGGGCAGGCCGGACTCGCGGCCGATGGTCTCGGCGAGGGTGACCTGGTAGCCGGGGTAGACGCTGCGGATGGGCAGCATGTCGGGGGTGATGCCGGCACTGCTGACGTGGATCATATCGGCGCCGGCGTCACCGAGCAGGCGCGAGACGGCAGCGACGTCAGAGGCGGTGTTGCCGCCTTCGACGTAATCCTGCCCCGATACGCGGACCAGCAAGGGCATGTCGGTGGGGATGGCTTCGCGGACGGCGGCAACGACTTCGGCCGGGTACTTCGCGCGGCCAGGGATGTCGCCGCCGTACTCGTCTTCGCGCTGGTTGGTGATGGGGGAAATGAACTGGCTGAGCAAGTAGCCGTGGGCGCCGTGCAGCTCCAGGGATTCGTAGCCGGCTTCGACGGACCGCAGCGCGGCGTCGACGAAGGCCTGCTTGACGGTGGCCAGCTCACCAGCGTCCATCGCACGGGGGACGACGAAGTCGGGGCCGAACTGGATGGCGCTGGGCGCGATCGGGTCGGCGGGGCCGGCGCCGTAGTCCACGGACTCCGACTTGCGCCCGGCGTGAGAGAGCTGGATCGACGGGGACGCGCCGTGGGACTTCATCACTTCGGTCAACCGGCGGTGCGGCTCGATGTGGTCGTCGCTCCAGATGCCGACGTCCTTGTTGCGAATCCGCCCGCGCGGCTCGACTGCGCTGGCTTCAACGATCTCGAGTCCGATGCCGCCGATGGCCCGCGAGGAGTAGTGGACGTAGTGCCAGTCGGAGGGTGTGCCGAGCTCGGCCATCCAGGTACACATCGGCGCCATGACGATGCGGTTGCGCAGCGTGAGGCCGCGAATCTTGTAGCTGTCAAAAAGTGCCGGCACGGACTCCCTCGATTCCCCTCTGGATTATTGCCGAGAGAATGATTCTAGCTCACGACGGGGCGCGATTTGGACGGGTGCGGCGTGCCTGCTAGTAGATGGACTCGAACAGCTGCTCGACCTCGTCGGCGGTGGCTTCGACAGGGCTCTGCTGCATGAGGCGTTTGGTGGCGGCGGTGACTTCGGCCATGTCGTGCAGGTCCTCGCGCTTGACGCCGTAGGACTTCAGGTCGAGATCGAAACTGAGTCCACCGATGAGGCTCTCCATGATGTCCAGCGCGGCGGCGGCGCGGGCGGGACCGCCGGTGACGCTGTCGGCTACGAACAACGGATCGGCCAGGGCGGCGATCTTCTCCGGAGCGCGCTCGACGTAGAAACGCATGGCCGGCAACAGGCAAAGGGCGTTGGCGATGCCGTGCGGGATCCGCGCGCGCGCGCCAAGCACGTGGGCCATAGCGTGGACCATGACGGTGCCGGCGTTAGCCAGGGTGTAGCCGGCGAACAATGACCCGCGGGCCATGCAGTTGCGGGCTTCTGTATCACCACCGTCAACGGCGACGCGGGGCAGGTTGCTAAGGATTATGTCAAGCGCCTGGGTGGCGTACATCTGGGTGTGTGGGGTGGCCTTGACGGAGATGTAGGACTCGGCGGCGTGGCAGAAGGCGTCGATGCCGGTAGCGGCGGTGCTGAGTGGGGGAACGCTGTAGGTAAGCTCGGCATCGACAATGGCGACGTTGGGGTAGATGTAGGGACTGACGACGGCCATCTTGTTGGAGCGGTCGGCGAGCACGGTGACGGCGTTGCCGGTGACTTCGCTGGCGGTGCCGGCGGTGGTGGCGATCGAAATCATCGGCAGGCCCGGGCCGGGCACCTGTTCGACGCCGATCATGGCGTCGGTCTTCAGGTCGTTGGCGACGGCACAGGAGGCGATTTGCGAGGTGTCCATGGCGCTGCCGCCACCGAGTCCGATGAGGAGATCGGCGCCGGCATCACGGATGGCTCCGGCACACTTGTCAATCGAGGTTGTGGGGGGCTCGGGCTCGACTTCGGTGTAGGAGGCGAACTCGACTCCAGCGCCGCCAAGCAGGCCTTCGACGCGATCGAGGATGCCGGCCTGCGCGATGCCCGGGTCGGTGATGATGAAGGCTTTGCGGCCACCCAGGAATCCAACCTGGTCGGGCAACGCCTCCAGCGATCCGGGTCCGAAGATGACGTTGGCGGTGGTGCGGAATACGACCGGGTCGGCAGGCATTTAGTAGCTCCTTTATCAAGCGAGATACACAGGTTAGCCGAGCCGCCCGATATGGTGAAGAAGCGCGTCTGGAAATGGATTTCAGCGATGGGTAATGACCTAGGTCTTTCCGAGGTTCAGCGGCGGGATCGGGAGATCGTGACGACGGTTGAAGGGGGCTTCAGCGCGCCAATAGTCGACCCCGAGGCGGTCGAGCCGCTGCTGTCGGTGCTGCGGGATCAGATCGAGACGCTGGTGGGGGCTGCCCGGAGCGAGGGCGAGGCCTTCGGACGGCGCGCACCATCCGTCAACGATCGGACTATAGCGGTTCTTGGAGGGTCTCAACGGCACCGCCGCATTCACTAGTTGGGGGCGGGAACGACGCCCGGGATCATGACTATAAGACAGAGCCCCTGGGTAGGGGCTCTGTGGATGGGATTGCGGATAGGTGTGGAAAGAATAAAACCTCCCCGGCGGCGACCTATCTTCCCGACCAGAAACCGGGCAGTATTGTCGGCGCTGGAGGGCTTAACTTCCGTGTTCGGGATGGGAACGGGTGGGGCCCCTCCGCTGTGCCACCGGGGAGAGTCTTAACAAATTGAGGTGGGTTTGGGGTTCCCACGGTGGTGAATGAACAGAACTGCAGTTTTGCCGATCCGAGGCGATAACAAGCCCTCGACCGTTAGTACCGCTCGGCTGAAACTATTACTAGCCTTACACCTGC
>CAZVZW010000094.1:0-7245 GCA_964631365.1 uncultured Chloroflexota bacterium | reverse complement strand
TTGCCGTCTTTGCCCTTCAGCCCCTGCGGCTTGTCGTCTTTGTTCTTCAGGCCTCCCGCAGAGTGCGGCCCAGGGCCTTGGCGGCCTCCTTCGAAGCGAGGTCTTTCCGGACCACCCGGTACGGCGTCTCCAGGAATCCGTAGTCATTTACCTGGGCGTACGAGGCCAGCGAGCTGATCAGCCCGATGTTCGGCCCTTCCGGAGTCTCAATCGGGCATATGCGGCCGTAGTGGCTGAAGTGGACGTCACGGACGTCGAATCCCGCCCGCTCGCGGCTCAACCCACCCGGCCCCATCGCGCTCAGGCGCCGCTTGTGGGCAAGCTCGGACAGCGGGTTCGTCTGGTCCATGAACTGCGAGAGCTGGCTTCCACCGAAAAATTCCTTCACCGCGGCCATCACCGGGCGGGTGTTAATCAGCACCGCCGGCGTCGCCTCGGCCGCGTCCTGGATCGTCATCCGCTCCTTGATCACCCGCTCCATGCGCAGCAGGCCGGTGCGAAACTGATTTTGCAGAAGCTCCCCAACCGGGCGCACCCGGCGGTTACCAAGGTGGTCGATCTCGTCGGGACGACCCTGCGAGGCGTTCAGCCGCACGATCTCCCTGATCAGCGCCAGCAGGTCTTCCCGCCGCAATGTGCGTTCGGAGTCTTCGGTCGTCACGCCCAGCCGTTTGTCCAGCTTGTACCGCCCGACCCTTCCCAAGTCGTAGCGTCGGAAGTTAAAGAGCAATTGATTCAGCAGCGAGCGAGCGTTTTCCTTCGTCGCCGGATCGCCCGGCCGCAACCGGTGATACACATCCATCAAGCCCTCTTCGTGGGTCTCCGCCGGGTCGTGCCGGACATTGCCAACCCCGATGGTGGACTCGATGTAGCGGTGCTCGGCGTCGGTATCAACGTCCTTGAACAGCTCGTATATTTCCTCGTCGGTGCCCCAGCCAAGCGCGCGCAGCAGGGTCGTCACCGGAATCTTGCGCTTGCGGTCCACCTTGACGCTGATGATGTTCTTGGCCGAGGTGTCGAATTCGAGCCAGGCCCCGCGGTTCGGGATCAGTTTCGCCGCGAACAGTCGGCGGTTGGTCGCGGCGTCGACATCGGCCGTGAAGTACGCCCCCGGCGACCGCACCAACTGACTCACCACAACCCGCTCGGCACCGTTGTAAATGAAGGTCCCTTTGTCCGTCATCAGGGGAAAATCACCCATGAAGACAGACGTTTCTTTGATTTCCCCGGTCTGCTTATTGTGAAGCCGTGCCATCACCCGCAGCGGCGCCTGGTAGGTGCGGTCCTGGTCGCGGCATTCCTCTTCGCTGTACTTCGGCTGGTCAAACGGATCCTTCGGCACTTCGAAGTGCAGTTCCAGGTTCTTCCCGGTGAAGTCCAGGATCGGCGTGATCTCCTCGAAGAGTTCGTGCAGCCCCTGATTGCGAAACCAGCTGAACGACCGTCTCTGGATCTCGATCAGGTCGGGAAGCTCCAGGATGTTCGGAGTCTGCCCAAACTCGCGTCGGGCGATCGAACCGTTGGCACTGGTGGTGGTCATGCGGGGTGAAACTCCTCAGTGAGCCAGGCTACGGCTACGGATAGATAGGGCGCGGTGCGCCCGTTGGCGACGCAATTAAGCAGCGCGGGGCAGGGAGGCATCCCGGACCCGGTAGATTACGGTTTCGGTCACGAGCTGGAGAAGGGCGAAGCGCAGTCTCCTTCCTGCTCGTTGGTCAGAATAGTCAGATCAGCATCCGGTACGTATCAAAACAAGCAAAGCTCACGCCGCCCCCGTTTGGGGGGCCGCGCGTTCCCTGCTCGTTATGGAGTCTTAGTTTCTACGAGTATTCGGACTTTTCTCTCCGGCCTCGTCTCAGTGGAGATCGTACCAGACATCCACGACTTGTGTGGAAAGTCCCGGAAGCGGCGCACCGGCTACCCCGGCGGCCACCGCATCTGCCGGCCGCCGAGTACGTGGATATGCAAATGCTCGACCGTTTGCCCCCCCGCCTCCCCCTGGTTGATGACCAACCGGTAGCCATCTTCCGCCAATCCTTCACCTCGTGCCAAGTCGGTGGCTGCCACCATAAGACGACCGACCAGGTCGCCATCCTCGGGAGCGATGTCGGCGATCCCGCCGATGTGTCGCCGCGGGATGACCAGCACGTGAGTGGCGGCTTGCGGCTGCAGGTCACGAAATGCCAGGAAATCCTCACCCTCCGCCACCGTGTCAGATGGGATCTCTCCGGCCGCGATCTTGCAGAAGACGCAGTTCATTCAATCACCTCTCGGTGTGGTCGCCGCGACGGGTACGGCCGCCAGGCGGGTTTGCCCTATCCTCGCGATTCGAGCGGGTCCCATCCGACCGATGAGTTCCGAACCACCCTTCGCTTCGACCCTCAGGTAGTTGTCACTCAGCCCGGACACAACCCCGTCCGAGGCCGCTTCCCAGACGATCTCACGCTCAGCTCCTTCAAAGCGCTCCGCGTAGCGCCGCGCCAATCGCTCGCCCAGATCGAGGATGTCCGCCAGCCGGGCGTTGCGGGTGCCATCGTCAACCGGGATGGTCGCCAGCGCCGCCAGGGTGCGGTCGCGCCGCGAATACGGAAACGCGTGCAGCGACGCGAAGCCGATCTCCTCCACCAGATCGCGAGTGGTCATGTAGTCGGCGTCAGATTCGCCGGGGAAGCCGACCATCACGTCAGTACCAATCGCCGCTTCGGGCGACACCGCCCGGATCGCCTCCACCAGGGCGCGGTACTCCGCCGTCGTGTAGGGCCGGCGCATTGCCGCCAGCACCCGGTCGGACCCGCTCTGGAGCGGCAAGTGCAGGTGCGCACAGACCCGCCCATCGCCCAGCGCGGCCAGCAGATCCCGATCAAAGTCCATCGGTTCGATCGAGCTGACGCGCACCCGCGACACATCGGTCTCGGCCAGGATTCGCGCGACCAGCCGCCCGACGCGATCGCCGCCGTCCGGACAGCGGTAAGAACCCAGGCTCACTCCGGCGATCACCACCTCAACCGCCCCGGTGGCCACCAGATCCCGCACCCGGGCGACGATCTCGCCCATCGGACGGCTGCGCGAGCGGCCCCGGGCCCGCGGCACGATGCAAAACGCGCAGACGTGATCGCAGCCCTCCTGCACCTTCACCATCGGACGGGTGCGCGCCGCCTCGCCGAAGCCGTTCATCACGGTCGGCACCGGTGCCGTCGCGGCATCCGCCGCGACCCGGGCGATCGCCGCGACTAGCCGGTCCTGCTCCACAATCGGGAACACCTCTGCTCTTGGGAAAAGCTCGGTGAGGCGCGCAGTCTGCACCGTGGCGTAGCAGCCGGTGATCGCCACCAAGGCATCGGGATGATCCCGCAGGGCCCGGTTGATACTCCCGCGCGCCTTGCGATCGGCGACGTGGGTGACCGTACAGGTGTTGATGACGATGGCGTCGGCGGGCGCGCCGAACGGTACTACCGCGAAGCCCTGCTCCCGGAGCCGTCGCACCAGCGCGTCGCTGTCCACCTGGTTCACCCGGCAGCCAAAAGTCTTGAGCGCGACCGTCGGCGCCGGCCTACCCACCGCTGGTCCCCTCGCCCGATTCGATCCAGCCGAAGCGGCGCGCCGCCAAGACGGCCAGCGCGATCACCGCCGTTTCGGAGCGCAACACCCGCTCGCCCATGCTCACCGGGACGCCACCGCCGGCCTGCAGCAGATCTAGTTCGCGCTCGCTGAAGCCCCCCTCCGGCCCCACCACCGCCGACACCTCCGGAGACCGGGCAGCGCCCAGGGCCTCGTCCACCGACGGCAGTCCCGGCGCCGTAGACGGCGCCAGAAATTCGGCCCCAAGCCGCGCGGCCACCGCGGCCGTATCCGTCACTACAGCGACGATCGGCAGGTGCGCGCCGCCACTCTGTTCCATCGCCTCCGCCGCCACTCGCTCGAATCGCTCCAGTTGTCGTCCGCCACCGTCCGCCGACTCGCGCGGCACCGACCGCTCGGCCGAAAAGACGATCAGCTCGGTCGCGCCCAATTCGGTCGCCTTCTGCAGGGCCAACTCGGTGTTACCCGATTTCAACCGGGGGATCGCCAGTCGCAGTTCCCCGGCCGGCCGTTCGACGCGCCGCGCTCCGCGCGGCTCGACAACGATCTCCGGCGTCAGTTCGGCCAGGACCCCGTCGAGCACCCCACCTGTCCCGTCCAGCAGCTGGATTGGTTCCCCGGTCCGCATCCGCATGACATGTTCCACACGATGTGCGATCTCCGGCGGCAGCCGCAGCCTGGATGCGCGCACATCCAAGCCCGCCACCAGAAACCTCCGCCCGGGTCGGTGCGCAATAGCCGTCACGATGTCCTCGTGTACACCAGATTCACCCACCGTTCCTCGTCGGTACGCTCGATCAGCTTGAGCGGCAGATCTTCCATCGCCGCGATCACCAGGTCGGCGCGATCGTCCACGATACCGCCCAGGATCAGGTGGCCGCCCGGGGCGATCGGTACCGGGTAGTGGGCCGCCAATTCGCAGTGGACCGCGACCACGATGTTGGCGACCACGATGTCAAGCGGCTGCACCAGGTACTGCTCGATCCCGGGCGCCCCCAGCGTCCCTACGCCAAGTTCAATCCGGGCCTCCTGGCCGTTGGCGGCCACGTTCTTTCGCGCCGCGTCCACCGCCCGTGCGTCGGTATCGAGCCCCACAATCGCCGCCGCCCCCAGCCCAGCGGCGGCGATGGCCAGGATGCCCGACCCGGTCCCCAGGTCCAGCACCCGCTTGCCCGCAACGCCACACTGCTGGAGCGCCAGCAGCGCCTGGCGGGTCGACACATGCAGACCCGTCCCGAACGCCTGCCCTGGATCGAGACTGACAACCACATCCGCGCCCGGAATCTCGCTCTCATCCCAGGTCGGTACGATTCCCACCCGGCCGATGGTGAGCGGTCGGTAGAACCGTTTCCATTGCTCCATCCATTCGGACTCCTCGGTCCAGCGCTCGCGCGGTTTGCGCAGGCCCACCGACCCGCCACCACCCAGCATCCACAGGGCGTTGAAGAGCTGGTACTTGGTGACCGGTAGTTCGGCGCCGTCGCGCAGGTAGGCCGTCAGCCGGCAACGGCCGTCGGGCACGAAATCATCCAGCGCCGCGGTATCGACCATCTGCTCGACCGCCACCGCCCCACCGGCCCAGCGAGCCATCACCGCCTGAACGTCGTCAACCTCATCCTCCTCCACCACCACGTCAATCACCAGCCAGCGTTCTCCCATCAGTCCAGGACGTCGCGCATCGGGTCCTTGATACTCTTACTCCCCAGAGGACTGCTCGTGGATGTGACCGAGTTCCTGAAACAGCTGGCGCTGGCGACCGGTGAGGCGCCCCGGCACCGTGACATTCACCGTCACGAAGTGATCGCCGCGATCCGGGCGCCGAATGCGCGGCACTCCCCGACTGCGCAACTTGACCACCGCGCCCGGCTGGGTGCCTGGCTCGATCTGTAGCTGGTGCGGGCCGTCGACCGTCTCAATCTCCGCCTCCGTCCCGAGCACGGCTTCGGTGACATCGACCGTGAGCTCCGAGTAGATGTGAGATCCTTCACGCCGGAGCGTCTTGTGGGCGCGGACCCGCACGCCCACATACATGTCTCCCGGCGGGCCGCCAAGCTGGCCGGCTTCACCCTCGCCAGCGACACGCAATTCGTTGCCGTCATCGATCCCCGCCGGCAGCGTCAGCGTCAGCTTGCGCTTCTTGCGCTGCCGGCCGCCACCGCCGCAACCGGTGCAAGGATTCCGCATGACCTTGCCCGCACCCTTGCAATTCTCGCAGGTGCTCACATTCACGAATTGTCCGAATATCGACCGCTGCGCCCGGCGCACCTGCCCCGAGCCCCGGCACACGCCACACGCCGTGACTTCGGTATTGGGCGCCGCGCCGTCGCCGTCACAGACCCCACACACCTCCATGCGACTCAACTCGACGTCATGCTCAACGCCGTGCACAGCGTCCATGAAGTCAATCGTCACATTTGTCTGCAGATCACGGCCTTTTTGCGGCGCGCGGGTGTCGCGGGTCGGCCGTGAGCCGAAGAAGGAGTCGAAGATATCGCCCAGTCCGCCGGTCTCGAATCCGCCAAACCCGCTCTCCGGCCCATGGCTCAGGCCGGCCTTGCCGAAGCGGTCGTAAATCTGGCGCTTCTGATCGTCCTTCAGGACGTCGTAGGCCTCCTGGACCTGCTTGAAGCGCTCCTCGGCATCGCTCGCCTTGTTGACATCCGGGTGGTAGGCGCGCGCCATCTTGCGATAGCCCTTCCGGATCTCGTCGGCGCTGGCGCCACGTTCTAGCCCTAGGCGCTCGTAGTACTCAAAGTCGCTGACCGCCACGGGTGGCTACTCCGCCCCGGCGTCCAGCCCGGCGGTCGCGGATTCATCGCCCCCCGGATCACTGACCGCTTCGGAGACTTCACCTTCGTCTTCTTCTCCCTCGTTAACGGGTCCGACCTGCACCAGCGCCGGGCGTAGCAGACGATCGTGAATCATGTAGCCCGGCTGGTAGACCTCCCGCACCACACCCTCCGCGCCGGCGTCCCCTTCCTGGGCCACCGCCTCGTGGAACCGGGGATCAAACTCCTCTCCGAGCGCCTCAATGCGTTCGATGCCCTGCGATCTCAACAGAGAATCAACCTGGGCACGGAAGAGCAGGATGCCGTCGATCCAGCTGAATCCGTGCAGATTCTGCGGAACTGTACCCAGGGCGCGGTCCAGCGAGTCGATCACCCGCAGCAGTTCAGCGGCGAAGAGTTGATTGGCAAATTTTGTTCCGTCTTGAACCTCCTGCGCCGACCGGCGTTTCAGATTGGACTGATCGGCCCGCGCGCGGGTCACGCGGTTCATCAACTCGACCCGCTCGTCTTCCAGTTCCGCGATCCGCGCACGGAGGCTGGTTTCGTCGTCCGCGGGGGCGTCTTCGCCGGCATCGGCCGCCGGGGCGGACCCGGCTGCTTCGATGGTCCCGGAATCGTCTTCGGCGTTGGTGGTCATGCGGGGCATCTATCCTAGTGATTGGGCGGACCGTTCCCGGTTCCGCGGTGGGAGGCATCGTGTTCTGAGAGTCAATCCGTCGCAGCAGGTCCATAATGGTACTTGAGAGTCGGCCGCCCCGGCTGCCGGAAGGTCGCTATTGGACCGGCACCACCGCCCCGCCACCGTCGCCGATTTGCCACAACTCGCCCGACGTGTTGAGCACGTACAGGTTGCCCGCGGCGTCCAGGTCAAGCGATA
>CAZVZW010000093.1:0-7368 GCA_964631365.1 uncultured Chloroflexota bacterium | reverse complement strand
GGCGATATTGAGCGGAGTGACGTAGAAGATGGGCCGGACGCCGCGCGCGAGCAGCAATTCGGCCAGTTCGACGGCCTGCAGCAGGCGCGGATTGTCTTGCGGGATCGGGTCGTGCTCGGTGGTGCCGGACGCGGCGGCGACGTACTCGCGGATGCGATCGAGGCTGTCTGCAAAATCGCTGAATACCAGCCGGGCGCGGGTGAAGGATTCCAGCGGCGTGCCCGCAAGGCGCAGCACAATGCGCTGACGATCGTAAGGCGTGCCGAGCAGGAGTGATTCGTAGAAGACGCCGACGTGCAGGGGCACGATGACCGTTTCGGGCAGTTCATCGCGGCGGTCCAGGTAGCGGATGAAGTCCAGGTACACCCCGGGGTGGTAGGCGACCTGGGCCACCGGGAAGACCCGCTCGTCGGGGAGCAGTGCGTCGAGCATGGCGGCGGTGGAGCGCTTGTCGGCGTCGGTGGCAGTGGCGTAGAAGACCGAGCTGTCTCCGAAGTAGAGGATGTCGAGGCCGAGCGTGGTCTGCGTGTCGAGGTCAGATTTCTCGCGGAAGTGGACGTCCTGATAGGTACCGATAAGGCTGATTTGGAGGGCGATCACCAGCGTCGCCAGCACCGCCATCCGCAGAATCAGACGGGTGGGTGCGGCCAAGCTTCGCGGTAGGCGAGACAGCGTCTGACGTTCGGCCACCCGCCACGGCCAGGCGGTCGCGACGGCTAGGCGCTGGGCCGCCCGGGCGGTGCGGGTCCGGCGCAGAACCGGGCCGAGTCGGTAGATCGGCAGAGCAGCCGCCGGCAATCCGCTGAGCAGGCCGAGGGTCCAGAAGAAGGGATGGCGTTCGGGGGCCGGCCCGTCGGAAAAGACGGCGAGCAGCGCGGCCACGGTCAGCGCGATGAGCCCGGCGAAGATCGGGAGGCTGCGGCCGATCCGGACCGCCGCCGCCCCGGGGGCGTAGCGAATCAGCGCCAGCAGGCCGGCGAACCAGAGCGCCGGGACGACGATCACCAGCGCCCGCAGCAGCAGACCATCGCGCAGTAGCACCCGCAAAACCCCGAGGCCGCGCGCTTCCCGCACCGGCGCCAGCAGCAGGTCGATGCGCCCGTCGGTGGCGATGCCGTTGGTGCGCAAGAACCCGTCAATCGGGTCGGCCTGCGATACCGGGAACTCGATCGGAATTGCCGCCGCCGGGTCGAGGCTGATCTGCACGTCCAGGTCCTGGCCCTTCATTCCGGCGATGGTCGGGAATCGCCAGTCGACGAGGGAGGTCGTGGTGGATGGGTCCGGGACCGCTGCGACGCGGCCTTCGCGCAGCAACGCGCCGTCGTCGGAGCGTCGCCGCAGCCGAAAGATCATCGTCTTCACTTCACGGTCGTCTTCTTTGCGGCGGATGGCGACGGTCAGGCCGTTGAGGAAATTGGTCGGGTTAACGAACGACTGCTCGACGGCGCTCGCCGGGTCGATCGGGCCGACGACAAAGGTCGCCGTTTGTTCGATGTTGGCGAAGCGATGCGACCAGGGGATCAGCAGGACTAGGAGCAGGGCGACGACCGATAGCCCGAGGCCGGCGGCGGCGGTTCGGAATCGCGCGGCCAGCGGCCTGGCGTTCGGGGGCATGGCGGCGTCCGGACTGCTCATCGGTGTGACTCCAGTCGCAACGGTCGCGGGTCGGCGCGTTTGCGTTGAAGGCGGCGCGGCTACCCCGGTGCGGTCGGGCGGATAATAGCGGCTAGCCGTCGCTCCCGGCGGTGGGCGCGTCCCGCAGCGCGGCGACCACCCGCGCCGGGGTCATCGGTAACTCGCGCAGGCGCGCGCCGGTGGCGTCGAAGACCGCGTTGGCGATGGCCGCCGGCGGCGCCACGATCGGCATCTCGCCGACCCCGCGCACGCCGTAGGGATGGCCGGGATTGGGCACTTCGACGATGATCGCCTCGATCATCGGCAGGTCCGGGGCGGTGGGCATGCGGTAGTCGAGCAGGCTGGCGTTCTGCAGGTGGCCGTCGGCGTCGTACCAGTACTCCTCATTCAGCGCCCAGCCGATCCCTTGGACGGCGCCTCCCTGGATCTGGCCTTCGACGATCTCGGGATGCACGGCCTTGCCGGCGTCTTGGGTAGCGGTGTAGCGCAGAATCTCGATCTTGCCGGTCTCGGTGTCGACTTCGACATCCACCAGGTGGACGGTGGTGGCCGGGCCGATTCCGCTCGGGGCCGGGCTTGCCTTGCCGGTCACCAGGATTTCGGCCCCGGCCAGCGTGTCGGCGGCTTCCTTGAAATTGGCGTGGCGCTCACCGGCGAAGAAGGAGCCGGAGTCGAATTCGACGGCGGCGACGTTCCAGAGCCGGGCCAGTCCGGCGCGCATCTGGCGGAGCATGTCGCCGGCAGCCTCGTGGGCGGCCCAGCCGGTGGCGAAGGTGGTGCGGCTGCCGCCGGTGACGCCGGTCTGGCCGATGGCGTCGGTGTCGGGGACGATCGGGTTGATGGCGTCGGCGGATATGCCCAGCGTCTCGGCCATCTGCATGGCCACCGAGGTGCGGGTGCCGCTGAGGTCGACGGAGCCTTCGAGCAGGGTGACGGTGCCGTCGGGGTTCAGGCGGCCCTGCGCCGAAGAAAGCCCGCCGCCGTTGCGCCAGAGTCCGGAGGCCACCCCGCGACCGCGCCGGCCGGTGGCTGCGGAGGGCTCGCCGAGCGGGGCGTTCCAGTGGTCCGAGCTGGCGATGGCTTCGATGCACTCGCGGGTGCCGAGCGTCGGGAAGGGATCGCCGTCGGCGCGCAGATCGCCGCCCTGCGAGGCGTTGAGAAGGCGAAATTCTAGGGGGTCGATTTCGGCCGCGCGGAGGGCTTCGTCGATGGTGGTTTCGAGCGCGAAGCTGGCCTGGGTACCGCCGGGCGCGCGATAGGCACCGGAGTGGGGCTTGTTGACCAGCACCTCCAGACCGTCGCCGCGCAGGTTCTGGAGGCTGTAGGAACCCATGGCCCCGACGATGGCCCCGGAGGCCCAGATACCGGCGTAGGCGCCGGCTTCGAAGGCGGACCACATCTCAATTGCCGTGAGCTTGCCGTCCCCGCTGATGCCGACCTTGGCGCGGCTCCAGCTACCCGGGGTCGGCCCGGTGGCGCGGAGTACCTCGGCGCGACTCATGGTCATCTTCACCGGGCGGTGGGCGATTCGCGCCAGCGCCGCGGCCAGCGGTTCGATGTAGCAGGTGGTCTTGCCGCCGAAGCCACCGCCGATTTCCAGCGGCGTCACCCGGATCTTCGATACCGACATCCGCAGTAATGAGGCTAGGTCGGAGCGGACCCCGAAGGCGCCCTGCGACGTGGACCAGATCTCGAGTCCGCCGTCTTCGGTCCAGCGCGCCGTGACCGCCTGCGTCTCGATGTAGCCCTGGTGGACGGTGGCGGTGGTGTACTCGTTTTCGACGACGATGGCGGCCGCCGCGAAGCCGGCTTCGACATCGCCCTCTTCGAGATGGCGGTGGACCGGCACGTTGCTGGGCGTTTCGGCGACGGCGCCGTCAGCGTCGGTGAAGACATCATCGTGCAGCAACGGGGCGTCGGGTCGCATGGCGGCGGCGGCGGTCAGGACGACCGGCAGCGACTCGTATTCGACGGCGATCAAGTCTAGGGCGGCTTCGGCGCTGGCGGCGTCGCGGGCGGCGACCGCAGCGACGGCGTGACCCTCGTAGAGCACTTTGCCGCGGGCCAGCACGTTGGCGCTGTAGTGAGCGCGGCTGGAGATGCCTTCGGCGCGGGCTGCGATGTGGGGCCCTGGATCGGGCAGGTCGGCGCTGGTGATGACGGCGAAGACCCCGGGGGCACCTTCGGCCTGGCTCGTGTCGATGCCGATGATGCGGGCGTGGGCGTGCGGACTGCGCAGGACCGCTCCGTGCAGCGTGCCGGGCAGGGTGACATCGGCCCCGAACTGCGCCCGGCCGGTCACTTTGTCCGCCGCGTCGTGGCGGACCGGCTTCGAGCCAACGACTGTGAATCCGCTCGTTTTCACGACATCATCACCGGTCGTCGTCATGGGTCAGTCCTTCTTGTTGTTGGCCAACGCCGCGATGATACGCGCCGGGGACATCGGCAATTCCCGCAGCCGGATACCGATGGCGTCATAGATGGCGTTGGCGATGGTGGCGGGGGGCGGGACGATGGGTGCCTCGCCGACGCCGCGGACGCCGTAGGGATGGCCCGGATTGGGGACCTCGACGATTACAGCGTCGATCATCGGCACGTCGGGGGCGGTGGGCATGCGGTAGTCGAGTAGGGTGGAATTGCGCAAGAGGCCGTCGTCGTCGTACCAGTATTCCTCGTTGAGCGCCCAGCCGATGCCCTGGACCGCGCCTCCTTGGATCTGGCCTTCGACGTAGGGCGGGTAGATGGCGGTGCCGACGTCCTGGGCGGCGGTGTAGCGCAGTATCTGGACGTTGCCGGTTTCGGTGTCGACCTCGACATCGGCGGCGTGTACGGCGATGGCCGGGCCGGGCCGTTTGGGGGCGATGCTGGTCTTGCCGGTAACCAAGATGTTGGCATCGTCGAGCAGCGCGGCGGCCTCTTTGAAACTGGCTGCGTTGTCGCCGGAAGTGAAGGTGGAGTTTTCATAGGCGATGTCGTCGGCGGCCACGTCCCAGACCCCGGCGAGCCCGGCGACCATCTGCCGCAAGACGTCCTCGGCGGTCAGTTGCGCGGCGATGCCGGTGGCGTAGGTGGTGCGGCTGCCGCCGGTGACGCCGGTGAAGGCGATCGAGTCGGTATCGGGGACTATCGGAATGACATCCAGCACGTTGATGCCCAGCGTCTCGGCCAGTTGCATGGCGATGGAGGTGCGGGTGCCGCCGATGTCCATCGAACCCTCGCGAAGGGTGACGGTGCCGTCGGCGTTGACGATGGCCTGGGCGCTGGACATGCCGCCGCCGTTCATCCAGTAGCCGGACGCTGTGCCGCGGCCGCGCTTCAGATGCGGTTCGGACGCGGCTGCGAGCGACGTCTGCCAGTGGGCTGATTCCCGGATCGCGGTGGTCGTTTCAACAGTGCCCATTCTCGGGAACGGCAGGCCGTCGACCCGCAGGTCGCCCTCCTGCGAAGCATTCAGCAGGCGGAACTCCAGCGGGTCCATGCCGAGTCGCTCGCAGGCTTCATCGACGGCGGTCTCGACGGCGTACTCGGACATCGTTGCTCCCGGCGCGCGGTAGGCACCGGTGTGGGTCTTGTTGACCAGTACCTCGTAGCCATCGACGCGCATGTTTTCGAGCGCGTAGGGCGAGAGCGCGGTGATGATCCCGGCACCGAGCACGGAGCCGGGGAAGCCGCCGGCCTCGAAGTGGAGGGTGACGTGGGCGGCGGTGATCTTGCCGGCGTTGTTGACCCCGAGTTTCACCTTCTCCCGGGTGCCGGGAGTCGGTCCGGTGGCCTTGAGAACCTCTTCGCGGGTCATGGTCATCTTCACCGGGCGGCCGGACTTGCGCGAAAGCACCGCCGCCAGCGGTTCTAGGTAGCTGGTGGTCTTGCCGCCGAAGCCGCCGCCGATCTCCATCGGTACCACCCGGATCCTGGACACCGGAATCAGCAACAACTCGGAGACTTCGCCGCGGATGCCGAAGTGACCCTGCGAGCTGCCCCAGATGTCAAGCGTGCCGTCGTCGCGCCACCAAGCGGTGCCGTTCATCGGCTCGATGTAGCCCTGGTGCACCGGCGAGGTGAAGTACTCGGTTTCGATTACGAAATCGGCGGCGGCGAATCCGGCGTCGAGATCGCCCTCTTCGGCCACCGAGTGCTCCGAAACGTTGGTCTCGCCGTCGAGTTCGGTGCCGCCTTCATCGGTGCGCAGGTCGGCCATGATGATCGGCGCGCCTTCAGCCATCGCCGCGGCGGCGGTCATGACCGGCGGCCGGACTTCGTAGTCGACTTCGATCAGCGCCAACGCGGCCTCGGCGGTGGGCAGGTCGCGGGCGGCGACGGCGGCGATCGGGTGCCCGGCGTAGTGCGCTTTGCCACGGGCCATGATGTCGGCGCTCTTGTTGATGATGCTCTGCGCGCCGCCCTCGCCGGCCTGGGTCATGTGCTCGCCGGGGTCCGGGAAGTCGGCTCCCGTGATAACCGCGAAGACGCCGGGCAGGGCCTCGGCTTTGCTCGTGTCGATGGCGCGGATCAGCGCATGGGCGTGCGGGCTGCGCAGCACCTTGCCGTGGGTCATGCCGGGCAGGTGGATGTCGGCGCCGTATTGCGCCCGCCCGGTGACCTTGTCGACGCCGTCGTGGCGTATCGGGCTGGACCCGATCACGTTGAAGTTGCCGGTCTTGATCGGCTCGTCGCTCGTTACTGCCATGCGGTCGCTCCTATTTCCCCGTCCCGGC
This sequence comes from uncultured Chloroflexota bacterium, assembly GCA_964631365.1. GTDB lineage: Bacteria > Chloroflexota > UBA11872 > UBA11872 > VXNJ01 > JASLPR01. Next base: position 1,018 of record CAZVZW010000093.1, on the reverse strand, counting down.
CGCCGCCTGCTGCACGGCGCGCACGATTTTGTCGTACCCGGTGCAGCGGCAGAGGTTCCCCGCCAGCCAATAACGTATTTCGGTCTCGGTCGGATTTGGATTCTTGTCTAGCAGCGCCTTGGCGGCGAGGATGAAACCCGGGGTGCAGATGCCGCACTGCAGCGCGGCGCCTTCGAGGAAGGCCTCCTGCACCGGGTGGAGTCCGTCGGCGGTGGCCAGGCCTTCGATGGTGGTGACGGCGGAGCCGGCGATCTCGATGGCCAGCACGCAGCAACTGTTGACCAGGCGTCCGTCGAGGATGACGCTGCAAGCGCCGCAGTTGCCGTTGTTGCAGCCTTCTTTGGAGCCGGTCAGGCGCAGGGTGTCGCGCAGGACCTCGAGCAGGCTCTCGCGCGGCTCGCACATGAATTCGACGGGCTCGCCGTTGATGGTGGTGGAAACCAGGGTCTTGTCGGATACGAGTTCAGCGACCATTTACGGTGCCCCCCTTCGCGCGTTCGACCGCGCCCCGCAGGGCGCGTTTGGTGAGTACTGCGACCAGGTGTTTGCGGAAATCGGCGGTGCCGCGCATGTCGGTGATCGGGGTCGCGGCGTTCTGCGCGGCGACGGCGGCGGCTTCGTAACTGGCCTCAGTGGCCGGTTGGCCGGCTAGGTCTTCGCCGGCTTCTGGAACGTACAGCGGCGTTGGTGCGACCGCGCCGAGGGCGATGCGGGCGCTGACGATGGTGTCGCCGTCGAGGGTCACTTGCGCGCCGACGCCGACGACGGCGATGTCCATCTCGTTGCGGGGGGTGAAGCGCTGATAGTGGGCGCCGGAGCCCCTCTGGGACGGGGGGAGGCGGAGCGAGACGAGTAGCTCGCCGGGCTGGAGAACGGTCTGGCCGGGGCCCGTGCAGAGCTCCTCGACAGGCGCTTCACGCGTGCCCGAAGAACCGGCGATCACGCACGTGGCACCCAGGACGATGAGGGCCCCGATGCTATCCGCGCTGGGGGCGGCGTTGCAGAGGTTTCCCCCCAG
>CAZVZW010000092.1:0-7519 GCA_964631365.1 uncultured Chloroflexota bacterium | reverse complement strand
GCGCCAGTCCCGCCGCCAGCACGATCGGCCAGTACGACGGCGGCGGCATGTGGAGTTGCTCCTCGCCGGGAGCCGGTTCCAGCGGCGCAGCCGCTCCCTCGTACTTGGCGTCCCACACCGGCCGGTTGCTGCCGACCGTCGGGATTACATCGAAGTTGTGCTCCACCGGCGGCGACGCCGTCGCCCATTCCAGCGTCGCGCCGTCCCAGGAGTCGTCACCGGCCCGCTTTTCGCCGCGCATTCCCTTCAGCACGATGAACACGAACAGCAAGAAACCCGCCGCCGTCGTATAGGCCCCCGCCGTCGCCACCAGGTTCCAGCCATCCCAGCCCTGCCCCGCCGCGTACGTGTACACCCTTCGCGGCATCCCGTCGTTACCCAGCATGTGCATCGGCGCGAACGTCAGATTGAACCCGGCAAACATCAGGAACCAGTGAATCTTTCCCCACCCCTCGCTCAGCATCCGCCCGGTCAGCTTCGGCCACCAATAATATACCCCGGCCAATATCCCGAACACTGACCCGCCGAACAGCACGTAATGAAAATGCGCCACGATGAAATAGGTATCTGTGTGCTGCAGGTCCACCGGTGATGCCGCGTGCATCATCCCGCTCAGCCCGCCCACCGTAAACAGACCCACAAAGCTCACCGCGAACAGCATCGGCGTCGTTATCTTGATTGACGCCCGAAACAGCGTCGCCGACCAGTTCAGCACCTTCACCCCGGTCGGAATCGCGATCAGCATCGTCATCGCCGTCATCACCGCGTTCGCCACCGGGCCCAATCCCACCGCGAACATGTGATGCGCCCACACCGCGAATCCCAGAAAGCCAATCGATATCCCCGAGAACACCACCGCCGTATAGCCGAACAGCGGCTTCCGGGAGAACGTCGGAATCACCTCCGACACCACTCCCATCGGCGGCAGAATCAGCACGTACACCTCCGGGTGCCCCATGAACCAGAACATGTGTTGCCACAGCAGCGGGTCGCCACCGGCGCTGGCGTCAAAGAACACCGTCCCCACCACCCGGTCCGTCAGCAGCAGAATCGCCGCTACCGTAAACGGCGGAAACGCGAAGATAATCAAGAACGACGTAATCAGCGTCATCCACGTAAACAGCGGCATCCGCGTCAGCCGCATCCCCGGCGCGCGCAGATTCAGGATCGTCACGATGAAGTTGATCGACGAGATGATTGATGATGTCCCCAGCACCGCCAGACCCAGGATCCAGTGCTCCATCCCGTTGTTTGGCGAAAAGGCCTTCTCGGTCAGCGGCGGATAGGCAAACCAGCCGCCATCCGGGGCGCCGCTGAAGAAGCTCACGTTCAGCAGGATTCCGCCAAACAGAAACAGCCAGAAGCTCAGCGCGTTCAGCCTTGGGAAGGCCACATCGCGTGCCCCGATCTGCAGCGGCACCACCAGGTTGAAGAACCCGGCGTTCAGCGGCATCACCGCTAGGAAGATCATCGACACCCCGTGCATCGTGAACAGCTGGTTGTATGCCGCCCCATCGACCACCGTGTTGTCCGGCACCGCGAGCTGCGTCCGTAGCAGCATCGCCTCCAGCCCGGCGATCGCGAAGAACGCCGCCGCCGCGAAGAGATACAGCTTCGCGATCTGCTTGTGGTCCACCGTCGTGATCCAGTCCCAAGCGCCGGATCGCCACGACTGTGTCCGCGGCAGGCTTTGCGTAATCGTCGCCACTAGCGCAGTCCTTCCAGGTAGGCGACAACCGCCGAAATGTCATCCTCAGCCAGGCCCAGCGCCGGCATCAGCGCCCCCGGTTTCACCGCCGTCGGCTCCCGGATCCACGCCGCCAGGTTCTCCGGGGTGTTCGCCACCGTCCCCGCCCCCAGCGTCTCCCGCATTCCCAGCGCCGTCAGCTCCGGCCCGATCTGGCCAAACGTAAACGCCGTTCCCCGGATCGAGTGGCATGCCGCGCATTGCGCCGCGAACACTCCGGCTCCCGCCGATGCCGCCGCTTCCGCGCTCGGCCCCGTCAACTGCTTCGCCGCCCATTCCTCGAACTCCACCGGCGTCACCACGAATGCCAGCAGCCGCATCTGGGCGTGGGCGATCCCGCAAAACTCCGAGCACTGCCCCTGGTACCGCCCCAATTGTTCCGCGACGAACGTCTTCCGGTTTTCAACCCCCGGCACCACGTCGATCTTCCCGGCCAGTTTTGGAATCCAGAAACTGTGGATCACGTCGTTGGCGCGTACCCGCAGGTCAATCTCCTGCCCGATCGGCAGGTACAGCTCGTTCGCCGTCACCACCCCCAGCTCCGGGTAGCTGAATTCCCACCACCACTGGCTCGCCGACACCTCTATCACCAGCGCCCCTTCATCCGGCGCCTCCGCCTGTATCGCCATCGTCTTAAACGTCATTACCGCGATCACCAGCACGATCACTGCCGGGATCGCCGTCCACACAAACTCCAGCCGGTTATCACCGTGGACCTGCTTGGGGATCTCCTCGTTACCGGGCCGTCGCCGGTACTTCACCATCGAGAAGATCAAGAACCCCTCGATCGCCACGAAGATCACCAGTGCGATCCAGAGGATCGGCATCAACAGCCCCTGCACCAGCCGGGCATCGTCGCCGGCCGGCTGCGTGATTGTTTGCGGCAGTTCCCCGCAGCCGGTCAGCAGCAGCAGGCCGGTCGCCGCAATCAGCACCCGGCCGGCGCGGGCCGCGCGCCGACGCCATCGTAAACCTGAACTGCGCACACCGTGCGCGCTTATACGAGACAGAATGCTGACTCCCCCAACGACCCCATACCCACGGGCGGAATGGTCGCCACCTTAAAGCTCTCTGAGTATTTGTTAGCAAATCCCGCCGTGCCTCGCCAAAACCAAACAGCCGATCCGGCGCCTTCCCGACCCGCTCCCCATCCCGCGCATCCGGACGCCGTGCCGCGTCGGCTCAGTTCGTCGAAGGCACGCCGCTCTCGGGTCGATCCGCGCGGGTCTCGCGCGCGAACCAGCGATAGAACACCACCCCCATCGCCAGCCAGAAGATCAGCTTCCCGGGCACCCACATAATCAGCCCGCTCACCTCCTGGTCGTGCAGCGCCGAGATCTCCCACAGCCGCGGCGCCACCGCGTAGGTCTTGTAGATGACCTTCCGCGAAAACGTGATCAACGCTCCCAGCACCGACAACGGAATCGGCAGCACGAAGAGGTAGGGCACCAGCCACTGCGCCGGGGCCGCCGGTAGCCGCTTCGACCGACTCAACACCGGCCACCACATCAGGATTCCGGCGGCCATGAAGCTCAGGTGCTCCAGGTCGTGGATATGCCGGTCGTGCAGCGCTGCCTCGTAGAGCGGCGGCGCATGCCAGCCCAGCAGCAGTGCCTGCGAAATCACCAGCGCCGTCACCGGGCGCGTCAGCCAGCCAACCACCTCGCGTACCGCTCGCACCCCCAGCAGCCGGTCCAACACCCACCCTGGCACCCCCAGCAACACCAGCGGCGCCACCACCAGCACCAGGACCATGTGCTGCAGCATGTGCGCCCAGAACACGTACAACTCGCCCAGTCCGTCCAGCGGCGATTGCAAAACGACAAACGCGATTGCCAGCGCTCCCATGAAACTCGCCATCCTCCAGCGACTCGTTCCACCCTCCCGCCGTGCCGCCGCGTACACGTAGAGCCCGCCAATCGTCAGCAACAGCCCGATCAGCACCGGATCCAGCAGCCAGCCCGGCACCGTCCCGTCGGCCGGCGCCCGCTCCAAGTGGAACCACCCGACCCGCCCCGTCACCGCAGCGCCAGACCCGAGTTCAAGACCGCTCCTACCGACAACCTCATCCCGGTCGCTCCCCCTTGATCCGCGTAGTTACTCCCAAAACCGGAGTTAGCAAACCGCCGGCGGTTCCGGCAAATCGAAAGGCCGATCGGGCGCTCTGGACACTTCAGCCCCTAGATCCGGTGGCAGGCCGCCTATTGGTTCATGCCCACGTCGTCCAGCGGCGGATGATCGCTCGCCGCGCAGATTTCCGCCGCAATCGGGCAGCGGTCGTAAAACCGGCAACGCGGCCCCGGGTCCACAGGACTCGAAACCGAAACCCTAATACTAATTTCTTCACTGCTGGATACGCGGGTCCGGCTGCGGCACCGCCCCGATCAGCGCCTGCGTATAGGGGTGCAGCGGATTTGCCAGCTGTTCCTCGGTATCGGCGATCCCCACGATCTTGCCCAAGTACATCAGCGCGATCTGGTCGCACATGTAGCGGGCCACCGCCAGGTCGTGGGTGATGTAGAGGTAGCCGATGTCCATCTCGTTCGCCAGATCCAGCATTAGCCCGATAATCGCCGCCCGGGTAGAGACAGCCGGCATCGAGGTCGGCTCATCCGCCACCACCAGCGACGGACGCAAGATCAGCGCCCGCGCGATCGCTCCCGCGCCCCGCGGCCGCCCGCGGATTCGCCCCGCCAGTCTGGACGGCCTGGTGCGGCGGCAAGAGCGGCCGGCGGGCGCCCCGCCCCGGCTGCGCCCCCGGGACTCTAGAATTGCCCCACACCACCCCCCCCGGAGAACCTGCCCCATGTCCGTTCCCAATCCCGGCGTCCTCGGCCTGGCGCCCAGCTTCGGCTACGGAGACCGCCTTGGCAGCGCCACCCCCGGCCACCTCGAAGCTCACCGCGATCTCGGCTCCGGCATCGCGCCCATCTTCGCCCAGCAGTCCATCCGCGAGATGGAACGCACTGATCGCTCTCCCACCGACGTCATGACCGCCGTCGCCGGCGCCCTCACCGCCGCCGGCTTCACCGGCGCCTGGGGCGCCGATGCCGACCACCTCAAGACCACCGTCGACGTCGACGCCACCGCCGCCGCCGGCTACACCTTCTTTACCATCGACCCCTCCGATCACGTCGACATCGCCGCCGACGACTACAGCGCCGCCCAGGTGGACCAGCACTTCGCCGCGGTCCGTTCCGAAATCGACTGGGTAGATACCTACCTCGGCCAGACGGTCGCGTTCGATGGTTTCGAAATCGATTTCGACGAAGCCACCGTCCGCCGCGCCGCCGTCAAGTACGGCCGCGCCATCGCCCATTCCCGCCGCCTCGCTGCCCATATCCAACGCGCTGCGGCCAGTGCCGGCACGGAGCCCGAAATCGAACTCAGCGTCGACGAGACCCCCCAGCCCACCACCCTCGCCGAGCACTACGTAATCGCCGACCAGTGCCGCCGCGACGGCATGAACCTGGTTAGCCTGGCGCCGCGTTACGTTGGCGGATTCGAGAAAGGTATCGACTACCGCGGCGATCTCGACGTCCTCGAACGCTCCCTCCAACAGCACATGCAGATCGTCCACCGACTCGGCCCCTACAAACTCAGCCTGCACTCCGGTTCCGACAAGCTCTCTATCTACCCGATCATCGCCCGCGTCACCGGCGGGCTCTTTCACGTCAAGACCGCCGGCACCAGCTATCTGGAGGCGCTGCGCGTCGTCGCCCGCCACGATCCCGCGCTCTTCCGCCGTGTCATCGGCTTCTCCCGGGAGCGTTTCGAGACCGACCGCACCACCTATCACATCTCCTCCGAACTCGAACACGCCGCCCCGCCGGCGTCCGACGACTCCGCCGCCACCCTTGAAGACATCTATCTCGACCGCGATCCCGGCCGCCAGATCCTGCACGTCACCTTCGGCTCGGTCCTCACTGATCCCGGATTCGGCCCGGCCATCAAGGTGCTCCTCGAAGCCGAGCCGGCCACCCATCAGCAGGTCGTCGCCGACCATTTCCGGCGGCACCTGGCGGCCCTGCGGGAAGGCCTGTGAATAAGACCCTGGCGAGAAGGCACGTGGTCGAAAATCGCCCCGTTTCGCCCGGCACGCCCTAGTCCTTCAGCGCGAAGACCGTGCCGTGAGTGAGGGGGCCGGGCCGCCCGGCCGCCATTGCCGTGTCGCCGCCGCTATCCCGGCCCGCGGCATCGACACCGACCAGTTGCCGGTCGAGATCGACGACCAGTTCTGCGTCGGCGAGAACGTCTACGTCACCACCGAGTTCCGCGACGTCCCGTCCGGCGCGACCATTGGCATCGCCTGGTACCGCGACGGCGTCGAAGTGAGCGTCTGGGAGTCCGGGCCGCAGTCTAGATTCGAGCGCGCCAACTTTGCGTTCTTCCGCGTCGTCAGCATCGCCGGCCGGTACACGGTCAGCATTCTCATCAATGGCCAGGCGTTCACCGAGGCCGCCTTCACGGTCACCGAGTAGCCGGTCGGCCTCTCCGAAAGCTCACTCTCCCGAGTCCCCCGCTCCGAACTTCCGCCCCGCCGTTGATTGGCGCGTGCCGCGCGGCAGGTCCATAATTGCTGCAATAAATATTTCCCCTAAGGAAAATTACCGTGAACCGGGCCCGGACTCCCCTGCCGGAAAGCCAGGCCGACCAGGACCAGCTCCGCGAGATCTACCTCGCTGGCGGCGCCGAGTCTCGCGTTCGCATGGGCCACCTGGCCGAAGCCCTCGACCGTCCCCCGGCCTCGGTCACCGCCGCCATCAAGCGCCTCCACGAAGGCGGCTACGTCAACTACCAGCCCTACCAGGGCGCCCGGCTCACCGATTCCGGCGCCGAAGCGGCCGTCGAACTGGTCCGCCACCACCGCCTCATCGAGCGCTTCCTGGTTGAAATCCTCGGCTACGACTGGGACGATGTTCATGGAGAGGCCGACCGCCTTGAGCACTCATTCTCCGAGAAGCTCGAGCGCCACATCGCCGAAGTCCTCTCCAATCCCACCTCCGACCCCCACGGCGATCCGATCCCCGGGGCCGACCTGCAGGCCGTTGCCGACGAATCCTGCGCCCTCGCCGGCATCGATGTCGGCGCCTGGGTGCAGGTGGTCCGGGTCCGCGACCGCGACCCCGAGATGCTCGGCTACCTGGCCGAGATCGGACTCGTTCCGGGCACCCGCCTGGTCCTGGTCGAGCGCTTGCCTTTCGGTGGCCCGCTGGTCATCGAGTACGGCGGCCGCACGCAACCCATCGGCATCCCGGTGGCCGAGGCCGTCTTCGTCACCCCGCTGGCTTCCGGGTCTTAGCTAGCCCAGGCCAAACGCCCGCGCCAGTGCCACCAGCGGAATCAACACCACGATCCCCAGCGCCAGCGGCAGTGCAAACGCCACCCCGGCCCACTTCCAGCTGCCGGTCTCGTTCTTGATCGTCAAGATCGTCGTCGAGCAGGGGTTGTGCAGCACGACGAACACCAGCAGCGAAACCGCCGTCAGCGTCGTCCACCCCTGGCCCTTCAGAAATGTCTCCAGGCCAGTCAACTGCTCCACATCCACCATCGCCTCGGCCCCCGTGTACGCCATCATGATCGTCGGCAACACAATCTCGTTCGCCGGAATCGCCAGCACGTAGCCCACCAACACAATCCCGTCCAGGCCCAGCAGCCGCCCCGGCCCGTCCAGGAAGCCGGCCACGTGGCTCATCGGCGTTGCCCCGGCGATCGTCGTATTGCGCATCAGCCAGATCGCCAGCCCCGCCGGCGCGGCGGCCACCACCGCCC
>CAZVZW010000091.1:3967-7618 GCA_964631365.1 uncultured Chloroflexota bacterium | reverse complement strand
TCGCACGCTGGTGACGGATTCGGCGAAGCTGGCGAACATTGTGGCCGGTTACGGCTACAACCCGGTCTTCCGCCCGACCGAAGTGTGCGTGGAAGCGGCGACCACCGGACGGATCGCATGGTGATGGGAAACCCGGAACGCGAGCCGGACCTGGTACTCAAGGGTCCGGCCGGGGTGGGTCCAAAGGTCGCCGGCGAGGCGCTGGTGTCGCAGCACGGGTTCAGCGCCCGCTACGACCTGGACCGCGAGCGCGGTCTTTTCTCCCGTGAGGCCCACGACCTGCACGGCCAAAGCCTGGTGGACCGGGTGGTCGTGTTCCCGACGGCCAAGGGCGGGATCGCGACGTCGTGGATGCTGCAGGAAATGGCGTCGCGGCAGAAGGCTCCGCTGGCGCTCTTGTTCGGCCGGACGAATCCGGTGATGGTGCAGGGGGCGGTGCTGGCTGGGCTGCCGCTGATGCACCTGCCGGAGCCGCCGCCACACGAGGCGATCGCCACCGGCGACCGGGTGGAGGTGGACCCGGCGGCGGGCACGGTGAAGGTCTGGCGGGCCGATTCCGGATAGGCGGCGGTACAGGGCCCCGGGCCGGAAGCCTTTGCGTGGGAACTACTGGTGCTGGCGGGGTACCCGGTGGCGTCGCTGGTACCGGTGGCCTACGGGGCGCGCTGGCGGGCGGAGTAGGCAGACCTAGAGGAGGCGGTCGAGCAGGCCGCGCTTGCGCCAGAGGGTGGATACTTCGCTTAAGCGCTGCGCTTCGTTGTCGCTGATCGACCATCCATAAGCGCCGGCGTTGGAATGGGCGTGGGCGGCGTTCTTGACTCCGGGGATGGCGACAACGCCGGGCTGGCGGATGAGCCAGTTGAGGGCCACCTGGGTGGGGGATTTGTCGTAATGAGTGCCGATCTCGCGTAGCGCCTGCACGACCGGTTCGACCCGGACGGGATCGTGGCCTCGGAATTTCGCGACCGTCTTACGCGCACCGTCGGGACGGTCGCCGGGTCCGTACTTACCGGTCAGGAGGCCCTGGGCCAGGGGGCTGTAGGCGATAAGCGTTATGTCAAGCTCACGGCAGGCAGCAAGGACGCCGTTGACCTCGGCCGCGCGGTTCAAAAGGCTGTAGCTCACCTGGTTGGCGACCAGCGGAACGCCGTAGGACGCCAGTAGTCGGGACGCCCGGCGCAGGCGGCCGGCGCCGTAGTTGCTGACCCCGACCCAGCGGATGAGCCCGGCGTCTACGGCGCGGGCCAACTCGCGAAGCAACACGCCCTTGCGCAGCAGGCTGAACGGCCAGTGGACCTGGTAGAGGTCGATGGTGCGGACTTCGAGTCGCCGCCGGGAGGCGTCGATGGCGCGGGCGACAGCGGCGGCGCGGAAGCGGTTGGGCAATGGCATGTACTTGGAGGCGACGGCGACGCGCGCGCCGGTGCGCTCCAATTGTCGCCCGAGCAGGCGCTCGGACTCACCCTGACCGTAGATCTCGGCAGTGTCGAAGAAATTGAGCCCGGCGGCGATCGCGGCATCGAAGGCGGCGGCGATGTCCTCGGCGTCGTATTCAACGCCATAGCCCCAGTAGCGTCGATCGCCCCACTGCCATGTGCCAACTCCGACCGGATGGACGACCAGATCGCTGCTGCCGATGCGGACCGGTTCGGTAGCGATGGCGGGTTCCTTCGACTCCGGACTGTGACTCGCGGGATCGGACGCGATCTGCTCCACCCCGCCCGCCCATCTTGCCCTTGCAGCGGCGCCTTTGCACCTGCGCCCGCCGAGAATAGAATCCGCTTGCCTTCGATCTACCCCGGGAGCCCCGCATGGCCGACCGCCCCAACATCTTGATGATTTCGATGGATCAACTGCGCTGGGACGCAATGGGCTGCGCCAACAACCCGGTGGTGAAGACGCCCAACATCGATCGCCTGGCCCGCGAGGGCGTACGCGCGGAACACTTCTTCGTACACAGCCCGATGTGCCAGCCCAGCCGGGCCAGCCTGGTAACTGGGCGCTATCCGCGCAATAACGGCGTGCGCTGGAACTGGTACGACCTCCCAAAGACCGAGAAACCGCTGCCGGCAATCCTGGGCGCGGCCGGCTATCACACAATGGCCATCGGCAAGATGCACTTCACTCCAATTGACGAACTGCACGGATTCGATGACCGGGTCTTCGCTGAGGGCAAGATGTTTTCGGACTACGACGCCTACCGGGAGAGCCTGCGCGACCAGGGCCTCGATGAGCAATATTTCGAACACGTAAAGCGCTGGGCCAACGAGGAGAACTTCGGCGCGGACACCTTCCCGCTGGGCGATGAGAACTACGTAGACACCTTCATAGGCAAGAACGGCGCGAAGATGCTGGCCGAGAACGAGAAGTACCCGTTCTTCGCCTGGCTGTCATTCTGCAATCCGCACATGCCGTTCGATCCACCGGAGCCCTTCGACACGATGTATTCGCCGGATGAGGTGGATATCCCGGCGGATTTCGACACCGACCAGATGTCACGGGTTCCGGAGTACCGCACCAGTTCCGGCCAGAAGGATTTCGGGAAGCTGGACGAGGCGAAGCTGCGCAAGGTAATCGCCAACTACTACGGCACGATCAGCCTGGTGGATCGAGAGATCGGCCGGACACTCGACGTGCTGGAAGAGAACGGCGTCCTCGATAACACGGTGATTATCTTCGTGGCCGACCACGGCGAGATGCTGGGGCATCGCGGGGTGCTGTGGAAGGGGCGGATGCTCTACGACCACATCACCCGGTCGCCGCTGATCATCCGCTATCCAAAGGAACTGGGCGGCGGACAGATCGTGTCTGACCTGATCCAGGCGGTGGACATCATGCCGACGATCCTGGATTTTGCCGGCGTCGACGGGCACGCCGGGATGCAGGGCGCGAGTATGCGGCGGTTGCTGCGCAAGGACGCGGTGGAGTGGCGGCAGTGGGCGTTCGCTGAATCGCTGAACATGAAGATGGTGCGCACCCAGCGCTGGAAGCTGATCCATTTCGGCGGCAAGCCCTACGGCGAGCTGTATGACCTGCAGAACGATCCGCTGGAGGTCAAGAACCTCTACGACGACCCGCAGTATGCAGAGCGGCAGGCGGAGATGACGAAGCTGCTGGCGGACATATTGATCGAGACCGAGGACCCGGTGCCGGAACCAGCTCTGGGGACGGCCTACGAGGGGATCGCCGGCGACCACCCGGAGCAGGAATACGGCGGCCGCGACGCGGGGTTGTACCGCTATTCGCAGAAGTAGCATGGACGGCCGCGCAGCGGCCGGCTAGAGGATGCCAGTCTTGCGGAAGACTTCGCTGACGCTTTCGCCGGCCAGCAGCATCGCGCGGACGTCGGTCTCACCGGCGGCCTTCTCCTCGGCTTCACTGACGACCGACTCGCTCACCGCCGGCGGGAGCACCACCAGGCCGTCCCAGTCGCCGAGGATGTAGTCACCAGGATTCACCACGACGCCGCCGCATTGAATGGGGACGTTGAAGCGGTCGACGGTGATGCGCCCGCGCGAGTCGGCCGGGCAGCGATTGGCGGCGAAGAGCGGGAAATCCATGTCGTTGATCTGGCTGCAGTCACGGGCGCTGCCGTCGATGACCGCGCCGCGGCCACCGGCCTTTTGCCAGGGCGCCATTCGACAAGGCATG
>CAZVZW010000091.1:0-3957 GCA_964631365.1 uncultured Chloroflexota bacterium | reverse complement strand
CGCTCGAGCAGGTCGGCCACCGCTGCCGCGCGCGGCGGTGGAGAGTAATTCCCCCCAGGCGGCGGCGATCAGACCCGCGGGAACCGTGGCGACGTAGATGTCACCCGGGGTTATGGCCTCGACGGATTCCAACAGGCCGGAGTAGGGACTACCCGTCGGCGGCTCGAACACCTGCTTGCAGACCACCGGCAGGCAGCGGCCGGCCAGCTTCGCCTCGGGCCAGAGGGCTTTGATGCGCGGGTGCATGACCTGGTTGGTGTGGCCGCGCCGATCGAGGATGTCGCCGACGACGGCGGTGTAGAGGCGCGCCAGGCGCTCGATGAGATCCAGATCGGCCGGTGCGGTGCTCATTGCGGATGCCCTCCCGGGGTGCGATTCAAAGTCGCGCGATTCAGTAGCGATTCTGACGGGAAGGCAGGGCGCCTGTCGAGCCGGCTAGGCGGGGTCGTCCAGCGGGAACAGCGGGCGATCGAGATTCCGGTAGGGAAAACGGGCGAGGTTGGCGGTGCAGAGGCCAGCGGTGTCCATTTCGACAATACCGGCGGCGATCGGCAGGTAGGCGGCGCGGTAGGCGACCGCAGCCTTGACCGCGATCAGCTTCTGGCTCTCCGGCTGGATGCCCAGACTGCGTAGCTGGCCCAGGTCGAAGGGCGGGGTCTTGTTGGTGTTGAGGGCGATGTTGATGCCGCCGACGCGCAGCCAGGCAGACGGACCCATATCCATGCCTTTGCCACGAAATGAAGCCAGGTGGCTGTTGGGCATCTCGAAGTCGAAGTAGCCGTTGCTGAGGGCGCGGACTTCGCCGGCAACCCGGACCGGCATGCCGTGCCAGGTGTCGGCCTGACCGCCGATTTCCATGTCGATGCGTCCGCCGACGCCGGCTTCGTGGCAGGCGCGGGCGGCGGCCGGGTCGGCAATCGCCACGGTGGCCTCCTGGGCGTCAACGGCCAGCAGCGCGCGGAGGGCGTCGGTTCCATCGCCGGGGGTGCCGCCGCCGATGTTGTCGGCCGAATCGACCAGGATCACCGGGCTGCCGGGAATTTCCAACGCCTTCCGCACGGCCTCATCGGGGGCCACCGCCGCGAAGCGGGCGGATACGCCCCCGGCCTCGGCGATGGCGCCGACTTCGCCGGCGATCTGGCGAGCGCGACCGACGTCGCCGTCGACGGTGGCCACCACGCTACAACGCGTAAAGGGCGTGTCGGCATAGGCGAAACCGCCAAAAACCGAGACGCAGACGACATCTTCTTCGTCCTCGAAGCGCCAGGCGGCCTCCAGCGCGGCGCGCAGCGGCAGGTCGTCGGTTCCGGTGACCTGCGGGGAGAGCAGGAGATTCGTCTGATAGATGCCGACGACCGGCGCGATGCGCCCGTCCAGGGTCTCGCACATGATCTCGGCGGCCTCGACGCCGCGCTCGTAGGCGTCGATGTGGGGATTGGCGTCGAACGCGACGACGGCGTCGGCCAGCTCGATCATATCGGGGGAGATATTGCCGTGCAGGTCCATCTCGACCACCACCGGGATGTCGGGGCCGGTGACTTCGCGGACCCTCCGCAGAATGTCGGCCTCGGGGTCCAGCAGGTCGTGGGTGACCATGGCGCCGTGCAGCATCAGCAGAACGCCGTCCAGGGGCAGCGTGGCGCGCAGGCGCTCGACCAGTTCGTTGGCCAGGTCATCGTAGGTGTCCTGTTCGATGGTACCGCCCGGCATGGCCATGGTGTAGAGGGTGGGGAGCAATTTCCAGCCGTGAACCTCGCCGACCGTCATCATCCCGGCGATCCCGGCGCGGGTGCCGCCCATTTGCTCAAGCATCTCCCCACCCCTGTGGAGAATGCCAATTTCGAAGTCGCGCATACCGGTGGGGACTTCGGCGAAGGTGTGGGTCTCGTGCATGATCCCGCCGAGCGCGATACGGGTGGGCTTCATGGTCCGGTCATGCGATCGGGCGGACCTTCCGCGGCAGGCCGCTGGCGGCGGAGTCGAGGCCGGCGCACAGCGCGGCGATCGTGGCGGCTCCGGCGCGGACATCGACCAGCGGTTCAGTGTCATCGAGAATGTTGCCGACGAACGCGGTCAACTCGGCGACCACCGGGTGGCCGATGGTCGGCTGGAACGGAATGACGGTCGGGCCCATCTGCCCGCCGATATCGGGATCGAGCCAGGCGGTGACCTGCATACTCTCGGTGTCGGTCAAAGCCGTACCGTCGGAGCCGTAGGCGCCCAGTTGCACGATGTGCTCGGGCCAGCGACGCAGTCCTTTGTTGAGCCAGACCCGCCCCAGGCTGCCGCTGCTGAAGCGCAGCATGCTGATGGCGTGGTCGGGCAGCTCGGCGGCCGTACCGGCGACGTGGTTGTCGTAGACCATGATCTCCTCGATGTCGCCGGCCAGCCAACGGACCAGGTCCATCGCATGCGAGGCGCCGGCGATCCAGGGGTTCTGAGGGATGTCGGGGTCGATGCGCCAGGGGGTGCTCACGTAGACGTTGCGCATATCGTGGATGTAGTCGGCCTCGACCATGAATAGTTCGCCGAGACGCCCCTTCGCCACCAGGTCGTGGACGGCGCGGATCTGCGGCACGAAACGGTTCACGTTGCCGACCGCCAGCTTGCGGCCGGTGCGCTCGGCGATACGGACCAGGTCCTCGGCGTCCTCGCGGGTGGTGGTCATCGGCTTTTCGCAGAGGACGTGGGCGCCAACTTCCATGGCGGCCTTCGCCATCCGATGGTGCAGGTGGTCGGGAGAACAAACCGAAACCAGGTCTAGCCCGAGATCGCAGAGTTCCTGCCAATCGGTGGTGCTGGTTTCGGCGCCCAGCTCCGCGGCGACGCGCTCGGCGCGGTCGGCGTCAACGTCGCAGACGGACACCAGCCGCACGCCGGGTATCTCCCGGTAGGCGGCCGAATGCCGCTCGCCCATGCCCAGTCCGATGACTCCGACTTTGAGATCCTCGACCAAGGCGAACTCCGGACGGCTGAGGGTTGATGCCGACATTGTACGGGTTCGGGCGTTGGCCACCCGGTGCGCCGCGTGGCGCGGCCCGCGCCGGCCGCCGGGCTACTGGAAGTGCTGCATCTTCCCGGTCTGTAGGTAGATGGCGCGCTCGGCGATGTTGGTGGAGCGGTCGGCGATGCGCTCCAGCAGGTGGGCGATCCAGATCAGGTACGTGGCGCGCTGGATGTTGTCCGGGTCTTCGGTCATGTAGGAGAACAGCTCGCGGAAGATCTTTTCGTAGAGCGAGTCGACGATGTCGTCGGTCTCGGCGACGTGGTTGGCAACCTTCATGTTCGGGTCGGTGAGGGTGCCCAGGCTCTCGCGGAGCATGGTGGCGCCAAGCTCGGCCATGCGTGGGATGTCGATCAGGGGCTTCAGAAGAGGAGCGTTGCCCATGCGGAGGCTGATCTTGGCGATGCCCTCGGCGTAGTCACCGACACGCTCCAGCTCAGAAGCGACTTGAATGACGGTGATTAGGCGGCGTAGATCGGAGGCCATGGGTGCCTGGAGGGCGATCAGGTCGACGCATTTCTCTTCGAGTTCGACCTGGAAGTCGTCGATGCCGTCGTCCTCGTCAATGACGGCCTGGGAGGCGTCGAGATCGCGCTCCTTCAGGGCGTTGACGGAACGCACGATGGCCTTTTCGACCCTGCTGCCCAGGAGCAGCAGGTCGTCCTGGATTTGCTGAAGTTGCTGTGTGTACTCGGTCCTGGCCATTGTGCCCCTAGCCAAACCTCCCGGTGATGTAGGCCTCCGTGCGCTCGTCGGATGGGTTCGTAAATATCTGCTCGGTCACGCCAAGCTCCACCAGAATACCGGCGCCGTTGTCGTTGACCATGAAAAAGGCGGTTTTGTCGGAGACGCGGGCGGACTGCTGCATGTTGTGGGTGACGATGACGATGGTGTACTCGTCGCGCAGTTCGGCGATGAGGTCTTCGATGCGGGTGGTGGCGATCGGGTCCAGC
>CAZVZW010000090.1:0-7873 GCA_964631365.1 uncultured Chloroflexota bacterium | reverse complement strand
GTTGCTCGGCGTCCATGTTGCTCCCAGTAATAGTTCGATCCAGAGTCGGGGCCGTAACCGCGCGCCCGCCGACCGCCCGCCGGACGCAGTATCTCAGATTTGGCCGCCGGGCCGAACCCGGCTAGTCCGTGTAGCTGTACGCCAGCACCTGCGCGCCGGCCGCGTTCTGCAGCCACAGCGTATCCCCGGTGTTGTTCCAGATCGGTGATGACGCACCCGGTAGAACACCCAGTCGCCGTCGCCACCTTCCCGGTGCACCCCACCAGCACTAGCGCCAGCAACCCCGCCAGCGCCGCCTTCGGCCATTGGCCTCCGGCTACGATATCTCTCCCCGCTGCCCCACCAGTCGGCGCAGTTCCGTCAGTACTCGCAGGTACTCGCCCAGGGCGCGGCCGTCCACCCCCACCTTGTTCTCGCCCGAGCCCCCGTCCACCGCCCCCAGCCGCACCATCGCCCGCAGCCGCGCCTCCTCCATCTCCGGGTGCGGCAGCAGCGGCTCGTCGGTCATCCGCGCCAGTTCCGCCACCATCCCCAGCGCGCCCCAGTTGGAGATGCTGGCGATCACCGTCTCGTCGACCACGCTCACGCAGGGTTCCGGCAGCACCCCCTCTTCCACCAGCACCGTTCCGTAGGCGCCCATTCCCATCTCGTTGCCGCCGTCACCGACGCCGAACGATGGGATCTCGCCGTCCAGCAGGTGATGGGTCAGCCCGCAGAACTTGGTGATGTCCTGCTTGCCGCGGTTCAGGTAGACGCCCTTCGCCGTCGGTCCCGGCCGCTCGATGAAGCCGATCGCCGTCGGGTTGATCTCCGCCAGCAATTGCGCGGCCCGCTCGGCGCTTTTCGCCTCGCCGACGGTAGGGAACTCCACGCAGCGGATCGCCGGCGGGGTGATCGCCCGCAGCACCGCCTGCGAAACCGCGTCGGTCACCATCGTCACCTCCGCGCCCAGCTGCGCCAGAGCGTGACCCAGTGCCGCCGCTCCCGGTGGGCCGTCCGTCTCCGGAGCGCCGTTCACATAGAAGCCGGTCACCAGCATCACTCGCTCGCCGTTGTCCCGGACCAACCGCGCCGCTCTGGCGCAGAAGTCCGGCGGCAGCGCCCCGGCGACCCGGGCGATCCCCCGATCGTCGGCCGACAGCACGATTCGCTCTACTTCGAGCAGTCCCTCCGGCAAGTTCTCGTCCGCGCCTACCCTCGCCACGGATTCACCGCTCCTCTGGATTGCGCCGGTCGGCGGCCGCTGGCCTTGCGTAGCCGGCAAATCGAGTTCGCTCAGCAAACGGCGTCGCCGGAAAGCCCGCGCAATCGCCGCGCGTAAGTATGCGCTCTTGCCCGGGGGGCGTCTCCTCAAGCCCGTCCCCGCCTCCGCCGCTCCTGGTCGCCCCAACCCTCGGCCCCGGGGAACCGGCCCTCCGCTTACTCGGTTTCCGCCGGTACTTCCTCGGCCACCGCCGGGCCGTTCGGCTTGCCCGCCAGCGTCCGCGGATCGGTCGCGATCGACCCATCCATCACGTTCATTGCCATCCACTCGTCTTCCTCCACCTCCGCCGCCTTATCCACCGTCTGGACCACGAACTCACAGAACGGCTGCATCGTCGTCAGCCGCTGCTCGTACTTGCCCACCACGCCCATCTGCTCCGTCAGCGCCTCGTCATAGACATTGCTCAATTTGCAGGTCCGCACCTCCGAGCCCTTCGTCAGGCCGTAGGGGCAGACGTGCATGCGAATTCGCACCCGCCCCTCCTCCCGCGTGTCCACATCGATCGAGCCGTCCGGCACCTGTGATTGCCGCTGCGCCGCCCAGGCCAGCGCAATACCGGCCGGGCCCTTGCCGTTCAGGTGCGCCAGCTTGATTGCGTCGGCCGCCGCCCGCCGTTTCAGTTCTGCGCGCGCCTTCTCCAGCGTCGGCTCGTCTGCCGTCGCCACCACCTCCAGCAGCGTTCCGAACTGCCCGCTCTGCGGCGCGAATCGCTGCACCGACTGCTCGGCGCCCGCCTCCGCCAGGTCCGTCACCTCGGCGTGCAGCGTATCCAGCTGCGCCCCCAGGTTCATCACCGATTCCGCCGGACTCGAGGGCGTCGGAACCTGCTGCGGAGTTGAAGGCGTCGGAATCTGCGGCGGGGTCCGGGCCGGTTCCGGCACCACCGGCAGCGGCGATGTCGCCACCCGGCCGTTGGAACCGGTGAAGGTGTCCTGGATCGCCGCGTACATCGCGTCCGCCGGGTCCGCCGTCTCCGGCCGGGCCCGGTCTCTCGATACCGGTGTGGCCATCGCGATCGCTGACGAATCCCCCTCCGCGCCCTGGATGATGTCCTCGGCCAGGTTCAACTCCGACTTGATATCTTCGCCGGCCTCCTCCAGATCCGTCTGCACCCCGCCGACCGTCTCCACCAGGTCCGCCTGAATATCCTGCAATTCCTGGCGGGTCAGTTCCGCCTCCTGCCGCAGCATCTCCACCTCGCCCTGCAGCATCTGGATTTCCTCGTCGAATTCCTTGCGGAACTCACCGGTCAGCCGCCGCAATTCCCGCACCCACCGCCCCACCGTGCCCATCGCCTGGGGTAGACGGTCCGGCCCCAGCACGATCAAAGCGATCGCCAGCACCAGGACTATTTCAAATGTGCCTACGCCAAACATCTACTCAGCTTCGTTCCCACCGGACGTTCACGCCGGAATTCATTGCTTTGCTCGCCAATATCTGCAAACAATACCCGCTACTGCAGCGCCACGCGGAGCGCCTGCTCCACATCGCCGACCGTGATTATGCTCATCTCGCTCGCCAGGCTATCCGGCAGGTCGTCCAGATCCGGCTCGTTTGCCCGGGGAATGATCATCCGACGGATCCCGTCCCGGTGGGCCGCCAGCAGCTTGTGATCCAGCCCGCCCACGCCCAGCACCTTGCCGCCCAGCGCCATGTCGCCGGTCAGCGCCAGTTCCGGATCGACCAGCTTGTCGCGCAGCGCCGACACCAGCGCCACCAGTACTGTCAGCGACATCGCCGGCGCGTCGCGATTGTCCCCGGCGACCCGGTGATTGAAGGTGTAGCCGTACTCGTATAGCTGCCGTGCCGAGATGTCCAACTCGGTCATCCGCGAGCGGACGAAGTTGTAGACCACGTCGATCACCCGGCCCATCTCGTCCAGCTGCTGACCGGCCACCGTGAACCCCCGCGAGCCCGGCACCGTCGCCACCTCCAGCACCTCCACCGAAGCTCCCTCAATCGATCCCAGGATGCCCTTGGCCATCCCCGGCTGCCCCAGCTGATCCAGCGTGCCCAGGTACTTTCGGGGGACGCCCAGCAGTTCGCGCACCGCCTCCGGGTCGATCCGTTCCAGCGGTGTCTTCTTCAGCAATTTTCCGGCCGCCACCTTGCGGCAGGCCTCGTCCAGCACCGCCTCCAGGATCGCCACCCCGGCCTCGTGGGCGTACTCCTTCACCAGCACCGTCGCCGCGTCCGCCTGCAGGTCAAAATCGTCCTTCGCCAGCCCGTGCTTCGCCAGCAGCGCCGGCAGCAGCTGCTCCTCCAGCAATTCCAGCTTGCGGGCCGTCACATAGCCGGTGCACTCCACCGGCAGAACCTTCGAGTAGACCTCCGGCGGCAGAAAATCCAGCGCGTTGGTCGTAATCACGAATAGCACGCTGCTCAGATCGAACTCCACGTCTAGGAAGCGATCCCGGAAGCGCGTCCGTTCGTTGGCGTTGAACACCAGGTTGATCACCGACAGCCCGCGATCTTCCCAGGTGCGGATGGCCCATTCCACGTTTGCTAGCACCACCACCGCATCGCACTGTTCCGCCTGTTGCAGGGCGTTCACAATCGCCCCGGGCTGCCCCCGTCCGCGTTCCGACATCGCCCCGAACAGCCCGGCGTCGCTGGCCATCAGGCGCAGGTCCACCACCTCCACCGGCCGGCCGATCGCCGCACCGATCTTGCGTCCCAGAGTTCGTTTTCCGGTCCCCTCCGGACCCGCCAGCACCGGCACCGGTAGCCGGGCCAGCCCGCCGTTGGTCGGCTTCGCATACGCCGACGCCAGGAACTCCACCAGCGCCTCTTGCACGAACTCCGGCGTGTAGTGCCCCATCCTTAGTTGCTCGGCCAGCGTCAGCGGATCGACCTTTGTTGCCGGCGCCTCGCCCCAAGGCAGACGCAACAGGTGGTCCAGGTAGTAGTGGGTGTCCACGTACTCCAGCGAGGTCGGCTCCATCCCCTGGATACTCGCCACTCGCGCCCGGGCCGTCGCCGTTGCCTCCTGCGGCAAAGTGAGCGTGTCCAGACGTTTCTGCAGATTTTCGGGGTTGAGCGGCAAGGCGTGACCGTACCTGAGGAAGCGAGCCATTAGACTCTTGATTGGTGCCGCCGAGTATATCGCGGCAACCGGCCTTCCGAGCCCACAAATTGGCGTCCCGCCGCCCCATAACCCCGAGCAGATGTCACCACCGCGCAAGCCTCTCCCCTCCGACTACAGTGGCGGCCGCAAGGCCGAGCGCTTCGAAATCGACTGGTCCGACCCGCGTTTCTCCAGCAAAGAGCCCACCTTCGCCGAGCTCTACGAGGCCCTGCATAACGCAGAGTGCCCGGTCTGCTGGCTGGCCGCCCGCACCGTCAGTCGCTACCTGCGCACCTACTGCGAAGAGAACATCACCGACGTCGATGTCCGCCAGACCCTCCGCGATGCCAACGGCTACTGCAACCGCCACGCCCACCAGCTCCTGGAGGAAATGGACACCCTGGCCGTGTCCATCACCTACGCCGACATCCTCAAGAAGCTCCAGCAGGAGTTGCAGGCCGCCGATCCCGACTACGCCCGTTCCATCGTGCCGTCGCAACTGCGCCGCCTCTGGTACGAGCGTCGCGGCCATCGCGAGGCCCCGGTCTTCTCCATTCCCGAGCCCTGCCCGGCCTGCCGTGAGCAGGACCGTTCCGAGGCCCGCTACGTCTCCGCCCTCACCACCTTCCTCAACGATCCCCTGTTGAACGAGAAGTACCGCGCCGGCAACGGCCTCTGCCTGGTGCATCTCCGCTTGGCGCTGGGCGCCGCCCTTGATCCGGAGACCGTCAGCGTCCTCGTCGCGGTCAACCTCAAAGCCTGGGAGAACATCCAGGTCCACCTGGCCGAGGTCATCCGCAAAGCCGACCACCTGGCCAACGACGAGCGCCTTACCGAAGACGAGCGCAAGGCGCTGTTCGACGTGGTCAATCGCGTCGTCGGGCGGCCCAAGATCAGGTAGTGGCGCGCTCGTCCCGCAGGCGAACGTAGGCCCGCAGCACCTCCGCCACGCTCCAACCCTGCGCCACGCAGCCATCCGGCCGGTGCGGTGTGTCGCCGTCGTAAACCTCGCTGATCGACCCCAGACTGGCCGTGTCCAGCGACCCCAGCAGCCCGTCTAGCACGCCCTCCAGACCGTCTGCCGAGCCGAAGGCGTGCAGGTGCGCGTCCACGTAGGCGCCGATCGGCCACGGCCAGACCGTCCCTTGGTGATAGCCGCTGTCCCGCTCCAGCGGCCCGCCTTCGTAGCGCGCCGCGTAATCCGGGTGCTGCACTGACAGCGTCCGCAGCCCGAATTCGGTCAACAATTCCTCGCGGACCCGGCTCACGATCGAACGTGCGATCTCCCCGTGGAGCAGCGGGTGAGTCAGCGACAGCGCCAGCAGTTGATTCGGCCGCAGCGCTGCGTCGTCGCCCTGCGGCCCGTCCACCACGTCGTACAGGTGCCCCAGCCCGGAATCCCAGAACCGGGCCCGGAATGACACCGCCACCCGGTCCGCCTTCTCGCGGGTCCGCCGCGAGTTCAGCCCCACCCGTTCCAGCCATTCCTCCAGCGAGCGCAGCGCCGAATACCAGAGCGCGTTTATCTCCACCGCCTTGCCGATCCGCGGTGTAACGACCCAGTCGCCCACTTTGGCGTCCATCCAGGTCAGTTGCACCCCCGGCTCGCCGGCCTGCAGCAGGCCGTCCTCCGGGTCCACCCCGATTCCGTAGCGCGTCCCGCGGTCGTGCTCCTCGACCACGCTCACCATCTTCATCAGCAGGCTGTCCAGCGGGGTGTAGTCGGCGGTCGCCTCCAGGTAGCGGGCCACCGCCTCGAACCACCACAGCGTCGCGTCCACGGTGTTGTAGGAAGGCTCGGTGCCGAAGTCGGGAAATCGATCGGGGATCATGCCCCGGTCCACGTACTCGCCGTACTCCAGCAGGATCTCCCTCATTTCCGCCGCGCGCCCGGTCGGCAACGCCAGCCCCGGAAGCGAGATCATCGTGTCCCGCCCCCAGTCGCCAAACCAGTGGTAGCCGGCGATCACCGTCCCCACCGCCCGTCCACCGTGCGCCACCAGGAACTGATCCGCCGCCAGCGCCAGCCGCTGCTCCACCGGGTCCGCCAGCCCCGTGATCAGCCCCTCTTGCCGCTCGTCGTAGGCCCGGGGCGTCCAACCGTCGTCCGGGTCCGCCCCTTCATCCGCGTCCAGCGCCAGCGCAAACGAATCACCCTCCTTCAGCCCGATCGACAGCGTCCCCGGGCACCAGAGGTCCTCCAGGAAATCGAACCCCCGGGCCCGTTCCTTGCGGTGTGCCACGTCCCAGAACCAGTCGCCTGCCGGCTCGAACTCAAGGTCGCGATCGGCCTCGATCCGCAGCACCGCTTCGCCGTCCCGGCGCACCATGATCCGCCGCCCCTCGCGTTCCACCGCGAACGCTCCCAGACCCTCCGCCCGGGTCTCCGAATGAAAGTCGCGGTCGGTCACCAGCGGCCGGACTCGCAACTCCACGTCCCCGTCCCGCACCGTGTAGAGCAGCCGCGTCTGGTTGGCGCCGTGGTCCATCCAGATGGTCTTCACGATCTCCGCGTCACCCACCCGATACCGGAACTCGGGTCGGTTACCAACCAGGCGGAATCGCGTCAGCGCCGGCCAGCCCCGCGGGTGCAGCGTGCCGTCGGCGAACTCGTTGGTGGAGAGGTCGTACGACTCGCCGCCCACCACCACTTCCTCAATCAGGTTGGCCAGGCGGACGCAGCGGCCGGCCGGCGGCTCGGTCGCCGCCACCAGGAGGCCGTGATAGCGGCGCGTGTTGGTTCCGCTCAGCGTCCCCGCCGCGTAGCCGCCAATGCCGTTCGTCACCACCCACTCGCGCTCCAGCAACTCTGCCAGTTCCTGCCCCGCCACCGCGTAGTTCGTCACCGGCAGGTCGCTCATGGCATCGCCACCCTTCCGGCCAGCGCCGCGATCACCGCGTCCCGCGACGGCAGGCCCCCGGCGGTCCCCGTTTGCCCAACGCTCAGCCCCGCCGCCACCGAACCCAGTACCCCGCAGTCACCCGGGCCCAGCCCGGCAAGTCGGCCGTGCAGGAACGCCCCGCAGAAGGCGTCCCCGGCGCCGATCGCGTCCACCACCTCCGTCGCCTCAGGCGGCCAGTGCCGCGTCTCGTCCTCCCAGCCGCCCCACGCCCCCAGCGGGCCGGCCTTGGCGATCACCACCGGCACCCCGGCCGCCCGGAAGTACGCCACCACCTCCGCCGGGTCTTCCAGCCCGAACAGCGGACCGGTGTCCTCCGGCACGCTCGGCATCAGGATGTCCACCATCGGCAGCACCTCCTCCACCGCCGCCCGCGCCGCCGCCGGTTTCCACAGCAGCTTCCGGTAGTTCACGTCATAGCTCACCGCCCCGCCAGCGTCCTTCACCGTTTCGATCGCCGCCCGCACCGCCCGGCGACTAGATTCCGAAATCGCTTGGGTGATGCTGCTGGTGTGGAACAGCCGCACGTTGCGCAGCGCCTCCCGGGGCAGCATTTCCGGTGTCATCTGCGCCGCCGCGCTGCCTTCCCGGTAGTAGATGATTTCCCGCTCACCCGTCTGCAGTGCCGCCATCAGGTACAGC
>CAZVZW010000089.1:0-7901 GCA_964631365.1 uncultured Chloroflexota bacterium | reverse complement strand
CGTCGCTGGATCCGCCATCGGTTATGACGATCTCGTCCGGCACCACTGTCTGCGCCCGCAAGTCGGCCGCCAGTCGATCCAGCCCAGCGGCTTCATTCAGCAGCGTCATGCAGAGCGACACACCGATCTCAGCCATCGGCGGCGCCTCCCTGAACTTCTTGCAGAACCTCCAGGTAGCGCCGACCGATCTCCCGTCCCCCGAAGCGGTCGCCAACGAACTCGCGCGCCCGGGCCCCCAGGTCGACGGCCAGATTGTCGTCGCCCAGCACCGCCACTACCGCCACCGCGAACTCCCGCGCCCCCCCGGTCACCAGCAGGGGGGCTGCGCTGTCGTCCGCAATACCTTCAGCACCGACCGGTGTAGTAACCACCGCCCGCCCCGCCGCCATGCCTTCGAGCACCTTCAGCTTGATTCCGCCGCCCGACCGCAGCGGCGCCACGATCAATCGCGCCGCGGCCAGGTAGGGGGCCACATCGTCCACGTATCCGGTAAAGGTGACCCTCCCGCCGGCGTCCCGCACCTCTGGCTGTTCGCCCGGTCCGACGAACACGAAGCGGGCCTCCGGGGTCCGTTCCCAGACCGCCGGCGCCACCTGTTCCAGCAGCCACTCAGCCGCCTGCCGGTTGGGTCGATAGCCAAGATCGCCGACGAAAAGTACGACCGGATCGTTCGGCGGCGGTGGCACCTTCGCGAGCGTCTCGATGTCCACCCCGCTGGCCACCACCGCCAGGTTGGCCTCCGGGGCCAGTTCGTGCAGCGAAGTCAGGTCCGCCGCACCCGGACAGGTGACGATGTCGCACTGCGGCAGGACGCGCCGTTCATAGCGCCGGAGCAACCCCATCTGGGCCAGTGAGTAGGCCCGCCGCCAACCCGCCACACCATCACCAGCGGAAACCGCCAGGCGCTGATGGACCACATACTCGGCGTTCAATTCATCCAGCAGTAGCAACGGCCGCCCGGGCGCACCTTCAGCGGATTCGGCGAGCGTGTCGCGGACCGGTTGGACCAGGTAGGCGAGTTGTAGGCCGGCCAGGTGGACCGCGTCGAAGGGCTCACCCAGCAGCCGCCGGTGCAGCGTGGTGGCCATCCGGGCCGACCGCGATCGAAAGGCGATGTCCGGCTCGCCGGTCAGCAACGTGCGCAGCAGTCGCACCGGCCGGCCTGGCCGCCGAATCACCACGGTCTCCGCCGAAGCGAAGGGTGCGGCCGGGGCCGCCAGCGCATGGCGTGGCCCGAAGGCCAGCAGGTGGGCTTCGCCCGCCGCGGCGACCGCATCGACGAACGGCCGAAGCCGCAGATTCGCGCCGCCGTCGCGGGCGAACGGATCTTCCGGCGCCACAAACAGAACCTTCATCCGGCGACCCGCCGGTAGACGTCCAGGGTTTGCCGGGCAACGTCGTTCCAGTCGAACAGCCGCGCTCGCTCCAGGCCCAGTTGCCGGTCATGGTCTCGCCGGACGCTGTCGGAAACCCGCCGCTCCAAGCCCTCACGAATGGAATCCCGGTCGTCCGGGGCGACCACAATGGCGGCCCCGCCGGCGACATCGGTCAGCGGGCGTCGGTCGGCGATCAACACCGGAGTGCCGCAGCCCATCGCCTCCAGAACCGGCAGCCCGAAACCCTCGTAGAGCGACGGCATCACCAGCGCCGCGGCAGCCGAGATCACCGCCGGGACGTCCTCGTCGGCGATGACGCCGATCAGGCGGACGCGATCCCCGGCGCGCCGGCGTTCGACCGCCTCGCGCACCTCCTGCAAAGCATTGCCGACCGCTCCCGCCAGCACCAGATCGGTGCCTTCCAGAACCGGGCTGTCAGCAAACGCCTCCACCAACCGGATCAGGTTCTTACGCCGCCCGATCGTCCCCAAGCACAACAGATACGGTCGCCGCAATTCGTAGCGAAGGCGCGCTTCCTCTTGCCGTTCGTCACCGGCCGGGGCGAACCGCGGCTCCAGTCCCTGGTTGATGGTGAAGGTCCTTTCTGGATCTACTTTGGTCGTCGCCAGCAGTTCCTCGCGGGTGAACTCGGAAACGCAGATCACCGCATCGGCCCGTCGCACCGAGTCCAGGCAGCGCTCGTAATACGTGCGGCTGGCCGGCGAATGGCTATCCGGTATGCGCCAAAACGACACATCGTGCACGGTCACCACGCTGCGTCCCGGGGATCGGCGGGGAATGACGTGGTCTGGATAGTGGAGCAGATCGAAGCGCAGCGCCGCGACCTGCAACGCGAAGAGCCAATCGAGCCGGGTGCTGCGCGCCGATCCGATCACCCCCCGCGAGTTGCCGCCCCAGCCACTGTCACGGAAGTCG
The DNA here is from genome assembly GCA_964631365.1 of uncultured Chloroflexota bacterium. GTDB lineage: Bacteria > Chloroflexota > UBA11872 > UBA11872 > VXNJ01 > JASLPR01. The sequence goes on along the minus strand of CAZVZW010000089.1, from coordinate 5,589 downwards.
GTCACCACGGTGAAGGCATCGGGGGCAGACTCCTGCTCCAGCGCCGCGGCCAGGCAACGGATATAGCGGCCGATGCCGCCACCATCAAAAAAAGCCAGCCGGGCATCGAGTCCAAACCGCAAATCAAGGACCCCGCAACGCGCCGGCGGCAAGCCCCAGCAGCGACCACTGAAGGATGGCCATATGCGGCACGCTGGCGAAGTGATGGTCCACGAGGCCGGCCACGAGCGTCGCCACCGCCGCCGCCGCCAACACCGGCGCTAGGTCCGAATGTCCGGTGTTGCGCAGACCGGCGACGCTGGCCGTCAGCGCCAGCGCCAGCGAGAGCAATGTCCCCGGCAATCCGATGTGCTCGGCGGTCCATAGAAAAGAATTGGAGACCCCCACAAAGAACGCCGCCGGCGGCTCGGCCGGGAACCCCACTCCAAAGACCGGAGCGGCGGCGATGACGCGATAGGCCTCCGCGAACTCGTCCAAACGCAGCGCCGCCGACTCATCCCGGGCCAATAGGCCCGAACGGAGATGCTCCAGTGCCTCGACCGGCGCGAAGGCCGCCACGATCGCCCCGGCGCCGATCAGCAACAAGGCCCAGCGCCGGTTGTGCCGCCAGATCAGAATCAACAATCCGGCCGCCGCCGCCAGCCACGCTCCGCGCGACAACGAGAGCGCCAGCCCGGGAAGAATGAGGAGCGCGACGACCAGCCAAGCGTAGCGCGCCCGGCCGCTCGCCGTCGCCGCCAGCCCGGCCGCTATCACCACCGCAATCGCCAGCGACGCGCCCAGGATGTTTGGGTCGATCAGCGTACCCACCGCGCGCAGAGTCGTCTGGTCGGGCAGGTAGCGCAAGGCCGTACCGGCGCCCGGGTAGCCGGCTGACTCGAGGGCGAAAAAGAACGGCAGCGCACCCTCCTCGGCCTTCAACATCGCTGTCGCCAGGAGCGATTGCCCGGCGCCGGCCACGGCGATCACCGCGGCCGCCCGCCGGACCAGGGGTCCGCTTGCCGCTAGCGCGAAAGCCAGCAAGAACGCCGTGACCGTCAGCATCAATTTGCATGCGTACTGCACCTGCTCAACCCCCGCCCCGAACCGCAGCCCGACCGCGACCGCCAGCACCCACCACACCATCACCCCGGCCACCGCCCACGTCCAACCAGCACCCGGTAATGAATATGTCCCCCGATCCTTCACCCAGCGCGCGACGATCGCCAGTACCGCGGCCGCCAGCGTCAGTTCGAGAATCGGCGGGCGGGGCCCCAGGCGCACCGGGACCACCGCGAACGGCGACGCGTAGGCCAGACCGAGCGCCGCGATCAGTCCCCAAGCCGGCCGCACGACGGCTGCCGCCAGCAATGCCGGAGCCAGCAGCCAGGTGACGGCAACGGCACCGGTCTGCGCCCCGGCCGCGATCCCCAACCCGGCCGCCGCGGCCACCGCCAGAGCCACCCACGCGGCCGGGCGGTCTCTCAGTGGTGCCATCACGAACCAGGACCCGGCAAGCATCGAATTCCTCAAATGCCGGCTACCCGGCGGTCGGGGGGCGCCGGACGGCGTCGGCGAAGCTAGTCGCCACCGTCGTCATCGGCAGGCGCGATGTCGTCCGCGTAGAACGCATCCTCCGAGATGAACCGGCCACCAGTGATCTCCTGGCCGACAAGCTGTCTCCGGCGGCTGAACTCAAGATTGATCTCGACCGGGTGGAAAGACTGGGTCCCAATCACTTCCTTGTAACAGGTGTAATGGGTCGGGCTATCGCCGCCATCGGCATCGAATTCCTGGGCCAGGTCATTATGGGGATCGATCCGCACCCGGATCTGTTCACCGGACTTCTCTACCTCCACGTACAGATACAGACCGCGATCGTCGCCCGATCCCGGTCCGCCGCCCAGGAAACCCATCAGGACACCCCTTTGATGTGGGAGTTGAGGAACTCCGCCAATGCTTCTTGCCACCCGCGAAGCTCAACGCCCCGCGCCCTTGCCGCGTTATTGGCCAGCACGCCGTTGGCCGGCACTGCGGCGGGCCTTTCGAACTCGGTGGCCGAGATCGGATTCAACTCCACTCCACCGATTTCCAGGGCCGTCAACACCACGCGCGCCCAACCGTACCACGACGTTTCACCCTGGTTTACGAGGTGGTAGATACCAGGCTCGTCGGTCTCGATGAGTTCCAGGATCGCGCCCGCCAGGTCGGCGGTCGAGGTCGGCGTCACCCGCTGGTCGTCGACATAGGCCAGCGAATCCCGGCTCGTCGCCGCCACGATCAGCGAATTGACAAAGTTCCGCCGGTACGGTCCGTAAAGCGTCGAAGTCCGCACCACGAAATGTTGCGCCAGCGTCTCTATCACCGCTTGCTCGCCGGCCAGCTTGGTAGCCCCGTAGATACTGATCGGGTTCGTTGCATCGGCCTCGGCATAGGGCCTTCGCTGGCGGCCGTCGAAAACGTAGTTGGTACTGACGTACACCATCGCCGCCCCGGCCGTCCGGCAGGCGATCGCGACGTTCTTCGCTCCGTCGGCGTTGATCGATTGGGCCAGCTCGCGGTCGCCCTCACAGGCATCCACGTTGGTCATCGCCGCCGTGTGAATCACCACCTCGGGCGCGAAATCGGCAACCAGCGCCGCCACTACGCCGGCGTCCGCGACATCCAGGTCTTCGCGCGTCGCCAGCCGGGTCGTATCCAGCGGCAACCGCCGGCCCAGATCGCGGCCAAGTTGCCCGCCCGCGCCGGTCACCAGAATCCGGCTCACGCGTCCGAGCCCGCCTCTTCACCACCTTCGTCCGGCTCCCAGCGCAGCAGCAGGACGGTCGCCCCGGAAAGCAGAACCCCGACCAGCGCCAGGAACAGGAGTTGCAGCGCGCCGGGGCGCGCGCCGAGGCTGGTGATGATGATCACGGCGACCATCGCCATCGACAGCAACGCCCAGGCGGAAATGCCGGGGTGCCGCGCCACGAAGCGACGCCAGATGGGGATCACGAGCAGGGTACTGACTCCAGGGACACGTCGATCCTCGGTGAAATCGCGGTATTATAGCAACGGTCAACCAGAGGTTTTATGTCAACTCCCCCAACAATTCAAGTCTATAGCGAGACCCGGCACCGCTTCCACATCTGGACCAACGGCTGCCAGATGAACAAAGACGATTCCGAGCGTATCGCGCGGAGCCTCGTCAAGGACGGTCATGTGCCGGTCTCCGACCCGGATCGCGCGTCGGTGGTGATCCTGAACGGGTGCAGCGTGCGCGACAACTCCGACCGCAAGGTCTGGGGGCGGATCGGCGCGCTGGGCTCCCGCAAGCGCCGCCGTGGCGATGTGCTCATCGCCCTCACCGGCTGTTCGGCGGCGGCCATGCCCGAAGAGATCGCGCCACACCTCAAATGGTTGGATGTGGTGTTCCCGGCCCGCGACCTACGCCCGCTACAGGCGCTGCTGGCCGAGCAGCCCGGCCCCATCACCGATGACTGGGACGGGTTCCTGCCGGCCGCGCTGCCCGGCGCCGGCGACGTCAGCCGCTACGTAACCGCCATCCACGGTTGCGACCGGCGCTGCACCTTCTGCATCGTGCCGTTCCGGCGCGGACGCGAGGAGAGTCGCCCGGTCGCCGACATCCTGCGCGAGATCGGGCAGAAGGCCGACGAGGGCGCCCGCGAGATCACCCTGTTGGGACAGATCATCAACAAGTACGGCAACGATCTTGAAGGCTCCACCACCCTGGCGACCCTGCTGGAACGGGTCGATGCCGAGCGACTGGTGCCGCGCATCCGGTTCCTCACCGCCCACCCCCACAACCTCGACTCCGACCTGGCCGCGGCGATGGGAAGACTGGAGTCGGTCTGCGAGGAGATCAACCTGCCGGTCCAGTCCGGGGACGACGAAGTCCTTCGGCGCATGGGGCGCGGCTACAACACCGCCTTCTTTCGCGAGCGCATCGCGCTGCTGCGCGACCAGGTGCCTGGGATCGCTATCTCGACCGACATCATCGTCGGCTTTCCGGGCGAGACCGAATCCCAGTTTGAAAACACCCTCAACCTGCTCCACGAGATTCGTTTCGATGTGGTTCACGTGGCCGCCTTTTCGGCCCGGCGCGGCACAGTGGCGGCGAAGTGGGGCGACACCATGGAGCCGGCCGAAAAACTTCGCCGCCTGCACGCGGTGGAAGCCGTGCAGAAGGGCATCGCGGCGGAACTGAACGCCCACCTGGCCGGCGCGACCGAAGAGGTCCTGTTCGAGGAGCTACGGGAAAGTCCCGTCGCCGGGGCCGCCCCGCGCTGGATGGGCCGCACCCGCGCCAACAAGCTGGTCTTCTGTCCGGCGGACGATGCGATCGCCGCCGGAGATATCCGGTCGATCGCAATCACCGAGGCCACGGCCTGGTCGCTGCGCGGCCGGCCGGTCCGCGCGCCGGAACCGCAGGTCGTTCGCTGAAGCCGCGGACCCCGCCGCCGGATACCCCACTGCGACCGCCGCCGCATCGACGGCGCATCCTGCGATTCGGGCTGGCGGGTCTGGCGGCGGCGGCGTCGTCCGGCTGCGGGGCCACCACCGGGCAACCACGCGTGAGTCTGCGCCCGTACTGGGAACCGACGCTGGTGGCGGCCACCGAGGCTCTGGAACTCCTGCGCCTCTTCGACGTGAATACCCGGGCGCTGGCCCAGTCCTCGCTAACCCCGGAGCGCTACGCCACCGCGATCGACAAGCTCGGGCCCCAGGTCACCCTGCTTTCCGAGAGCCTGATCCCGCTGGTGCCGCCCACGGACGCCGCCGCCATCCACCCCCTGCTGCTCGCCGCCGCCGATTCGCTGGTTATGGCGGTCAGGACGGTGCGTGATTTTCGCGAAGATGGCCAGCGCGAGCACCTGGTCGGGGTCATCGCAGCCATCGCCGAAGCCCGCGCCAATCTGACCGGTTTCGTCAACGAAATTGGCGGCGGCACCGCCGCCGAAACACTCACCCACCGGCTCGAGAGCCTGGGTGATTTCGATATCAGCGCCAGTTCCGTGACCCGTTACTCGGTGCTGGTAGGTCAGTTCGTATCCACGGCCGAGGCCCGCGCCAAGCTGCGCGACTTCAAGGCCGACGCCGATCTCTCGGTCCAGTTCCCGCACTGGGTCGAAGCCGACCGCTGGGATCACCTCGACCAAGCTATGGCCGACGCAGCCGACTGGAGCGACCGTCGGTTCGAGGTGCGCATCGAGCAGGTCCGCGACGTGGTATTCGAACTGGATATGCGGCGGGCGCCCGGCACCGCCGGCTGGAAGGAACTGGTCTGGCTCCAGACCATCACCTTCGACGCCACCGCCATGGCGGCCTCCGCCGACGGCAATGTCTTCGCGCTCGCGTCCCGCGGCGGGCGCGTGCAGACCTTCGGCGGCGGCGGCGAGCCCCTCTGGACCGCCGAGTCCGGCATCCCGACCGCGAGGCTGGCCATCTCGCCCGGCGGTGGGGCCGTGGCTGTCACCGGTTTTGATGTCGCCCTCCTCCAGGACGGCCGCCCCGTCTGGCAGCGTCCCTTCCGACCCGACAATCAGCTACTGGAGCAGGCCGCGCTGGCCCGTGATTCATTTCTCGCCGTCCGCAGCAGTAACGCTAGCG
>CAZVZW010000088.1:0-8147 GCA_964631365.1 uncultured Chloroflexota bacterium | reverse complement strand
CGGCCAGTTCGGTCGTTGCGTTCGGGAATGTGGCCTGTACGATCACGATCGTCGCCGCCTCCAGCGCTGCCCGCATCGCCGCCGGGTCGGCCGCGTTGCCGGCCGGGTCATCGCTCAGCACGTACGCGGCCTGTAATCCGCCACCGTCGATAAGTTCTTCTAAGCCGACGCCCGGCGCGCGGCCCACCTCGGCCTTCCAGGCCCGCCCGGCTTTCCGGCGCGCCGCGTCGTCCTCGATTCGCGCCGGTCCCGGCAGCAGATCCGGCGCCATCCCCACCGCCAGCGCCCCAACCAGGTTCGCCCGATCCGGCAGCGGCGCCGTGATCGCGCCTTCCAGGCGCAGCGCCAAGTTCACCGCCGCCGCGGCCACTTCGGTCTCGCGGCCGTAGGTCCAGATGCCGGTGTCCCAGACAATCACCACGTTGGCGACTTCTTCCATGATCGAGCGCATCGCCATCACCGTCGCCACGTCCACCCCGCTCGCCGGCAGGTGCTCGACCTCGCCGGCCAGCGCCGCCAGCAGCGCCGCCTCGCCACCCGGTCGCACCCGCGTCTTCACTTCCGCGAACGGATCCAGTCCCGAGCCCACCCGTGTCGCCACCAGCAGCCGCGTCTGGCCGGCCCGCGCCGCTTGCTTCAGGTGCGCAGCCAGCACGTTGTGCGTCCCGTTGATGTCCGCCCCCACCACCAGAACCGCCCCCGCGTTCAGAATCTCGTCCTGCTCGTGAGCCACCGCGTCCGCGCCCAGCGCGTGCATGACCGTCCGCGCCGCCTTCTCGTAGCCGTTGCGCCCCATATAAACGTTGTTGCTGCCCAGTACGCCACGGAACAGCCGCTGCAGCGCGTAGTTGTCTTCCACGGTCGCCTCGCCCGAGCCGATTGCCGCCACGCTCTCTGACCCGCCGGCGTCCACCACCTGCTTCAGGCCGCGTGCCGCGAACTCCAGCGCCTCCGGCCAGGACACCGCTTCCAGCTCGCCATTGCGCCGGATCATCGGCTCCGTGATTCGTTCCTCGGCGTTCACGTGCTCCCAGCCGAAGAAGCCCTTGCCGCAGGCGATCCCGCGATTCGGCTCCCGCACCGGCCGGACTCTTGCCCGCAGTACCTGGCCCTTGCGCGATTCCAGTTGCACCCCGCAGCCCACGCTGCAATGCGGGCACGTCGTCTCCGTCTGCTCGGTTTGCCAGGCCCTGGCATTGTGCTTGAACGGCCGACTCAGTACCGCCCCCACCGGGCAGACCTCGATGCACATCCCGCAGCGTTCGCAGTCCATAAACTTGTGCTGTGCGCTGGCGATGAAACTCGCCGACCCGCGCTGCACCACGTCCAGCGCATGGATCCCCATCTGCTCGTCACAGACCCGCACGCAGCGGTAGCAGAGGATGCAGCGGTTGTGGTTGATCATGATGACTTCGTTCAGGATTTCCTCGGGGTGGGCCTTGGAAACCGTCTCGAACGGGCTCTTCCAGATGTTCATCTCGAAGGTGGTGTCCTGCAGTTCGCAGGTACCCGACTGGTCGCAGTAGGGGCAGTCCAGCGGGTGATGCTGCAACAGCAGTTCCATCGTCTGCTGGCGGGCCTTGCGCAGGGCCTCCGAGTTCGTCCGCACCTTCATGCCGTTGCCCGCCGGGGTGGTGCAGGACGCGCTGGGCCGGGGCGGCCCCGGCTCGATTTCCACGATGCACATCCGGCAGGCGCCGGCCGGCTCCAGGATTTCGTGATTGCACAGCGTCGGGATGTCGACCCCCATAGCGGTTGCCGCGTCCAGCACGCTCGTGCCGCGCGGCACCGTCACCTCGGTACCGTCGATCGTCAGGGTTACGGTTGCGTCAGCGATGTCCGTTTCCTCCGGATTCCCCCAACTACCGATCTACCTCTCCGAGCACGATGTCGATGCTCCCGATGCACGCCACCAGGTCCGCCAGCAGCGCGCCTTCGACCATTTGTTGTAGTACTGACAGGTTCACAAACGACGGCGCCCGAATGTGGCAGCGGTAGGGCGTGCCCGATCCATCGCTCACAAAGTAGTAGCCAAGTTCGCCCTTGGGCGCCTCAGTTGCCATATACACATCGCCGGCCGGGGGCGCATAGCCCTCGATCACCAGCTTGAAATGGGCGATCATCGCCTCCATGTCGCCGGCCTGGTCGCCGTCGGCCGAGCCTGTCACCCGCTCGATCTGTGGCATCGTCACCTGGGCGTTAGCGATGTTGGTTGGCTTGCCGCGCAGTTCCCCGGCCTTCGCCACCGTCTGTCGCAGGATGCCCAGCGCCTGATACATCTCGTTCAGCCGCACCATGAACCGCGAATATACGTCGCCGTCCTTGCCCACCGGGATCTCGAACTCCACCTCGTCATAGCGGCAGTAGGGCCGCGCCTTGCGCAGGTCCCAGGCCACTCCCGAGCCGCGCAGGCAGGCCCCGGTCAGGCCATAGCTGATCGCGTCCTCCGCCGACACCACTCCCACTCCGATCGTGCGTGCGCGAAAAATTTCGTTATCCGTTAACAGAGTGTCGAAGTCGTCGATCCGGAACCCTTCCACGAATTCCACGATGCGGTCCAGCCAGCCCGGTGGGTCGTCGTGGCGGCCGGTGCCGCCGACGCGCATGTAGCTGGTGGTCAGCCGCGCCCCGCAGCCCTCTTCGAACAGCGCGCTGATCTTTTCGCGCTCGCGGAAGGCATACAGGAACATCGACATCGCGCCGATGTCCAACGCGTGGGTGCCGATCCACACCAGGTGCCCGTAGAGTCGCGCCAATTCCATCACCACCATCCGCAGGTAGTGGGTCCGGTCGGGGATCTCGTCCTCGATCCCCAGCAGCTTTTCCACCGCCAGGATGTAACCCAGGTTCCCGGCCGGCGCCGAGGTGTAGTCGGTTCGGTCGGTGAAGGTCATGCCCTGGTAGTACTTGCGGTTCTCGATCAGCTTCTCGATGCCGCGATGCAGATATCCGATATCGCAGGTGGCCTCGCGGATGTTCTCGCCGGCCACCCGGGTGATGACTCGCAGGACCCCGTGGGTGCTCGGGTGCTGCGGACCGATATTGAGGATCATCTCCTGCTCTTCGCCGATGCCCGCCTCCGGGGTTTCGTGGTCAGTCTGCATCTGGTTTCTCCCCGGCCCCGTCCCAGAACCCATCATCGCTAACCTTGCCGGCCGCGTCGGTCTGATAGCCATCCACCGGGAAGTCCGGGCCCTCCACTGGGAACTCCTTGCGCAGCGGGTGCCACGGGTAGGGCTCCGGCATGAGGATGCGCCGCAGGTCGGGGTGCCTAGAGAACCGCACCCCCATCAGGTCATAAACCTCGCGCTCCTGCCAATCGGCGGTCTTGTAGAGGTCGATTAGCGACGCCACTTCGCGGTCCCGCGCCACCCGGGTCTTCACTGCCATAAAGAGGTTCCGGGTCAGCGAGCGCAGGTGATAAACCACCTCGTACTCCAGCGGCTCCTCCGGCCAATGCACCGCGGTTATCGACGCCAGCATGTTCATGTCCAGCGCGGCGTCCTCTTTGAGTTCACGAATCACGGCCGGCAGGTTGCCCACGTGGACCTCAATCGTCAGGTCGCCGCGGTAGATACGCTCGCCCACCACCTGCCGGCCCAGCAGTTCGCGCACCCGTTCCTGCAGCGTCGCGGCGTTGTAGACCGGCGTATTGCTGACTTCGATCATCGCGCCACCACCGCTATTCCCGGTTCCAGTCGAACACGCCCATCTTCCAGCCCACCACATCAGCCACCGCCAGCAGCGTCACGAATACCACCATCGCGATGAACATCGTTACCTTCTCGGCAATGTCTTCGGCATGCGCGAAGCGCACCGCCCACGGGTAGAGGAATATCAGTTCCACGTCGAACACCACAAACAGCATTGCCACCATGTAGAAGCGTACGTGATGGCGCCCGCGGGTGTCGCCGGTCGGCGGCACGCCCGATTCGTAGGCGTCCATCTTGCCCGGCGTCGGGTGTTTCGGGCGGATGAGCCCGGCGCCGACGATGCTGGCCCCGGCGAACGCTAGGCCCAGCAGGACCATCATGGCGACACCTACGTAGGGAGGCACCTAGCGGTGTCTCTCGTAAGCGGCCGTGCGGAGCGTCATGCTGAGCTGGAGCATCTTGGCCACGCCTACGTAGGGAGGCATCTTGCCTCGCCTCGCGTCAGCGGCGGAAGGGCGCGCTATGCTCAAATCAGGCATCTCAGCCACGCCCACCATCGCCGGCATTCAGGTCAACCTCTCGCAGCGGGAATCGACCCCGCGAAAACCCGAACCATTGTAGAGAATCAGCCGCCTAGCCGTTGGCCAGCGAATACGACAGGTACTCCACCTCGACCGCCAGGTCCACGTTCGTCATCTTGACGTCCTTTGGTGCCGTCAGCGCCCGGGGCGCAAAATTCAAGATCGCCTTGATTCCCGCCGCCACCAGACTGTCCACCACGTCCTGCGCCGCCGTTGCCGGCACGGCGATCAGCGCCAGTTCGATCCCGTGTTCTTCCACCAGTCGTTCCACATCGCTCAGCGGCTTCACCGGCACCCCGGCCACCGTCGATCCAATCTTGCGGGCGTCGGTGTCAAACGCCACCGCAAAACGCGTCCCATGGCGGTCGAATCCCTTGTACGCCAGCAGCGCCCGGCCCAGGTTGCCCACCCCCACCATCATGATGTTGCGCAGCTGGTCAGTCCCCAGGATCGCCCCCAGTTCCTCGCGCAGGCGGCCCACCGAGTAGCCCACCCCGCGCTTCCCGAAGCTGCCAAAATAGGCCAGGTCGCGCCGCACCTGCGGGGCGCTGAAACCCGACAGCCGCGACAGCCGCGCCGAAGAAATATTGGCCGTGCCCACCGCCACCTCCACGTCCAGCATCCGCAAGTACGTGGATAGCCTTCGAATGGTCGATGGCGGTATGTTGGGGTTCATGGATCGACGCTCGGTCAAAGTGCCCTCTGTTTCAGATCTTCCCGGATTCTATATGCAGTGAGGCGAAGTTTGTGAATGAACTAACACAGTTATCGGACCGAATCGCATGAGCCGGCCCCGTGCCGGCGTCGATGTCGGCGGCACTTTTACCGATCTGGTCGCCGTCGAGGCCGGCCGCATCATCGTTGGTAAAGTCCTCAGCACCCCGGCCGATCCCAGCCGCGGCGTGCTCGCCGGACTCGCCGGGCTCGGCGTCACCAAGGCCGAAGCCATCGTCCACGGCAGCACCGTTGCCACCAACGCCGTTCTCGAGCGCAAGGGCGCCCGCACCGCGCTGATCACCACCGCCGGGTTCCGCGATGTACTCGAAATCGGCCGCCAGAATCGTCCCGACCTCTACGCCACCGAGCCGGTCCTGCCGGTGCCGCTGGTCGGGCGCGAGCTTCGCCACGAGGCCACCGAGCGCGTCGACCACCACGGCCAGGCGCTGACCCCGCTGGACGAGGACGCGCTGCGCGAAACCATCGCCGCCTTTAGCGCCGCCGGGGTCGAATCCTGCGCCGTCTGCTTTCTCTTCTCATTCTTGAATCCCGACCACGAGCGCCGCACCCGCGATCTGCTCCGCGAAGCCGGCTTCGAGTACGTCAGCCTCTCCGCCGACATAATCCCCGAGTTCCGCGAGTTCGAGCGCACCAGCACCGTCTGCCTCAACGCCTACGTCGAGCCGATCATGTCCGCCTACCTGCACCGCCTGGCCGACGAAGCTCCCGGGCCGCTCTGGATCGTGCAGTCCAACGGCGGCGTCCTGCGCGCCGACGAAGCCGCCGCCGAACCGGTCCGCACCGTCCTCAGCGGTCCTGCTAGCGGGGTGGTCGGCGCCCTCGAAACCGCCGGACGCTCCGGCTTCGACGGCATCGTCACCTTCGACATGGGCGGCACCTCCACCGACGTCGCGCTCTGCCCGGGCCGTCCGCTGCTGACCAACCAGGGCAGCGTCGGCGGCTTCCCGGTGGCCATCGGCATGATCGACATCCACACCGTCGGCGCCGGCGGCGGCTCGCTGGCCTACCTCGACGACGGCGGCGCGCTGCGGGTCGGACCCGAGTCCGCCGGAGCCGATCCCGGACCGGCCGCCTATGGCCGCGGCGGCATCCGACCCACCGTCACCGATGCCAACGTCGTTCTCGGGCGGCTGCCGGTCTCCGGCCGGCTTGGCGGCACCCTGCAACTCGACCGCGATCTCGCCCGGCAGGCGGTCGGCGCGCTGGCCGCCGAAATACCAGATCTACGTGATCTCGACCCCTCCACCGCCACCCGCCGCACCGCGCTGGCCATCCTGGAACTGGCCAACACCAGCATGGAGGGTGCCCTGCGGGTCATCACCGTCGAGCGCGGCTACGATCCCCGCGAATTCACCCTCACCGCCTTCGGCGGCGCCGGCCCCGTCCACGCCTGCGACCTGGCCGACCGCCTGCACATGTCGCGCGTGCTTATTCCCCGCTATCCCGGCGTCCTCTCGGCTATGGGCTGCCTGGCCGCCGACCGCCTCCGCGCCTATTCGCGCACCGTCATGCTCCCCGCCGCCCCCCGCCACCTGCCCGACATCGAGCGCGTCGCTGCCGAACTCGAAGACCTGGCCCGCACCGACCTCGCCGCCGAATCCGCAGCCCCCGACCTGGCCCGCGCTCTTGACATGCGCTATCTCGGGCAGTCCTACGAGCTGGCTGTGCCCTGGGACGAAGCCGGACTCGAAGCCGTCCTCGCCGCCTTCCACGCCGCCCACGAGCGCCGCTATACGTATTCAGACGATTCGCTGCCGGTCGAGATCGTCTCCGTCCGCGTCACCGGCGCGGTCGCCTCGCCGGGGCTCTCCGACGCGTGTCCTGCCGCGGATGCGGCGCCGGTCGCTCACGTGGAAGAGATCGCCGTCACCTTCGGCGACGCCGAGGTCCCGGCCGGCCTGCTGGATCGTGCAGCGCTGCGCCCCGGCGGACGAATCGACGGACCGGCCATCCTCACCCAGACCGACTGCACCACCGTCGTCCCGCCCGGCTGGACCGCCACCGTCGATGACCGCCTGAACCTGGTCCTCACCCGGCCCGCGGAATAGCTACAGCCCGTGGGCACGGCCGGCGGCGAACTGGTGGGCCTCCTGCGCGCACGCATCGATCGCGAAGGCCCCATAACGTTCGACGCCTTCATGCAGACCGCCCTCTATCACCCCGAGTTCGGCTACTACATCCGTTCGACCGGTACCACCGACGACTACTTCACCAGCGTCACCGCCCACCCCGCCTTCGGCGCGATGCTGGCCAAACACCTTGATGACGTCTGGCAACTGCTCGGCCGGCCCGAGCCGTTCCGGGTCGTCGAACTCGGCGCCGGCGACGGCCGCTTGGCGGTCCACATCCGCGCCGCCGCCGCCGACTGCGCCTGGGTCGCCGGATTGGATTACATGGGCGTCGAGATCAGGCCTGCGCGCCGGGCATCGCCGTCTCCGGGCATCCGCCTGGTGACCTCGCTCAAAGAGATCGAAAGCACCGCCACCGCCGCAGTCCTATCCAACGAGTACTTCGACGCCCTTCCCTTCCATCTCCTGCGCCGCGCCGGCGACGACTGGACCGAAGAGCTAGTTGACATAACTAGCGACGGTTTCATCTATGTCGATGCCGAGCCCGCCCCCGATCTACTCGTCTACGCCAACACCTACGGCGCCGGTCTCCCCGATGGCGGACGCCTCGAAGCCCGGCCTGCCCTTGCCAGGCTCTATTCCGAAATCGCCCGGCTCGCCCCCCGCCTTGCCATGACCACCATCGACTACGGCGGACTCGCCGCCGACATCCACGGCGAACGGCTCAAGGCCGGCACCGCCCTGGCCTATCGCGGGCACCGCGCCGGCGAAGACCTGCTGCGCGATCCCGGCGAGCAGGACCTCACCGCCCACGTCAACTTCAGCGCGCTTATCGACGCTGGCCACGCCGTCGGCCTCGCCTCCCGGCCTCTGGCACAACAGGCCGATTTCCTGGTCGCGCTCGGCATCGGCGAGTACCTGCCCCATCTGCAGACCGTCCCCGGCGTTACCCCCGCGCGCTACACCCGCGAACGCGCTGCCGTCCTGCAACTCCTAGACCCCGCCGAAATGGGCCGCTTCCCGGTGCTCTTGCAGATCTCTCCTGAATTCCCTGCCGACGCGGTCTCCCTTCGCGGATTCCCGTCCGCCACCTGAGCGGTCAGGCC
>CAZVZW010000087.1:0-8226 GCA_964631365.1 uncultured Chloroflexota bacterium | reverse complement strand
GGAACTAACCCGCGATGCCGCCCAGCGGATCAATTCGCTGTACGGCCCGACGCTGGTGGTGCCGGAAATGTCGATTCCGCCGGTCGCCGCCCGCGTCATGGGCCTGGACGACCCGACCAAGAAGATGAGCAAGAGCGAAGATGCTGCCGGGCACGCGATCCTGCTGCTGGATTCGCCGGACGACATCGTCCGCAAGATCAAGCGCGCGACCACCGATTCGCAGCGCGAGATCGTGTTCGACCGCGGGCGCCCCGGGGTATTCAGCCTGCTGTCGATCTACCAGGGCTTTGCCGGCGGCTCGGAGGCCGAGATCGAAGCCCACTTCGAGGGCAAGGGCTACGGCGACCTGAAGGGCGAACTGGCCGAGGTGGTCGTGGCGGCGCTGACACCGCTGCGCGAGCGCTACCATGAACTGATGGGCGATCCGGCCGAAATCGACCGCATCCTGGCCAAGTGCGCCGACCGCCTGCGACCGGTGGCGGCGGCGACGTTGAAAAGGGTGATGGAGCAGGTCGGCCTCGGCTAACCGTCCACGACGGCCTTTTTCTGGATGATTCTGGCAAGCCGGTGGGCCGCATAACGCGGTACAGGGATACGGAATGACTCCAAACGGCAGGCACGACCCGGTGAACGCCATCTCCGAAGCGGCGGCGACCGGAGCCGTGGCGGAGACCTTCACCGATATCCGCACGGTCATGGGGATTCCGCTGATCGCCTCGATCTGGCGGACGTTGGTGGCGGTCGAGTGAGGTTTGGAGGCGGCGTGGCAGGCGACGCTGTGGCGGCACCTGGCCCCGTGGCCGGGTCTGTTGGAAGTGATCCGCGACGGACTGGACCCGCGGCAACGCGACGGCGCGATCGGCCAGGTCATGGAGATCGCCGCTGTTGAAGGCGCGCGACTGGCGCACCACCGACCGAAACCGCTGGAGCTACCGCCGAAAGCGCGGCCAATGATCGCGAATTACGTCACGAACCCGGGCCTGGTGGCCCGGATGGTGACGCTGGGGCACGGTCTGGCCGGGTGGTTGGGCAGCGCCTAAACCAGCCCGCCCGGACCGCCCCGAACCAGCCCCTAGCCTTTGGCGACGATGTCGCGCAGTTCTTTGCCGCCGATCGCCCAGAAATTACGCAGGATGCTGAGTTCGGAGCCCAGGTTGAAGTGCTTTACGCCCAGCTCCAGGTAGGGGAGGGCGTCTTCCGGACTGCCCAACTCGACCCGCGGGTGGACGCCCAGCTTCAGCGCCGTCTTGATGGTGTATAGCTCGGCTTCCTTGACCTCGGCGGCGGCGCTGTCGTGAGCGTTGCCAGTGTTCATGGAGTAGTCGGACGGGCCGAACTGCACCATGTCGATGCCATCGACGGCGAGGACGTTTTCGAGGTCATCGACTAGGGACTTCTTCTCGACCATGATCGCGACGACGACGTTGTTGCTCTGCTGGATGAAGTCGACCGTGCCGGTGCCGTAGCCCCACTCGTTGTCGCGGGTGCCGCCGACGCCGCGCAGGCCGCCGTTGCCGGGTGAGTCGGCGCGGACCGCGGCTACGCAGGCGCGGGCTTCGTCGGCGCTACGGACGTCGGAGTAGAGAATGTTCTCGATGCCGGCCCCGAGCGCGCGGATGGCCAGGTAGGTGCGCGGCTCCTGGTCGAGCTTGATGATGGAACTCATGTTCTCGAAGAGGTCGACGGCGCGGGCGAAGTGCTCGAGACTGAAGAGGTCGTAGGGTCCGTATTCGCTGACGAATTCGACGTAGTCCATCTCGCCGGAAAGGCCAGCGATTTCGACCGATGCCGGCCACTGACTGATGATCCGGGTGCCGATGCTCGGCTCGCCGGCGTCCATGAGTTCTCGAAGTCGATTGCGGCGCATGCGATGTCTCCTTGCGTCGATGTTTACGACAGCGGGAGGGCGACCTCCCGATTATCAGCGATTGAGTCTAGTCCGGCCTGCAGTATCTCTTGAACGGCACGGCCACGCTCGGCGGTGGATGGCTCTTCGATGGGCGTGTCGGCCAGCAGGCGGCCGACGAAGTATTCAGGGGCGTTGCGGTAACCGAGCGGCATTGGGTCGCACTCGACCGGCGTGCCGGCACGGTTGGCCCGGTCGAACTGGACCAGGTCGCAGGAGCGGTGGTCGGCCATCAGCGCGCCGGATTCGCCGAGCACGAAGGTGTTCCAGGGAATCGCGCCCTGCTCGGTCCAGGTGGATTCGACGAGGGCCATTTCGTTGGCGAACTTGACGATCATCAGGCCGTTGTCGTCAACCGGGTCAGCGCTCTGCGCCAGGTTGGCGGCGTGGGCGTAGACGGCGGTGGCGTCGCTGAGGTAATCGAGCACGATGTTCACGCCGTAGCCGGAGTAGTCCATGAAGGCGCCGGCACCGTTGCGCTCGGCATCGTAGAGCCAGTCGGTGAAGTACTCCGAGCAACCGAAGCTGCGCGGGCCGGAGTGGCCGCCGCGATGCTTGACCTGCAATACCCGCCCGATGGCCCCGGAGGCGGCGACTTCACGCATCTTCTTGTAGATGGGCTGCCAGGTGATGGGCCAGTTGATCATCAGCCGGGTTCCGGCCTGCTCGGCAGCGGCGAGCATGCGGTCGGCCTGCTCTAGGGTGGCGGCCATAGGCTTCTCGACCAGGCAATGGGCCCCGGCGGCGGCGGCGGCTTCGACGGCGTCCGCATGGTCGGCGTTGGCAGTGGTCACTTGCACGATGTCGAGTTCTTCGGCGGCGATCATTTCGGGAATGGTCTCGTAGGTGCGGGCGACACCGAATTCGGATTCCATCCGGGCGCGCGGGGGCTGGTTGGGGTCGGCGGCGGCGACGAGTTCGACGCCGGTTTCGCGCCACTGCGGGGCGAGATCCCAGACGTGATCGTGGACGAGCCCGGCGAAGCCGAGTCGGAGATAGGCGGACAAGTTGCCTCCAGTTGGTTGAGGGTCCGCCCAGTGTAGCCGCGATGAGGGTGCGGGGCGGGGCAGGTTGTTCTTGGGCCTAGCCGTCGGGGAAGAGCTCGCGGCCGCCGTCGATCGGCAGGACCTGGCCGGTGATCCAGTTGCTCTCGTCGGACAGCAGATAGAGCCCGGCATAGCCGACATCGAGGCTGGTGGCGGGGCGGAGGATGCCGGCAGGCGGGTTGCCGAGCAGTCCGGTGGGTGGCGGCTCGCCGCCGATCTGGCCTGGGGCGATGCAATTGATGCGGATGTTGGCGTCGCGGTACTCGCGGGCGATGCGGCGGGTGAACTCGTAGAGCCCAGCCTTGGCGGTGGAGTAGCCGACGTTGGCACTCTGTAGGACGTCGCGGGAGGCGGCGGCGAGCACGATCGATCCGCCGGTCGGATCCTGTTGCAGTATTTGGGCGATGGCAGCGCGGGCCGTCAGGTAGTGGGCGCGCAGGTTGACGTCGAGTAGGTAGTCCCACTCGGCCGGTCCGGTGTCGTGACTGGCGAGTTCGCCGTGGGCGTAGTCGCCGAGGTTGGAGTAGAGCGCGTCGATGCGTCCGTACTCGCTGACCGCGGCCTGGATCATGGCTTCGGCGCCGTCTTCGGTGGCGGCGTCGGCGGTGAAGATGGCGGCCAGGCCGCCATCCCGGCGGGCCTGTTCGGCGAGTTCTCTTAGAGGGCCTTCACGGCGCGCGACCAGCAGCAGCTTCGCGCCTTCGCGAGCGCAGAGGCGGGAGACGGCGGTGCCCATGCCGCCGCCGACTCCGGGGATGACGACTACCTTGTCCTGCATTCTCATGGGGTCCTCCGGCACTGGAATTGGTCTCGTCGAGTGTGCGCGGGCGGCTAGTTGCTGGCAGTGCCAGCAAAGACCGCGCCGTTGCCGGCCAGCGCCTCGGCGACGGTGATGCGTCCGCTGGCGGCGTCATCGATCCAGGGGCCGAGAGGCGGGTAACCATTCGAAGTACTCGTCGAGGGTCGGGTGCGGGACAGCGTAGCGGGTGCCGGCGGCGAAACCCAGGGCGGCGGCGGGCGCGGCAGATGGTTCGGCGACCGGATCGGCGGTGGCCAGGTCGATGTCGCGGCCAAGGTCGCAGCCGGTGGCGGCTACGAGGGCTGCCGGAAGCAGGGCGGACCGGCACAGAAAGCGGCGGCGGCCGCAGCTGCTCAAGTCGGCGGACATTGGGCCCCCCGGCGGTCAATCTAGCACGCAAATCGCCAGATTCGGCCGGATTTGGCGCGTTCGATTGACTGCCATCGCGAGCGCCAATACCATCGAAGTGGCCGTGCTAGGCGGGGAGCCAGCGGTGCCCTGTACCCGCAATCCGCTTTAGCGGGGCTGAACTCCCGCCAGAGGTCGGTTGATCGTCGATTCTGCCAGTTCACAAGAACGTTGAAGGTCGGGTCCCGTGCGACGGGAAACTCCGAACCCCGTCAGGTCCGGAAGGAAGCAGCGGTAAGGAGTCACTCTCGGGTGCCGCGGGCCAGCCTGGCTGGAGTTCTGGTGTTCAGGTAAGGCGGGGGTCACTGTTCGAAGGCGGGTGCACGGCCGCTTTTTTTGTTGGTGCGGAGGCCGCGACCGATGAGTGAGAAGGAGGGCTTCAAGGCCCTTTATAACAAGTATCGACCGCAGTTGTTTTCGGAAGTGGTCGGGCAGAAGCACATCGTGCGCATTCTGCAGAATGCACTGGCGCACAACCGGGTGAGCCACGCCTACCTGTTTTCGGGCGAGCGTGGCACCGGCAAAACAACGGTGGCACGGCTGCTGGCGAAGGCCATCAACTGCCTGGAAGGCATCCAGCCGGAGCCCTGTAATCGCTGCGCGAACTGCCTGCAGGTGGGTTCGGCGAGCTTTATCGACCTGATCGAGATCGACGCCGCCAGCAACACCAGCGTGGATGACATCCGCGACCTGCGCGAGAAGGTGCGCTTTCGGCCCTCGACGGCGCGATTCAAGGTGTACATCATCGATGAGGTGCACCAGCTTTCGCGGTCGGCCTACAACGCCTTCCTGAAAACGCTGGAGGAACCGCCGGATCACGCGATATTCATATTGGCGACGACCGATCCACACCGCGTTCTGGCGACGATCCGGTCGCGCTGCCAGCACCTGCGCTTCCGGCGACATACCCACGCGGATACTGTAGCGGCACTGGGGCGGATCGCGGACGGAGAAGGGACGGTGGTGGCGGTGGAGGCGCTGCACCTTATCGCGCGCAACTCGGACGGCAGCCTACGCGACGCCATCGGTCTACTGGACCAGGCGATCGCGTTCGTGGAGGAGACGCTGACCGAGCAGGATGTTCGCGACATGCTGGGACTGACCGGCACGGAGGCGTCGGAGGCGCTGGCCGCGGCGATTGCCGCCGGGGACGCCGGCGAGGCGATGCGACGGGTGAATCAGGCGGTGCAGGACGGCAACAACCCGGCCAGCATGCAGCAGGAACTGGTGAACTATTTCCGGGCCCTGTTGCTGGTCAAGACCGGCCGCCGCGAGCAGAACGAGATGAGTTTTGCCGAGGGCGAGATCGAAGCCATGGAACCGGTGGCGGATCGTTTCGGGCTGGGTCAGTTGGTGCGCTGTTTGGAGCTGCTGGGCGAGAGCGGCTCGTTCGGGCGGGCCGGGCAGTCGGCGCAACTGGAGCTGGAACTGGCGCTGGTACATGCCTGCCTGTTGATGGCGGGCGACGGGGGGTCCACTACGACCACGCCGACCTCTACGACCATTTCGACCGCGCCGGCGGCAGGCGTTGCAAGAGCAGCTGAGCCGCCGGCGGATGCGCCGGGTACGGCGAGCGCGGAGGCAGGCGCGGCCCCGACGGCGGTGGCGGTGGAGGTGGAAAAACCGGAGGAAACGGCGGCGGAGACAGCGGCAAACGCCGGAGCGGAAGCGGACCAGGCTGAACGGGTGACAAAACCGGCAGAGGATGCGTCGGGGACGCCCGGGACGCTGGCTGCCGAACTGGCCGCCCGCGCCGACCAACTGCGCGATGAACTGCGCGCCTGGAGCCCCGCCTACGAGCCCTATGTGTCCAACGGCCGCTGGCACGACGAGGACGGCACGCTGGTGCTGACGCCAAAGTTCGCAAGTCACTACGACTCGTTGGCACGCGCCGAAAGCAAGGAACGGGTGGGCAAGATCGTGGCCAAGGTGCTGGGCCGGCCGGTGCGTATCCGCATCTCCGCCGGCGACAGCACCCCGAAGTTCGTGGGCGGCGACCCGCGCACCGATACGCTGATCCAGGCGGCGGTTACCATTTACGGGGCCGAAATAGTCGACGACCAGTAGCTTCCCTAACCAACCAGATCGAGGTACTTACATGCAGATGATGCGCAAGATGCAGAAGCAGATGGAGAAGATTCAGGCCGAGTTGGCCGAGCAGACCCTGGAGGTCAGCAGCGGCGGCGGGGTGGTGACGGTGACTATCACCGGCGATCAGAAGATCCGCGCGATCAAGGTCGATCCGGAGGCGGTGGACCCGGAGGATGTGGAGATGCTGGAGGACCTGCTGACGGCGGCCGTAAACGAGGCGCTGGCCGAGTCACAGGCGCTGGCCGGCGAGAAACTCGGCGCCCTGACCGGCGGCCTGAAGATACCCGGGCTGATGTAGCCGGAGGCCCACGTAAAGGTGATCGACGGCATACCCGGTCCGATTGGCCGGCTGATTGAGGAACTGGGCAAGCTGCCTACCATCGGCCCGAAGACGGCGAGCCGTCTCGCGTTCTTCTTACTGAAATCCCCGCCGGAACAGGTGGCGAGTCTGGCGGCGGCGCTGGCCGCCCTGAACCAGGGCATCGTGCAGTGCTCGAAGTGCTTCAACTACGCGGACCGCGACCCCTGCTCCTATTGCGCCGATGAAGAGCGCGATGGGAAGACGATCTGCGTGATTGAGGACGCGCTGGACCTGCTGGCGATCGAGCGCTCCGGCGGCTACAACGGGCGGTATCACGTGCTCGAAGGCGCGATTTCGCCCCTGGAAGGCATCGGCCCCGATGACCTGCGGCTGAATGAACTGGTGGCCCGGGTGAAGGAAGAGGAGATCACCGAGGCGGTGGTGGCGACCAATGCGACCTTTGAGGGCGACGCAACGGCGCTGGAGATCGGCCGCCTGCTGGATGACACCGGCGTGAAACTGACCCGGCTGGCGCGGGGCCTTGCCACCGGCGGCGACTTGGAATACGTGGACCCGGCGACAATCGCGCAGGCGCTGGAAGGCCGGCGGGAATTCTAGATGGGCAGCTTCGGACCGGCGCTGCTGCTGGCGCTGCTGGCGGCGGCCGGGAACGCGCTGTTTGTCTACGCCCAGAAACGCGCCGATCTGCCGCAAAACCCGCGCTGCTACTGGCCGGGGCGGCCTTCGTGGCCTTCGTGCTCCTGGGCATCTACTCGACCGTGGTGGGCCTGCCCGACGTGGCCGAATATACCCGCACTCGCGGCATCTGGATGTTCCTGACCGGGGTCGGATTGATGACCACTTTCATTGGGTTCAATTTCCTGTTCAACCGCTTCGGCGCCAGCTACTACAGCCTCTACTCGGCGCTGTCGATTCTGACAACCAGCGTGGGGATCGGCTTCCTGGTGTTCCGGGAACCGGTGAACGGCTGGATCGTAGCGGCGACGGGGGCGACGCTGCTGGCGATCGCGCTGCTGGGAATTGGCGTCGCGCGGATGCAGCTCTAACAGCCACAGGCAGCCTCCTTTCTGAATGACTGAGGCGCTCCGGTTCCCAACCTGCACGCAGGTCGGGCCACGAAGAGAGATCGAGCCATGAGATGAGGTCGGGCCGCCAGGCAGATAGAAGGTGCTAAAGGCGGGCGTTTGTGGCCGGAGCGGGGCGCGGCTAGGGTAGTCATCCGAACTTGAACCAGATCGGATACGCCGTGGCCGACTACAAATACAAAGTCCTGATCACCGACTACATCTGGCCCGATACCGGTCCGGAACGGGAAATCCTGGAGCCGCTGGGCGTCGAAATCATCGAGGCCGATCGCGGCGATGAAGACCGCCTGGTGGAACTGGCCCAAGACGTCGATGGCATCCTGACATGCTTCGCCCTGACCACCGGCCCGGTCATCAAGGCTTCGCCGAAACTGAAGATCGTGTCGCGCTACGGGATCGGGGTGGACAACATCGCCGTCGACGTCGCGACGGAGCTGGGCATTCCGGTGGCCTACGTGCCGGATTACTGCGTCGAAGAGGTGGCCGATCACGCGATGGCACTGCTGCTGGCGCTGGTGCGCGGGATCAACCGTTACGACCCGCACACCAAGGACGGCGGCTGGGACCTG
>CAZVZW010000086.1:4035-8236 GCA_964631365.1 uncultured Chloroflexota bacterium | reverse complement strand
GTCAGGAAAAGGATGTTCGGCTTGGGGTCAGGCATGGCGTCTCGCTTTCATCGGCCACCGGGTTCGCGGGGTCATTCTTTGCCCAATAGAGGCCGCTGGCAAGTTCAGGAGTTGCCGCGAAGTCCGACAATGAGGGCACACACCTCGATGTCCGGGTCCTGGCGCAGCCGGTACAGCGACCAGGCGCTGTCCTTGCTGCACGACCACGAAAGCAAAACCTTCTTCACCGGCGATTAATCCCTCGAAGCGAAACGGCGCGAGCATCACACTCGCGCCGCACGTTTTCGAAGCTGATCCGTGTCGCCCGCCGGCGACCCGGAAATAGTTATTCGGAGATGTCCTTCAGTTCCGCGCTGCCGTAGGGCTGCACGAACTGAACTTCCTGGTGCTCGTCGTCCGGGCCACAGGCCTCGTCCAGCGGGACTCCAGCATCGGCGTCGGAACCCGTCACCAGGCCGGACTCGATCAGGTATGCCTCAACCTCTTCGCCGCTCACGTCGGCCAGGATACGGCCGTCGATACGCATGCTGGGCTGGAAGCGCTGTCCGGTCATCGTCACCATCTCGAAGAAATTCTCCGGGATGTTGATGATGTCCTTGTCCTCATACTCAAGCTCGTACTTGGCGAACACGGCGCGCACGCCATTGCTCCAGCCGCAGGACGGTTTCATCCAAGCGGTTATCTCGGGTTTCTTGGTGGTATCTGCCAACGTTTGATCTTCCTTTCATGCCTGTACGCATGGTTCAGGCACTTTCGACTGCCCCCATTCGCTGGCCAATTGTATTTCCTCGGTCCGCAACCACCAAGGACTTGCCGCTAGCCCGCGTCCTCGGGGCCCGGCAGATCCGCCGGACTGAATAGTCCCGGGTTCACCTGCGCGCCGTCCACCGGGATCGTCGCCCCGGTAATCCACGACGCCCGCGCCGAGACCAGGAACGCGATCACGTCGCCAATCTCGTCGGCGCGCCCCAGCCGTTTGAACGGAAACTGCCGGTCGGCGAAGTCCGCCATCGCCTCCGGCTGCTCCTCCAGGCGTCGCGCCCAGCCACCTCCCTCGAACATGATCGACCCCGGCGCGATCGCGTTGATCCGCACATTGAACCGCGCCAGTTCCATTGCCAGCGCCGACGCCAGATACAACTCTGCCGCCTTCGCCGCGCCGTACTGCGCCGGCACCGAAGGAACTGCGCCCGTCACCGAGGACACCACCACGATCGATCCGCCGCCGCGATCCTTGAAGAACGGCGTGATCGCCCGGATCGACCTGACCGCGTGCAACAGGTTGATATCCAGCGTGAACTGCCAGTCCGCATCGCTCGATTCCAGCAACTCGCCGCCCGCCTGTCCTCCGGCATTGGCGATCAGGATGTCCAGCCCGCCCAGCCCCGCCGAGCCCTCCGCCACCATTCGGCGGATGTCATCCGGATCGGTCACGTCGGCCATGATCGGCATCACCCGCACCCCGGTCTCGCGCAGTTCCGCCGCCGTTTGATCCAGCGTCTCCTGGGTCCGCGCCACGATCGCGATATCGCAGCCCTCGCCGGCCAGCGCCAGCGCCGCCGCCCGGCCCAGTCCCCGGCTCCCGCCGGTGATAAGCGCCTTCTTGCCTTTAAGTTCAAGGTTCATCGGATGCTCCTTCTCTTGGGGATTGAGTCGGTTCGCGTAGTTCGAGCGCCAGGTCAGGCACGTCGCTGGTCAGTCGTTCCGGCCCGGCCTGGAACAGTCGGCGCAGGTCCGCCGGTTCGTTCACCGTCCAAGCGCCCACCTCACAGCCGCGCTCCCGGATCGCCGCGATGGTTGCGTCGTCCAGGTCGCCGTAATGGGCCAGCACGATGTCCGCCCGCGCTGCCCGCGCCATCCCGGTCAATTCGTCGGCGCGCAATCCCGCGTCGGCCGGCAGGCGTGGATTCGGCGCGAACAGCGCTCCCATCCGAAAGTCACTGGTCAGGTCGTGCACGTCCCGCAGCAGCGTATGCACAAACGATGTAATGACCGCCCGGTCCGCCAGTCGCCGTTCGCGCAGCAACCCCACCACCTTGCCCGCCAGGCCCGGCGTCAGGCCTTTGAGTTCCACCTGGATCTCTACCGTACCACTCGGCAGATCCAGCACCTCGGCTAGCGTCGGAATCCGTTCGCCGCGGAATTCAGCGCCGAGATGCGACCCGGCGTCCAGCGCCTGAGTTTCTGCCAGGTCCAATTCGTCCACCGGCCCGCTGCCATCAGTCGTGCGATCCACCAGCCGATCGTGCAGCACCACCGGGTGGCCGTCCCGCGACAGGTGCACGTCCAATTCCAGCCCGTCGAGCGGAAACTCCAGAGCGCGGCGGAACGCCGCCAGGGTGTTTTCGGGGGCCCGCCGCGGTGCTCCGCGGTGGGCGATGACGCGGGTCGGCACGATCCCGGCTAGTCGGCCGTGTAGCCGCCGTCGACGTCCAGCATCTCGGCGTTGATGAAGCCCGCGCCGGGCGAGGCCAGGAAGACGATAGCGGCCGCCACCTCTTCCGGTCGCGCCAGTCGCCGCATCGGATTCATATCGCGCATTGCGTCCACCTGTTCGTTCGAGAATTTCGTGATCATCTCCGTTTCCGCCGTATAGGGGCACACGCAGTTGGCGGTGATGCCGTGCCGGCCCACATCCCGGGCCAGCGCCTTGGTAAACGACAGCAGCGCGCCCTTCGAGGTGCCGTAGTGGATACCGGCCAGCACTCCGCCCACCTTCCCGGCCAGCGACGAAATGTTGATGATCCGACCGTACTCGGTCTCCATCATCCCCGGCAGCACCGCCCTCGTCACCAGGAAGACGCTCTTGAGGTTGACCGCCATCATGTGGTCCCACTCTTCTTCGCTGACATCGAGAATGCCGCCCAGCATCAATATGCCGGCCGCGTTCACCAGTACGTTCACCGGGCCCAGTTCACGCTCGATGGTGGTGCGCATCTCCTCCACCGCCGCACTCGACGAGACATCGATCGCGATCGCCAGACTTGCTACCCCGTGCTCAACCGCCACCTCGCTCGCCGTTTCTGCCACCCCGTCGGCGTCGATATCCACCGCCGCCACCGCCGCACCCATCTCCGCCAGTCGGTGCGCCGCCAACCGACCCAGCCCGCCGGCCGCTCCGGTCACCAGCGCCACCCGCCCGCTGAGTTCAGCCATCAGACCGCCTCCGGGATGCCGTTGCGCCGCCGCCTACCCACGCATTTCCGCTAGGTAGTGCTTGGCGCCCTCGGCCATGAAGATCGAGTCGCCGCCGACGTTCACGAAGGTGAAGCCCTCGGAGACCCGGCGCTTGCCCATTTCCAGCGTGCCGCAAGAATACCCGGCGAATTTGCCCAGTTTCTTGCAGACCGTTGCCACATGGGCCACCGCCTCGTTGTGCCGCGGGTGCGTGCCGATGTCCGCCAGCGTCAGGCCCATCGTCAGCGCCATGTCCGCCGGCCCCACCCAGCATCCGTCCACCCCGTCCGTTGCCAGGATTGCCTCCGCGTTCTCCACCGCCATCGCCGACTCGATCTGCACCGCCAGGAACACCTGGTCGTTGGCCTCCGCCGAGTAGTTCTCGCCGTAGATCGAGGTCAGGTAGGGAGTGGCGTGCGAGCGGTGTCCGTGCGGTGGATAGCGCATCGCGTCCGCCGCCCGTTCCGCGTCGTCCACCGTGTCCACCATCGGCGTGATGACTCCCAGAACACCGTCGTCCAGCACCCGGTTGATCATGCCGAAATCATTCTTCAGCACCCGCACCACCGGCGCCGCCCCGGCCTGCACGATCGCCAGTACGCCGGTCCTTAGCGCCTCCGTCTCCCAGATGCCGTGCTGGGTGTCCATCAGTACCCAGTCGAAGCCCGCCCCCGCCATCGCCCCGGCCGCCCACGGCGAGCCATAACCCAGGCTCGTGCCGATGGCCGGCTGGCCCTTGTCCAGGAGTTCTTTGGTGCGATTCCCTTGCACGGTTTGTTCCTTTCGCTGGCGATCCGCGGACCTATACCGCGTATGCCTCGATGATCTCCGGTTGCTCCGTATCGGGCAGCACCTGCACGGCGTACCCGTAGCCCTTCTCATGGGTGAAGAATCCCAGTTCCGGGACTCCCTTCATGTCGTCGATCGTCCCCACTACCTCGTCGGCGACGATGAACACGTACTGCCCCTGATGGGTGGTCAGTAGCTCGTCCTTCAGGCGCAGGTAGGTCTGTGAAGCCGAGCG
>CAZVZW010000086.1:0-3935 GCA_964631365.1 uncultured Chloroflexota bacterium | reverse complement strand
CCGGCCAGCATGACCTCGGTCTCGTAGGCCTCGCCCTCCATCGTGTAGTTCGCCCCCAGGATGCCGTCGATCACCGCCAGGTCCGGCTTGATGACCGTTGCCAGATCCACGAAGAAGCGCATCAGCCGAAACGGATTCTGGTGCAGGAAGTTGCGGTTCATGCTGCCGTAGTGCGACGCCGGCACCAGCCCGAACAGGTTCTTGGTCGCCAACGTGATCCCGGCGTTCTGGTGGCACTTGATCTTGGCGACCGAGATCACCGCGTCGGCGTTGGCAATTTCCGCACGCATCTCGATGAAGCGCCGAATCTGCCCGCCCCCCGGCACCGGCACGTCCACTATCTCGCCCTCGTCGGTGTGAATCAGTTCCACCCCGTAGTTGTCGCGTATTTGGAGGGCTTCCATCAATTCCCAGCACTGTTGCGGGTCCCAGTCGTGGAACTTGTCCAGCCCCTCGGCCAAATAGATCGTCGCGCTCGGGTTCGCGTCCCGCACCAGGTTCACCACCGCCTCCGTAACCTGCGGATCGGTGTCATTCACCAGGCGGCCGCGATGGCGCTTCACCTGGTCCGGCGTTTCCGCCACCAGGATCCCGACCCAGTTCGGCTTGATGACGATCGTCTTCGCCGTCAGGACTGCTTCCGGCATACCTCCGGCCGCCGCGATCGTCCGCGCAACCACTTTCCGCACCTGCTCTCGACTCGCGTCGATCGAGCAGGTTTGCAGCGCTACCTTCGTTCCCGCCATTGGTCGCCGATCCTTCCCCCGGGCACTCCTGATACTCTCAACCGCGCCGCTCCGGGTCGGCCTAATCCCTCCCGGAGTTGACAGGACGCATTCTAGCTTCAATCGACCGGCCGGTTCCGTCGGCCGGCGCCCGTTGTGAGGTCGGGCACATACGGCCTACCGCCATAGCTGGTTCCATCGGAGGATCGTCCGGCCGGGTCGAACCGGGCGACTGGAGGTGTGGGTCCGAAATGGGCTCGCACACGGGGCTAAGGTGGGGTAGTCTTTACCGGTTCTGAATTCCAGTGAGCAAGATCGACGCAGGTAAAAACATGCCGCGCGGCCTCTTACCTGCCCGGGCTCGCGCGGGCGCGACATGCTGGCGGGTGTTGACCAGATGGTTGTGAACAGACTCTCCTGGCTGATCGGCGGGGCGCAGGGAAGCGGTATCAACGTCTCTGCCGATATCTTCGCCCGCGCCTGCAAGCGCGCCGGGTTGCACGTCTTCTCCAACATCGAGTACCACTCCAACATCACCGGCAAGCACGCCTACTACCGCGTCCGCGTCAACCAGAAGGATGTCCGCTCACCCATCGACGGTGCCGACCTGCTCCTAGCGCTCGACCGCGAGAGCCTCTTTGGTGATGTCGACGCCCCATACCAGACCCACCACGGTCACGTCCGCCAGGTGGTCCCCGATGGCGGCATCATCTATGACGCCGAGCTGGGGGTGACCCCGGAAGAGATCGGTCGTGACGACGTCCGGCTCTACCCGGTGCCCTACGGCGAAGTGATGAAAGACGCCCTCGCCAGCGGCGGTATCGAATATGAACCGCGCCGCCACGACATCATGCGCAACATGATCTCGGTTGCCGCCTCCTTCGCGCTGCTGGAGATGGACCTCGACGTTATCGTCGACATGCTCCGTGAGCGCCTCGGCGCGCACCGCCAGCACCTGGTCGGACTCAACGAACTGGTCCTCAACGCCACCGCCAACTTCGTCTACCGCGAGTACGGCACCGATTTCCCGGTGAATCTTGAAGGTCGTGAAGAGGGACGAGATTCGCTGCTGATTCGCGGTTGCGACGCCGCCGCGCTTGGCAAGATTCACGCCGGCTGTTCCTTCCAAAGCTACTACCCGATCGCCCCGGCCACTGAAGAGAGCGAGATCCTCAACTCCGTCCAGGGCGACTACCCGATCACCGTCCTGCAGGGCGAAGACGAGATCGCC
Organism: uncultured Chloroflexota bacterium; assembly: GCA_964631365.1. Classification (GTDB taxonomy): domain Bacteria; phylum Chloroflexota; class UBA11872; order UBA11872; family VXNJ01; genus JASLPR01. The sequence continues at coordinate 1,979 of CAZVZW010000086.1, read as the reverse complement.
TGCATGAACATGGCCACCGGGGCGGCCCACGCCGGTGCCCGCGCCGCCACCGCCACCTCCGGCCCCGGCTTCTCGCTGATGGGCGAAGGTCTCGGCTTCGCGGCCATGATCGAGACCCCCGGCCCGGTGCTCAGCGTCTACCAGCGCGGCGGACCCAGCACCGGCCTGCCCACCCGGCAGTCCCAGGGCGACCTGCGCTTCGCCATTCGGCCCTGCCACAGCGAATTTCCCCACGTCGTCCTGGCCCCCGGGGATGTGCAGGAGACGTTCTCCCTCACCTTCAAAGCCTTCAACTACGGCGACCGCTACCAGGTCCCGGTCATCGTCATGATGGATCGTTTCCTCGCCAACAGTTTCTGGACCGTGGACAAGCTAGACACCGACGGCCTCGTCATCGACCGCGGCGAATTCTTCGATCCCAACGACGACGACTACAAGCGCCACCTGGTCACCGAATCCGGCATCAGCCCGCGCAGCATTCCCGGACAGCTTGGTGGGCAGTTCGTCACCAGCAGCGACGAGCACAACCAGTACGGCAAGATCAGCGAAGGCATTCTCAATCGCCACGAACAGGTTGAGAAGCGCATGCGCAAGCTGGCGCGGATCGACGAGGAGTCGCCGGCCACCGACCGCTGGGAGCTACATGGCCCGGCCGACGCCGAGCTGACGGTGGTCGCCTGGGGCTCCACCAAAGGCGCCATCCTCGACGCCATGCCGGTTGTCGAAGCGATGGGGATGAACGTCAACTTCCTGCAGATCAAGATGCTCTGGCCGTTCCCGCGCAAGGAAGTGCAGAAATTCCTCGAGCGCGCCCGGATGGTGGTACTGCTCGAAGACAACTACGACGGCCAGCTCGGCCAGTTGATCGCCGAAGAAACAGGCATTCAGATCGAGCGCAAGCTCCTGAAGTACAACGGCCGGCCCTTCTCGCAGAACGAGGTCGAAGCCGGCCTCTGCGAAGCGGCCGAAGGCGAAGCCGAGCGCATCGTCGTGAGTTCCGAAAGAATGGTGGTCTAGATGCCGGCGCGATCCTCCCCCAACCAGGCGTCCCCCCGATGACCACCGACTTCGAGGTACGACCCTCCGACTACCGCACCGCCGCCCATCCCGACTGGTGTCCTGGCTGCGGCGACTTCGGCATCCTCAACGCCATCCGCCAGTCGCTGGCCGAACTGAACCTGCAACCTCACAACGTGCTCGCAATTTCCGGAATCGGCTGTTCCGGCAAGACCCCGCACTACATCAAATCCTACGGGCTGCACACCCTGCACGGCCGCGCTTTGCCGATCGCCACCGGGGCCAAGCTCGCCAACCATGAGCTCACCGTCCTGGCCATGGGCGGCGACGGTGACGGCTACGGCATCGGCGCCGGCCATTTCGTCAACTCCGGTCGGCGCAACCTCGACCTGACCTACATCGTCTTCAACAACGGCGTCTACGGGCTCACCAAGGGCCAGTCCTCGCCCACCCTGCGGCGCGGTATCAAGACCCGCTCCATGACCGAGCCGTCCTTCCAGGACTCGGTCAATCCGCTGGCCATCGCCGTATCGTCCGGCTACACCTTCGTCGCCCGCGGCTACGCCATGGACACGAAGGCCATGAAGGACATCATGGTGCGGGCCATACGCCATCGTGGGACCGCGCTGATCGACGTGCTCCAGCCCTGCCCGGTCTACAACGACGTTATGACGGCCAACTGGTACGCCGGTCGCGACATGGCCTCGGCGATTCCCCGAGTCTACAACCTGGAAGAAGAAGAAGGCTTCGACCCGCGGGTGGCCGATCCCGACGACCTGCACGAAGTGAACGCCAAGAAGAAGGCCGCCATCGCTCGCTCTTTCGCAGGGGGCGACCGCATCCCCACCGGGGTCTTCTACGACATCGATCTGCCCACCCTGGAAGACGGCTTCAAGGCCCATCGGTCCGACGCCCCGACCACCTCGGTCTACAAGCAGGCGGTCCCCGGCCAGGACGTCGCT